>CAZVSU010000012.1:13119-42034 GCA_964629645.1 uncultured bacterium | reverse complement strand
GCTTAGCCTTTGGCGAAAGGATCCCTCTTGCCTAGCGCAAGGGGAGGATGTCAATTCTTTTTCTTTTTTTGTTCTTCTTCTTTCTCTTCCAATAAGAGGTCCCTTTTCATTTTTTCGGCTGTCTCGATGCGGATCGGTTTCAGAAGCTGTTGTTTCGTTGATTTTTTCTGCTTTTTTGACTTCTTTTTTTCTGGCATAATCTCCCCCTGATACAAAAACAAGAAGCAATCTGTGTGCCACATATTCTAAGGCAATCAAGACGAGGGCTTTATAAATACTTGATTTTCTGTATCGAGGGCGTTAATACTGCAAAAAAGGAGGAAATAGTATGGCTTCTATCAAAATGACTTACGAAGGGGATTTACGCGTTGATGGCGACTTTTCAACGGATGTGAGCGAAAAATGGGGAGGAATAGGAGAATACCCCACTCCAACCGATCTTCTGGCGGGATCTCTCGGCTCTTGTATTTTGAGCATTATGGCGATGAAGGCGAATAGCTTAGGTTTCGATCTTACGGGAACAACTATTGAAGTCGAAAAAGTGATGGATGCTTCCGGTCATTTTAAAGCCTTCACGATCATTGTTGACTGTTCTCGCCCGATTGATCAAAAAACTGCCGAAAAGCTTGAAAAAGCGGCCCACGCTTGCCCTGTTCACCACGCCATAGATTCGGAGATTGAACAAGACATGACATTCAAGTGGAATTTTTCAACATGAAAATCGCTCTGATCATTCAAGCGCGCATGGGGTCGACGAGGCTGCAGGGAAAGGTGATGATGCCGATCCTTGGAAAACCTCTCCTTGAACACTTGATTGAAAGAGTTCGTCACGTTAAGGAGGGGGATATTGTGGTCGCCACGACAACAAACCCCCTTGATGATCCGATCGAAGATTTATGCCTGAGCAGGGGAGTCAAAGTTTTTCGGGGCTCTGAAAACGACGTCCTCTCTCGATATGCGGCTGCATCAAGGGATTGCGATGTTGTTGTCAGGCTGACAAGCGACTGCCCTTTGCTTGATCCGGACCTTATCGACTTGATGCTCAGCCACTTTTTATCGGGTCAAGTGGATTATGTCTCCAATACGATTTTGAGAACCTACCCGCGCGGCTACGATGTTGAGATCATGTCCAAAGAGGCCCTCGAAAAAGTCAACCGGCTTGCAAAAACGCCGAGTGAAAGAGAGCACGTGACTTTATATATCCGGAAGCACCAAGATCAATTTTCGATCAGTCAGGTTGAAAGGAAGCCCGATATTTCCCACCTGAGACTGACAGTCGACACAAGAGAAGATTTCGAGCTTGTCACGCGCATTTTTGAATCGTTGCCTGAAGGGTTTCGGTTGTCTGACGTCGAAAGGCTGCTTCAGGACAATCCGCTTCTTCTCGACATCAATCAGAATATCAAACAGAAGGAAGTTCCGGGTGAATCTACGATTTGAATGCGTACAGCCAAACAGCGACGCTATTAAAGTGATCTACGATTGGAGAAATGACCCTGTGACCTTAGCGATGTCGATGTCGTCAAAGGCAAGGCCGTGGAGGGACTACCTTCCGTACTTTTTGGAGACCTACTATGCCGTCCCTTCATTACCTCCACTATTCATTGTCGTCGATAACGAGAGGGTAGGCTACATCCTTTTCAGACCGGTGATGCATCCGTTGAATGCTTGGCAGTCATGTGCGGATATTTCGATTTGCATCGCGCCTAAACATAGGCAAAAAGGGATGGCAAAGACGGCGCTCGAAACGCTCACTTCCTGGCTAAAAACGCGGTCGGTCAACTCAGTATTAGCTCAGATTAAAGCCCAAAATGAGGGGTCGATTCGAGCTTTTAAAAATGCCGGGTATCAACCTATCGGCATGCACGACGAGTATGCCGAGGGCAAAAGGATTCCGCTTTATCGCTATCTTTTGAATCTCCACCCTGATTGTTATGATCGTGTGTTCATCATTGCGGAAGCCGGCTCCAATTGGAAGGCGGGCAGCTCAAAAGAAGATGAAGAAAGAGCGCGCAAGCTGATCAAGGCTGCAGCAGATGCGGGAGCGGACGCGATTAAATTTCAAACATTCAGAGCGGATCGCGTCTATGCGCCTGGGGCCGGCAAAAGCGGGTATCTGTCGAACGCGGGCATCTTAAGCGACATTGAAGATCTCTTCAAATCCCTTGAAATGCCCTACGACCTGATCCCAAAGCTTGCCGATTGGTGCGCGCGCGAAGGACTCGAGTTTATGAGTTCCGTCTTCTCAGAAGAGGACCTCGAGGCCGTCAACCCTTATGTGAAGAGGCACAAACTCGCTTCCTACGAAATGTCCCATTTGCGTCTGATTGAAGCCTTAGCGAAAACAGGCAAGCCGCTTATAATGTCGACAGGGGCAAGCGATCTTGACGACATTTCTTGGGCGCTTGCGGCCTTTGCTCAGGCAGGAGGAGTCTCAGCATCGCTTCTTCAGTGCACGGCGAAATATCCGGCTCCGACGAGCGCGCTGCACTTAAGCGTCCTCCCCATGCTGAAGGCGCGCTACCATGTCAGCGTGGGATTATCAGACCACAGCACAGATGCTGTCTTGGCTCCTGTCGCTGCAGTGGGTCTCGGAGCGCGCATCATCGAAAAACATTTCACTTTAGACCGCTCCCTGCCCGGCCCTGACCACAATTTTGCTTTAGAACCTTCGGAGCTTTCGGAAATGGTGGCCTCTATCAGGCAAGCAGAAGTTGCGTTAGGGGTGCCAGAAAAGAGGGTATCGCCTGAAGAAGAAGAGCTGTTTGCCTTTGCAAAAAGGGCTATTCAAGCGACGAAAACGATCGAACCCGGCGACATTCTCAATGAAGGACACAATATGGAAATTTTAAGGCCTGGAACCCAAAAGAGGGGCGATCACCCAAAATTCTTACCCGTGATTGAAGGAAAGAAAGCCAAGCGCCGTATAGAAGCGGGCGAAGGAGTCCGCTTTGATGGCGTGGAATAGTTGGAAGCGGTACCGGGCCTTCTTTTTTGATTTTGACGGGACGCTCGTCGACAGCCTGCCGATCTTAAAAAAAGTTTATTTTGACTTCATGAAATCAATGGGTCAAGAGGGGTCGGAAGAGGAGTTTGAGACGCTAAACGGTCCCAACATTAAGCAGATCGTTTCTTACTTACGCCGTCGCTATCAGATCAAAGATTCAGAAGGCGAGATTCGCGACTTGTTTCGCTCTCTTTGTTTGAGCCTGTATTCCACAAAGGTGGACTTCTTTCCGGGAGCGGCCCGATTTCTTGAAGACGCTAAGGAGAAAGGGATACGCCTTTATGTCGTCACATCGGCAGAGCGGGCGCTTGTTGAGCGCGTTTTTGACCGCACCCAAATGCGTTTTCTTATAGATGGCATTGTGTCGAGTACAGATTTTCAAAACGGCAAACCTCATCCTGAAGTCTATTTGCGCGCGCTTTTACAGGCGGACCTCAATTCAGAGGATGTCTTAGCGTTTGAAGATTCTAAAAATGGAATATTGGCTGCAACGCGAGCAGGCATCCGGACTGTCGCTTTTGGAACAGGTCAAAAAGTGGCTAGCGACGATGTTCATCACATCGCCTCATGGGACGATGCAGCCGCACTTTTTAAGAAAGGGGCGCCATGACATCGACTGTCAAGCGGATCCCTATCTCCGAGAATTTCCGATTGATTCTCGACCCAAAAAAAAGGAGTTCTTTGACTCCTCATATGCAAAGCCGGATTGACGATATTTGGTCGCAGGCGTCGAAAATCACCGATTGGGATCTTTTCGACGGAAAAATTTTTCAGATGACAGAGCTCTACACAGATCACATGGTGGGAAACTTCAACGATTATCGCACATTTTATGCGCAGTGTGTCGATCGGGAACTAAAAAAAAAGCTCGGGATGACCATTGTGGGCGTTTCTTCGATTCTTGTCTCGGATGCTCAATGCCTGCTGGGTAAACGATCGAGTCGGCCGACGCAGTTCCCACTGCATTGGGAGTTTGCTCCTTCGGGCGGGGTTTCCATCGATTTCGCGACAGAAGAAGAGGTGGACTACCAAAAACAGATCTTTGAAGAGCTGACAGAGGAGGTGGGGATGGACCCCGATTTTGTGACAAAAATCACTCCCTTTGTCCTCCTCTGGGATCAAGAGGACAATGTCATTGATCTTTGCATGAAACTGGAAGTGGATCCCTTAGGCAAAGAGGCCGCTTCTTACCTTAGCGACGAATACATCGCCTACGAGTGGCTGCCCCTCGAAAAAGTCCCGCACTTTTTTCAAAATAGAGACGTTGTCCCGGCGAGCAAAAGCCTTTTCGATTGCCTGTCAAAAATCTGAAAAAAAATCTTGTCAATTTTAGCCTTTCTTTGCAAGATGGTGTTTTGCCGAATCAACCCCTCTTTTGCACACTTATGGATGTCGAAACGCTCTCTCGTATACAATTTGCCCTGACAATCATGTTTCACTACATCTACCCGCCCTTAAGTATCGGACTGGGAGTGATGATGGTCATTATGGAGGGGTTTTACCTATGGACCAAAAAGTCCATTTACCTCGACATGGCAAAGTTTTGGACGCGGGTCTTTGCCTTGACGTTTGCAATCGGTGTGGCGACCGGTATTGTGATGGAGTTCGAATTCGGAACGAACTGGGCAGCCTACTCCCGTTTTGTCGGCGATGTTTTCGGCAGCGCCTTGGCGGCGGAGGGGGTCTTTGCTTTCTTTTTAGAGTCAGGTTTTCTTGCTCTTTTATTGTTTGGATGGGACAGGATTGGTCCGAAACTTCACTTCTTTTCAACCCTTATGGTTTGCCTCGGAGCCCACTTCAGCGCAGTCTGGATCGTGGTGGCAAACTCTTGGATGCAAACCCCTGCCGGTTACCATATTGTAGGAGAGGGTTTGGGAGCCCGTGCTGAAATCACCGACTTTTGGGCCATGGTGTTCAACCCATCTTCGGTCGATCGTTTGATACACGTTATCATCGGAACGTGGCTTGCCGGAGCCTTTTTGGTGATCAGTGTGTCAGCCTTTTATTTAATTCGGGGGCGTTTTGTTCAGTTTGCCAAAATTGGGCTTAGAATGGGCCTTGCCGTCGCGTTCGTTGCCGTCATCATGCAGTTTTTCAGCGGGGACCAAAGCGGCAAAAGCGTCGCAAAGCACCAGCCGATGAAACTCGCCGCCTTAGAAGGGGTGTATAAAACAACGCAGTATGCGCCCATGATTGTGGCGGGTTTTCCGAATAACGAAACCGAGACTGTCGATTATGCTGTGGAGATCCCGGGTCTGCTGAGTTTTTTAGCCTATGGCAGTTTTGATGCGACAGTGAAGGGGCTCGATGCGTTTCCCAAGCAGGACCGCCCCAAAATTAGCGTGCTTTTTTTCACCTACCGACTCATGCTGATGGGATGGGGATCAATGCTGATCTTAAGCTTTATGGGAGTTTTCTTTTGGGCGAGAGGGACGCTTTTCACTAAGAAATGGTTTCTTTGGCTGCTAGTCTTTTCAGTGATCTTCCCGCAGATCTCCAATCAAATGGGTTGGGTCTCCACAGAGATGGGACGTTACCCGTGGATCGTTTACGATCTGCTTCGGATTTCAGAGGGCTTCTCGGAAGCGGTGTCGGCGGAGCAGGTTCTCGGTTCGATCATCATGTTTGGCATTATTTATACATTGCTTTTCATTCTCTTTATTTATCTTCTCTCCCAGAAAATCTTCCACGGGCCGGAAATTAAGGAAGAAGAGGCGACGCATTTTCATGCAATGGAAACCTACGTAAAGGAAATTGGTCATGGATAACAATGAACTCATCTTCAGTCTTGAACAGATGCAGGTCATCTGGTATATCGTGTTTTCATGCCTTCTCATTGGTTATGCCATTCTCGACGGCTTCGATCTCGGCGTAGGCATGCTTCATCTTTTCTCAAGAGAAGATCGGGAGAGGCGTTTGATGCTGAACTCAATAGGTCCTGTTTGGGATGGAAACGAGGTTTGGCTTGTCACAGCAGGAGGCGCCATGTTTGCCGGTTTTCCTGAATTTTATGCATCTTTTGCTTCTGCCTTCTACATTCCCATCATGGTCCTCCTTGGCGGATTGATTTTCAGAGCTGTTGCGATCGAATTTCGAAGTAAAGAACCCATGGCCTGGTGGCGTTGGACCTGGGATATTTTATTTGCCGTCGCGAGCTTTGTGATCGCTTTTGGCCTCGGTCTTGCCGTCGGCAACCTCATAGAAGGGATCCAGCTTAACGAGCGGTTCATTTTCACAGGTTCGTTTTTCGATTTTCTCCACCCTTACGCCATTTTGATCGGTTTTATGACAGCAGCGCTCTTTGCCATGCATGGATCGATTTATCTTATGATGAAAACGGAAGGGGAGTTTCATGAAAAAATGCGCCCGTTTGTCAATCCAAGCATCATCACCTTCATTGTTCTCTACGCTACAGCGACGATGGCGACCTTAATCTACTATCCCCACATGGTGGAAACGATCAGGGAGCGGCCGATTTTCTTTTTTATTGGTGTCGTTAACATGCTCGCGATTGCCAACATCCCAAGAGAGATCCATCTCGGACGCGATATGCGCGCCTTTTTGAGCTCTAGTGTCAATATTATTTGCCTTCTTGCCCTCTATGCGATCGGTCTTTTTCCAAAGCTTCTCAGGGCGAGCAACGCACCGGAAACAAACAGCTTGACGATTTACAATGCGTCGTCTTCAAGTTTGACGCTTCACATCTTGCTCTTGATCGCAATCATCGGAATCCCTCTGGTTATCGGCTACACGACAAGCATTTACTACATATTCCGAGGAAAAGTAAAACTCGACGCGCACAGCTATTAGGGGATGTCCCCAGGGGGACGTCTCCAAATTTGGAATCTAAGCCGCCGGAATGAGCCGATTACAATCGGCTCATTCCGGCTTAGAAGCCGACCCTAAAGACCTATTTAATTTTTTCGCTGTATTCTTCGAGCGACTCTTTCACGGCGTCATAAGCGTCTTTTGCTCTCTCATTCAGCGATTTTGAAGACCCATTATTTTCGTACGCTCTCTGCCGCCCCTCTTCAGTGAAGCTTTCCAAGACTTTTGTCGCTTCTTGAGGATAGATGATCACGTAGCCCGCGAAGAGGCAGACTAAGAGAATAATCAAGGTGATCACAAAACTGAATATGCGCTTGACCACAAACACAAGAGATAAAATGAACACGACAACGGCAATCAAGACAGTGATGTAAGGGTTTTGGATAAGGTATTGAAGACCATCTTCCATAGAACATCTCCTTTATTGCATTGTAAACCGTTGCCGTTTATCTCAAAAGCAAGAATATTAGAGCGAATCATCCAAGACCGAGACGCCCAATAGGCTGCGTATCTCGTTCATCATAAAAAAAGAGCCGCAGATCACGATGAGCTCATCGTCTTGAGCAGCATTTGGCAAATGAGAGGAAATCGGGACAGCATCGCTCAGCGTGTCAACGAAATCGGCCGCCTCGTCGAAAGGGACCAATCGCTTATGGGCGCCTTGGTACCAGGTGATGGCTGTTGTAAAGCGTCTGATAATCGCAAGCATTTCGGCGGCTTTCTCAATTTGAGACGCGGCAAAAACACACCGTATAGGGCGATTGGGATAGTGATCTTTGATGCGATTGAAAAGAAAGGCAATGGCATCGGGGTTATGGGCGACATCAAGAATGTAGTGTCCGTGAGGCAAGACGATTTCTTCGAATCGGCAAGGGAGACGGAACTCAAGCCCCTTTTTATCGTAGGGCCAGCCTAAGACCTCCAAAGCGGTTTTTGCGGGAAAGTCTTTCGCGATAAAAAGAGGAGCTTTTTGTTTCGCAGCAATCGGTTCAATCACCGAAAGGGGAACGCTTTTTCCAATGACGATCGGTCGATAGGGCTTGATGATTCCCGCTTTTTCTTTGGCAATTTCTTCGATTGTCGACCCGAGGATTTCGGTGTGTTCCAGTGAGATCGATGTGATGACTGCAAGTTCGGGAATCATCACGTTGGTGGCATCTGCACGCCCTCCCATCCCCACTTCAATCACGGTGACATCGGGCTGATGATGGGCAAAAAAGAGAAAGGCGGCGCATGTCGTGATGTCGAAAAATGACGGGTTCAGTTTTTTTTCGTCCACTCTTTTGAAAATATCTGTGAGAATGGACGCAATCTCTTTTTCTTCAATCAAGCGTCCATTGATTTGGAAGCGTTCGCGATAGGACGAAATATGCGGGGAGGTGAAAAGTCCCACCTTGTGTCCTGTCAACTCAAGGGATTTTGCGATTTGTCCTGCGGTCGTTCCCTTCCCATTACTTCCTCCTACGTGGATAAATCGTCCCTTGGTTTCAGGATGGTCGAAAAGGGCAAGAAGAGAACGGACGCGGCTTAAATCGCGGACAAAATGACGTCCCTTGCGGCAGCTGTATAGGCGATTAAGGAGTGTTTTGTCGATCATGATTTCGTATTGGCGATATAGACGCTTTCTAGGTAGTCAAAGGTCTCTTCCGGTGTCCACGAAGAGCCGAGGCGGCTTTGAGGTTTGACAGATCCATGATAATCGGAGCCGCCGGTTTTCAGCCAGTCGTTTTGCTCTGCTTTTTCCACCCACTTTAAGCATTTGTCTCTTGGAAAATGGGCATAAAAGGTTTCAATTCCGTCAAATTCGCACTCCATGAGCTCTGTGACGATCTTTTTACGGTCGATTAAATGGGGGTGGGCGAGTACGGCAATTCCGCCTGCTTGGTGGATAATGTCAATCGTGTCTGCCACAGAAAAGTAGTCCCCCGGAACATAGCATGGCTTATTGTCTCCAATATACTTTCTAAACGCTTCCTTAATGTCTTTGACGTACCCTTTTTTCACCATCTGCTGGGCAATATGGGGCCGGCCAATCGAGTGAGGAGTCAAACCGTGAATCGGGCGGCGCAGCTCGTGCTCGTCAACTGGCATTTGATGCTTGACAAGCAGGTCTAAAATGGCCTGATTTCTGTTTCGTCTCCGCTCCTCGTGCCGGCTGCAAAAATTGACGATGATAGGGTGTTCGTGGGGGAAGCTGTAGCCAAGGATATGGACTGATGCCCCACCGAGTCCCGCTGAAAATTCGACGCCGGTGATCAAGCGCAAAGGTTTGTCTTGAGCGTAAGGAATGGCTCTTTTGTACGCATCTACGGTGTCGTGATCGGTGATGGCAAGCCCTTGAAGGCCATGTTCGATCGCTAAATCGATCATGCTCTCCGGAGTTGACGTTCCGTCAGAACAGGTTGAGTGGCAGTGGAGGTCGGCTGTAAACGACTCATTCATAGGGGACTTGACGAACCTCCATATGGAGCTCTTGACCGGTCTTTTCTTTGACTGTTTGTTTAATGAAGTCCGCTAGTTGGCGAACATCCTCAGAGGTCGCGCTTCCGGCGTTGACGATAAAATTGGCATGGAGAGGAGACACGACAGCACCGCCTATCCGTTTTCCTTTCAGGCCGCACCGTTCTATCAACGCTCCGCTGTGGCCCCCTTCGGGATTTCGGAACATGCACCCGGAAGAGGGTTCATTGAGCGGCTGCGTCTTCCGTCTTTTCTCGATGATCTCGATTTGCCGTCTTCTTGAATGGGGCTCTTCTGTCAGTTGAAACGTGGCACCGATAATGACCGCGTCCATAGTGTGGAAGCAGGAAGTGCGGTAGGCAAATGTCATGTCCGATCGTAAGATCGATTTGACGTCTCCATCTTGCGACATGACTGTGACAGAATCGAGACAGTCTGCCGTCTCTTTTCCGTTGGCTCCGGCATTCATATAAATGGCTCCTCCGACTGAACCGGGTATGCCCGACGCAAATTCCAAACCTGTCAGCCCCCAGCGCGCCGTCTGCGTTCCGAGAAGGGAAAAGCTATAGCCGCTGCCGACAGAAATGTGAGTATTGGCACTACGAGCCAGGGTATTGATTTTATTGAGGATGATCAATCCCTTAAATCCAAGATCGTCAAAAAGAGTGTTAGAACCCCTGCCGACAATCATGTACTTGAGCTTTTTTTCTTTGGTGAAGGCGAGGACCTCTCTTAATTGATCGACTGTCTCAACTTCAGCAAAGTAATCAGCAGGACCCCCGACTTTCATCGTCGTGATCCGGCTTAAGGGAACTTTCTTCTGGATCAACAAGCTCAATGGATTCAGCCTTTTTATCTGTCTCGATCAAGTGGTCCAACGCTTCAGCCACCTGCTTTGGTTCAGTGGGGGCGCCTTGGTGAAGCTTGTAGAGATGATCCATGATCGCATTAATAAATGCAACTGAAGCGGGGGTGCCAAATTTTTTGCCAAGCCGCATTGATTCTGAAATGGCAACTTTAGGGGGAACTTGGTCGTCGAATAAAAGCTCATAAACGCCGAGCCTAAGAATATTGCGCTCGACCGTGTAGATTCTCTTGAAATCATAAGATTGGGTCTCTTTGGAGATCAGAGCATCGATTTGATCTTGGACGGCACGAATCGGTTGCGTGAGCTGATAGGCGTGTTTAATATGACTTTTGGCCACTTTTAATTCGTTGCTGACCATCTGAATCAGGGCGCCCGGTTCTGAGTCTCCTAGGTCGTGACCATAGAGGAGCAAGAAGACGATTTCACGTAATTTTTGTCTTGGTAATGTCATAGTGGATGCATCATAGCAAAAATTAGGTTTTCAGAGAAGTGACAGGGTGGTAAGATTTGATTTTATGTTGAGTTTGCCTAAAAGTTCGACGGAGCCTTCGCCTTTCAGTTTTGAAAGAGGGGATCTCTATTTTGAGGGTTTCGGGCCTTATCGCTCTTCAGGCAGGTGCTATCGAGTCCTTGATAAAGAAACTCGTTCCGTCTCTCTTATCCAGAGACTTTTTACTTGGTTGAAAGAAACCGTGATGGGATGGTTTTCGTCGGAAAAAAAACCCCGCGATCCTCTTGTCAAGGTGATTCAAAAAGAGGGAATAGAGGTCGTTTTGACGTGCAAGCTTCTTTTTGAAACAACTGCCGGGCAGAGTGGTGTTCTGATGAAAACATTGTCTCAAAGCACCTTTGACCACGGTGATTTCAAGGCGTTTGCGCCGATTCTTGAAGAATCAAGCTCCCTCCCGATCAGCGTTGTGAAACGGCTTCGGAGAAGCATCGTTCGCTTTTCGACTGCTCTCATCCATGATTTTTTCCTCACAAGCGACGCCCCAAAAAAATGTCGTGAAGTTGTTTTTTGCTGCCTCAGCAGATGGCAAATCTTTGATCTGTATCGGGAATTTCTGGATCACGAAGTGTCAATCCCGCACATTCCTCAGTTAAAATCAGATGAAGAGCAAGAGAGCGTGCGCCTCCAAGCCATTCGATTTTGCCTTTTTGTCCACTATTTTCAAAAAGACCTGCTCAAAGATAGCAGGGAAGTGTACCACGACCGCCATGGGGAGATGCCCTACCCGCTTCAAGTCTTAAGCCGAGGCGCTTCTCCTTCCTTCATCCATCATTTCAAAAAAGTCAAAGAGATCGGCAACACCTTTTTGCACTACAGTAAACGATCTCTTGGCGAAGGTTCGTTTAAGAAGGTGAGACTGTCTCTTTATTACTGCCCCAATCAAAAAATTGTGGAGCTGTGCGCATCGGCTATGGTCGACTCCGACTTCCAAATTCTTCTTCGGGAGGCAGAGACAATGAAGGCGCTGAAAACGTTGACAGATCGTGTGATCAAGGTCATCGGTTTAGGGGAATATACGGGTTCAAACGGAGTCGCAAAGGCGCAGCTTATCATGGAGTATGCTCGCTGCGATCTTTTTACCCTTCTTGATTCCGGCTATAAAGTCAAACTGAGCGATTTCATCGGTCTTGCAGAAGGCTTAAAAGCGATCCATAGTTTAGGGCTTTATGGGATCGACTTAAAGCGGGAAAATATCCTCTATGTCGATGGCATGCTCAAGTATTGTGATTTTGAAGGGGCTCTTCAAAATGGGGAAAACTCGGAAAACATCGTGACGACAATAGGCTATATGGCTCCCGAAATTCTGGTCGCGGAAGAGATCAACGAAGAGCTGACACCGGCAGTTGATGTTTTCTCTTTGGGGATCGTTTTTTATATGCTGAGCAAACGACGTGAACCCGAATTTTTCACAAGGGCTAAAGACCTCGGAGACTTCGACACATTCAAGAAAGCGCTGCAAAGCTTCCTGGAAGAGTTCGCTCCCGAAAATCGAATCGAAGAGCTCATGACGCTCATGCTCGAGCCCGATCCAAGCGATCGTATTTCAGCGGAAGATCTCTATGAGCAACTTCTTGAGATAAAGTAACAACTGCGGCCCCATTAATAAACCGCAGCTTTGTCTCTTTAGCTTTTGGCTAAGGTCTTGACGACGTCTCCATAAAGGCGATGGGTCACCTCTTGAACTTTTTTTTCAAGCTCGCTCAGTTCATCAATTTTTCGACACACTTCACCCAAATCTTCCTCTGTGAGAGTGTCTTCGATTAATTTTTCTGTCCCTTCTTTTCTTTGTTTATCCGGCGATCCGGAATTAAGAGTCAGACGGAAAAGGTCCATACATTGTTTCAATCCGACGTATTGCATCAAGACGATTGAATCCTCGTTTGAAACAGATCCTTCGGACCGTTTCTCCGAATTATTGAGGAGTGGAAGAGCAGCATCATCGATCAAGACATCCACTTTAACACTGGCCCCGTCTTTTCGATAGAGAAGTCCGATCTTAGCGCTTGGTATGGTGACGAGTATTTCATTTTTGCCGTGGCTGTAGATGACGGCCTTAACGTCTGTTGTTAACATGTGCAATCCTTCAATTTAAAGGGGTTATCGTAATATCCACAGATGGAATTTAAATCTTAATTCGAGGTCAGGGGGATTTCTTTTCCTTGATCGTGAGAAAATCGGGAAGACTTGAGAATGAGTCTTCGCAAAAGGCCGCAGTTGTCGTATTTGAGTTCGAACTCGACCCAGCCCCATTTTTTACTAAAATAATAGGAGAAGCGGGTTTTATCGGGGAAACGGTCGGTACGGAAGGCGTGTAAAAAAAACTGCTCCACTTGGTCGCGAGGCATAAATCGTTTCAGATGCTTGGGTCGGCATCCTCGGCTGCATAAATGTTGAAGGCATGATTCGAAAGATTGGCGATTGGTCATGTCAATCCCCAAGTCCTGCCCGATGTCTTCGGGCATTGAAAAGGGGTACCTCAAACGATCGACCCCGAATTGAAGACTTGAAAACAGTCTTCTAATTGGTTGATAAGTGTCCATTAATAAGAACCTTATGTTTCCGAATCTCCATTTTAACAAATCTAAATTTTTTCAATCAAGTGAATTGGATGGTTTAAAATAATTATTTAACAAAAAAGGATAATTTCTTGTCGAGGGACAAAAATTTTGCTAACATGACGCTATGTTGGCTATCTTTTTAGATCAGGAAACGACTGGACTCGATTCTCAAAGGCACCGCACCGTCGATATCGCCTTTAAAATTGTCGATCTCTCTTCGGGTCAAGTGATCGCTGCCTACGATACGATTGTCAACCAGCCCGACCACATATGGGATCTCCACGATCCCGTCAGCATTCAAGTGAATGGGTTCAAAAAAGACGATTTAAAGAGTGGTAAGACGCCCGACGTGGTCTCTAACGAGATCAAACAGCTGTTCATTCATTCCGGAATCAAAAGGGGCCAAGCAGTTTTTATCTGCCAAAACCCTTCTTTCGATCGCGCTTTTTTCAATCACTTGGTCCCTGTCGACGACCAAGAAAGGCTGATGTGGCCCTACCATTGGCTCGATCTTGCGTCTATGTATTGGTTTGTCCGTATGTCTTCGGTAGGGAGTGACCGCTTCACTCAAAAAATCAGCTTATCGAAAGACTCAATCGCCGAGTATTATGGATTGCCGCCAGAAGCTAAGCCTCATAAAGCTGTCAACGGCGTGGATCACCTAATTTCTTGCTATCAGACCCTATTTCAGAAGGCGGCGCGATAGCAGAGCGCTATCGCGCGTCAAGTCGAGTCTATTCGTTTTTTTCACCTTGTTGCTGCTTCGGTTTCTTACCCTTTGAGCATCCGAGAATCCAATCCAATGAGAAAGAGCCGGGGCCGAAAGCGCACAGCACAAGTGTTGCAAAAAGGAAGGTGAAAGGACTTTGGTCCATGAACTCACCGAAATTGTTGTGCAAATTGAGTGTGGCCTCTTGGTGGGCCGTGAGCAGGGCCGTCACCATAATCACAATAAGAGGAACAGAGGCAAGCCGCGTCCAAAGACCGATCAAGAGGAGGCCGCCTCCAATGGCTTCAAAAAGAGCGACAGCCCACGCCGCAATTTCCGGATACATGATGTCTAACTGGGTAAAAAATTCGATTGTGCTCGCCATATTATTGAGCTTACCCCATCCCGCTTGGATAAAGAGCAGCCCCCATATCACACGGATGACGAGGAGAAGCGGCGATTGAATCAAGCTGCAAAGCCACGAAAACCAACTACGGGGCGGCGGTGAACAACGACTGTCCATAACAGAGAACTCCTTGTTAATGGTAAATACCATGATTTAATTTCAAGATAGTGTCTTTCCGTTTTTATTCAAGGATTTATCGCGTTTTTGCTCTCGCAATACACGACATTTCGATGAGAGCATCCATCGGAAGTCTCGCAACTTCAATGGTTTGTCTCGCCGGAGGCGTGTCGTGGTCGAAACGCTTGCTGTAGAGATCGTTGACAAGCCCAAAGTCGGCCAGGTTTTTCATAAAAACATCGACGCGAAGGACATCGGTAAAATCCAACCCTTCCGCATCTAAAATCGCCTCCAAATTGAGCAGCACTTGTTCACACTGCCCCTCAATATCAACGGCATCAATTGTTCCCGTTGCAGGATCAATGGGGAGTTGACCCGATACGAAGAGATGGGTCCCATCGTGGATGGCTTGGGAATAAGCTCCTATCGCTTTGGGCGCTTTGTCTGTTTGAACGATTTTGAATTCTGTCATGATGCTCATTTGTCTTAATCAAGATTTTCAGAAATTTAACTTTACAAATGGTCTCTGTTTTTTTCAATATATGTGTTATGAAAGCGCTGCAGATTCGTGAGTATTATTCTGACCTCTCAAAGGCCATTGATGCCTTGGAAATCGTCGATAAGCCCATCCCCGAGCCCAAGCCCGGCCAGGTGCTGATAAAAATGGAAGCGGCCCCTTGCAATCCGTCGGATTTGCTTTTTATGCAAGGGAGATATGGCATCAAAAAAACGCTCCCTGCCGTTCCGGGTTGGGAAGGAGCGGGAACAGTTGTCAAAAGCGGCGGAGGAGTTTTGGGCTGGTGGCTAAACGGTAAGAGGGTCGCTTGCGGCGGACAAAGCGACCGCGACGGGACATGGGCGGACTATGTGATCGCAGATGCGAAAACTTGCATACCGCTCAAACAAGCGCTCCCCATTGAACAAGGGGCCTCACTCATTGTGAATCCTCTCACCGCAGTCGGTCTTGTGGGCTACGCCAAAGATAGAGGACATAGCGCCATCATCCAAAGCGCCGCTTGCAGCCAGGTGGGAAAGATGGTGCAGGCGCTGGCAAAAAGAGATTCCCTCCCAGTGATTAACATCGTCCGGCGCGAAGAGCAGAAGCATGAGCTGCCCGAATCTGAGCATAATCTTATTCTCAATTCCAGCGATGAGCTGTTTTTTCAAGAGCTCAAAAGCGCCTCGAAGACATTAAATGCGACGCTTTTTATCGATGCTGTCGCAGGAGAGATGACAGGGGAGGTGCTTGAGATTATGCCCAAAGGGTCAAAGGCTCTTGTCTACGGAGCCCTTTCAGAGGAAAATTGCGCCGGCATCAGCCCTCTTTCTTTGATTTTTGAGGAAAAAAAGGTTGAAGGATTTTGGTTGTCTCAGTGGATCGGCAAGCAATATCCGTGGCAAATTTTTCAACAGACCAATTTTCTTCAAAACTCCATATTGGAGGGGAGCTTCGGCACAAAAGTGGCCGAAACTGTCTCAATGGATGAGTGGAAGAAGGCCCTTCATCGCTATACGGAAAAAATGACGTCGGGAAAAGCGGTTTTGACGTTTCAATGAAACATAGGCCCTTGAGGGACGGGAAGTTCTTCCGGTTCATTCGGCGGCGCTTCAAAGGCATCACCGTGAAGATCTTTCCTAAAAAGCTGTCCCACAATAAAGCTGAGCAGCGTGATCGACAGCATAGGAAGAGCAAGGCTTAAAGATGAAGAAATGGGAAAACGAGTGACTGCCCAACCCAAGAGGGCAGGCAAACCGTATTGGATCGTCCCGAATAAACCCGATGCGGTCCCTGCCAGCCGTTTAAAAGGCTGTAAAGAGGCGCCTGTCGCCGGTCCAATCATAAAGCCGACCCCCACAGTCATAAAGCTATTCGCAAAAATAATCGCCGCAATATTGGGTCCTAAAGTGAAATGAAAGCCTGTCATCATCAAAGAGCCGGCCATGATCAAAAGGCTGCCGATCGTTGTCATTCGTTTAGCAGAAATGTGCTTCTGTATCGGGATGGAGATGTAATTGCCGATCAAATAGATCAAAGCATTCAAGCCAAAAATAAGGGAAAATCCGAATGGTGTGACGCCGAGCCTGTTAATGTAAAGGATGTTCCCGATGGAAAAATAAAGGTAAAGCTGTGCCATGGCAGTTGTGCCGAAAAGAGAAAAGACGATAAAATGTCGTGTCGAAAGGATCTTTTTGTAGTTTTGAACGAGATTTTTGACGCTTGGAATTTCGGTGTTTTCAGGCTTTGTTTCAGGCAGGTGAAAATAACAGAAAAAGGCAGTTCCTAAACCGAAGATCCCAAGGAAATAAAAGCACGCTTTCCAACCTCCAAAGGCTTTCATCAAGGCCACTCCCAAAAGAGGAGCAAGCATAGGAGCCAAAGCCAAAGAGCAGCCAATAAGGCTAAAAATCTTAAACGATGCTTTTCCGCTAAATGTGTCGTTGACGATCGCAAATGTGACAACGAGCGCACCGCACGCGCCGAGTCCCTGAACAAAACGAAGCAGCGTCATGGTTTCAATTGTTGAGGCTACGGTTGTCAAAAACGATGAGATCGCGAAGAGAAAAACAGACGACAGCATCAGCTTACGCCTTCCGAATTTATCGCAGAGGAGGCCGATGAGCGGCTGGCCGATGCCAACGGCAAACATGAAGGCGATCACGATATATTGAATCTGCGATTCTGTCGTGTTGAGTTTGAGCACCATTTCCGGAATGGCGGGGGCGAATATATCCATGGCGAGCGAGTTCAAAATAGCGCAAGGGACAAGGAGCAAAACAGTTCGAAAAATAGAAAGCCGGGTCATATTTATGACGATATCGCAGGTGATGGTTGTTTTCAACGACTCTGATTATAAACGAGATAGAACTAAAAATCTTGAATTATTTGCACTCGGTCCCATATCATCTAGGGCATGAAAAAAGAAGTTAAAATTGTTCCCTATAGCCCTGACTGGCCGCGCCAGTTTCAGCAAGCGGATTTAGCCATTAAAAATGCGTTGAAAGGGTCATGTCTGAACGTTCACCATATTGGCTCCACATCTGTTCCCGGCCTTTCGGCTAAGCCAAAGATCGATATCATGGTTGTTGTCGATACGCTTGAGGCCTCCCATCGCCTTGAAACGATAGGCTATGAATTTACAGGGGAGTGGAATATCCCGCTTCGCTATGGGTACCGCCTCCGATCCGATGATCTGAACATCAACTTGCATGCCGTTGAAAACGATCACGGTTTTATCGCTCTCAACCTTGCGTTTCGTGATTACCTCCGCAACCACAGCGAGGCGCGTCTGGAATATGACGCGCTCAAAAAAAGATTAATTAGCGACCCGTCATCACATGAAAGAAGTCGATTTCGTTTTCCCAATTATTCTTTACGTAAAAACGCCTTTATCAAAGAAACCCTTAAGAAAGCGGGTTTTTCGGGCGTTATCCTCAATTTTTGCACCCACGATGAGGAGTGGCGCGCCTATCGCGATTTGTGCAGCGGCTTAATTGATGATTCCGAGCCCTTAAAGGCAAACGACCCTCAGCATCATCATTTCATCTTCTATAAAGGGACCCACGCCTTGGGCGCTGCTCATACTGAATGTCTTTCCGATCGGGAGGTTGTGCTTCACATGCTTGCTATCGATCCGTCCTACCGCAGGCAGGGCTTCGGCTCCCAAATGTGGCGTCTTATCGAAAAGTGGCTCGTCCGAAAAGGAGTTGAAAAAGTGGCGGTCTCTTCCCAACCCCCAGCCGAAGCGTTCTTCCGCGCCATTGGATTTAGACCCGTTTCTGGCCAAATTTTCGATATGATAAAACAATTACACCCAAAGGTCATGTAATGTTCGTTGTTCAACGCCATTCTAAAGCTTACTTTCCACAAGATGTCGCAGTTTTAAATCCCCTCGACATGCGCGAAAGACCAAGATATGTCAAACTTACTTCGGATAAGCAAACCTTAGTTTTGCAAGCCGTATTCGATGGATTGATGTCACGCGGACATGTTTCGATCAATCATTCTCATCGAAATTTTTTGAAGACAGAAGAAGGACGCGAAATTAAAGTTGTCCCTTTTGAATTCATAACCGATAAAAAAGTCTTGTCCTGTGTCGAGATGATCATATTGCGAAGCATCGGATTGAAACGTCACTCCATCACTGACGAAGACCTCATCGCTTTGCGAGACGCCATTATGAAACAGTGGGATTCAACGACCGTCTTAAACAAAGACATCACCTTGATGATGGTTGTCAAAGATAGAGTTTATGATCTCAAAGTTGCCGCCTTACACAATTCCAAAAAGAACACATTATCTTACGGCCGCATTCAAGATGGCGTGACAGAATTTTTCCTGACAGAATAGCGCGTGTCTGTCATCATTGGCTTATGGTGCGCTTCCTTTTTCTACTTCTGCTTGTCTTATGCTCCTGCGGCCCCCGCTCAATGGAAGATTATCGGCGGGACGGGAGGGAGGCTGTGCGCGCCCTGACCGGTGATTTGCGCCTCATTCAATCGCGCGACGAACTCATCGCGGCGGGCCCGAAGATCAAGGCGCGCTATCATAAAATTGTCGACCTCATGATTGGCGCCCGTCAGTATTACGACACTCATCCCGGCGCAAGCATCCCCGAACTTCTCGAAGAGGATCACGACTACAGCGTCGCCCTTCGTTTGGAACTCAAGCGCGTCATGATGATAGAGGGGGCCGAAAGTCTTATGGCCAAATACCAGGAAGAGGCGCTCAATAAGCTCCACCTTACCGAGTCTCGTATGAAAGAGAAAAAACTTAAAAAGTAATTGCGGTGATCAGAGTGATGAACAACGTTATGAATGCCGCGTTGTTTTCTTTTCTGATACGCCCTTAACACGGGATCGAACGGATCCCGTGCTTTGGCAGGGTTCAAAAATGGCCCTCAGCTCAGCGCTGCCCTGAGCAGGGCGTTGATTTCAGTTTGCGATCTTTGAAGTTGATTCAGTTGCGCCGTTTGCTTTGCGCATGACTCATTCAATGAAGCTGTTTCCACGCTGATCCGACCCATTAGAGATTCGAGGCTTTGAACCTTGTCTCCTCGTGCGCGCGCCTCTTCTCGTGCGATGCGAAACTCGCGAGCCAATTCTGCTATATTGCCTTGCGCCGTTTCAAGCTTTCGCGCCAGCTCATCGGCTTTAGCTTCCAGAGCTTGTTTGGACCCTGTTTCCTTTTTCAAATCAGCGGTTAAATCCGTGACTCGTGTTTGAAGCTCCATTCGCGATTTTTGACTGGCAGCAAGTTGATTTGAGACAGTACTGAGTTTGATCGTCACATCGTTTAACTTCGCTCTGAGGGTTTCGGTCTCGGCCTGGCGCTTTTTCTGCGCTTCCGCCGCTGCGTCTTTTTTTGCCTGTTCTGCCTTGATTCTTGCCAGATTGTGTGCATGAACTGCGATCAGACGTTCCCTCAAGCGGGGGACGACGGAATTTCCATCAAGCTCACCTTTAGTGATTTTCCTTGTCGCTTTCTTAGCGTATTTATTTAGTCTCCCTTTGCCGGCGTGATACATTTCTCCGGCAGCCACACATGTCGTGAATTCTGCAGGTGAACATGTCTCAGGCGTTGCCCAGCCTCTTGCCACACAGGCATTCCATAGAGCAGGATGTGGATAAGTCATACTGTTGGTCTCCGTTTTTCTTTTAGTAAAATGAGTTGTCGTAAAAGCGTCTTCGTCTCATCAAATGTACTGTTCGCTTCTTGATAGTGCTCTAAGACATGATTCATTTGATCGTGACAACGAGACATCTCATGAGCGATGGTTTCCAATTGATCGATTAACCTAGTCATCGCCCCATTGTTATGATGAAAGCAAAAGAGCGCCTCGCTCACTGTAGAGAAAAACTCGTCCCACTTTGCTTTATCCCACTCGATCGCTTTATGATCGATTAAGAGTTCCTTTCGATCTAAACTGGGGGCCTCTAGTGCTGACAGTGGCACCATCTGATCTATAAAGTCATCGATGGCTTTGTTTAACTTTGTCATATCAGCAGCAAGAATAGGGTCATAGTGTTCATCAACTTTCTGAATCATTGAATTGGCCAGATCGTTAAACCACTGCTTCCGCATTTGTCTGGCCTGTTCAAGCTTTTTCTCGATGACTTCGATTTGCTGCGTCACGCGCTTCAGCTTTTTCCTTTTCTTTTTTCTTCCCGTTAATTTCTTGATTCCATTTGTGATTTTTTTGATGTTCAAAGAAAGAATCTGAACATCACCGAGCCTTAAGCTTTTGGGGAGAACAGGGTCTAATAGATCTGTTGGAAGGCTGACCCTCACCTGAGTGTTTTGCAGCCGATTCAGTTGGACCGATCCGCCCACTTTAACCGGAACGCCCGAAACCGGTAGAGCCGCTTCGCCGTGGAATTTTGATTTGAGCGGTTGACGCATGTTCACATCAGCAGCAAAGCTTCCCTTATCGCATCCGCATCCCAAATGGACATTGCCCTTTAAAGGACGTTTAGGATCGAATCCAACTGATCCGTCGACCCCTTGTATTTTTCCACTCAACGAAACTTGTGATTGACGACCATCCAGTGAGCGGCTATACCCGATGTCATTGTATGACAGTCCTAATGTGGATTTCTTCGGATCGCTGGGTGAAAGTGACAGCGATCCGTTCATATCATCGCTGATGCTGTGATTCAAAGTCGCCGTACTCTTTTGTATTTTTGCCGTATTGAGATTCAGGACAGAGTAGGAGCGCGGGGGCTTTTCATGGGGCGCTTCAGCCTCTAGCTCTTTAGAAGAAATGACAAGTTCGGTCGTTGGTAAAACATCCTTTTCCGGAGGTCTTTCGTTTTTTGATTCTTTAGGTTTCTTCCTTTCGGCGGGATGCTTTTCTTGTTTGCTCTTCAGAACAACCCAAGCAATGGGAATAGTAGCCGATTTTTCGGTCTGGGCGATCCTTCCTTCTATTGCGCTAAAATAGGTACAGCGTCTTTCATGGTCTTCCATGGCCTCTTTAGCTTTAAAAGCTGCATGTCCGATGTACGCAGTCACATTAAGGTTTTTCCGCTTTGCAAGACGGAGAACCTCTTTAGGTGCACGATCTACAACTTTCTCTTCAACGGTCCGCTCTGAAGTTTTGGACTTATTTTCAACATTGGCAGAGTCAAGATAACCTAAAACCCGTCCTGCCTTGCCGTGGACGCAATCAAGTCCCTTGATCATTTTCCCGACGGTTGCGTCGATCACCTTCTCAGTCAAACCAAAATCTTCAGCTACTGCTAAGATTCCTACTTTCCAATATGCTTGACTTGAACAATCAGGCCTCTCTTTAAGCTGCTCTTGATACTTCGCGATTTCTTCTTGAGCTTTTTCATGAGACAAGAGCGTGACTCGACCATCCGAGTGTATCGTCATGTCTCCACTTTTGATTCCTCTGATGATGCGTGCGCAATCACCAAGAGGACACGTGATCGAATCCACATCGTTGAATGTTATGGTTTCACTTGTCTTGCTTTCAACAGATTGCATAGCATCCATCTCGCTTAAGGGAAACAATTTATCGAGCATCTCAATAACATGTCAACAAAATATTCATTTCCAAGGAAACTTGAAAGCCGGGAGCCAAACCCGCCCGAAGACGGGACCAAAGAGAGAGATTTAGATCTTTCCTTACTCGAGAAGATTAAAAAATTTATATGGCGAACCTCATTATGGTGGAGATACCAATCGCATTTGGACCAAAGAAAATAGAAAAAATCCTTTTAGAATAGCTTGGAAAACGAGAACTTAATCCCTTCAAAAGGATATCAAAAACGATTTTTGCAAACGCAAAATTCGTTATGGCCCCGAAGTCGCTGATGTCCTGTTCCCGCTGTAGCGAATGTGTCTGGCGTTACGGTCACGCGTGGAAAATTGATGTGAGTAATTTATGATTAAGAAAGTCGTCGTCGTGATCGTCATAGCAATGGCGCCGAGGATCAAAAGGGCGATAGCAAGGTCTTTGGAACTCGAGATAAGTGGTGGATGATTTTTAAGATATTGTGGATCGACAGTGGTTCCGGAGGTATGGTAAGTGCCGATGGAAGCGAGAAATCTAAGCATAGCATCTATGCATGCGCTCGTGAAACTTGATCTTGAATCGATCAGGCGACCAATCGGTTCATGAAGATCTAGTTGGTGTCTCATGTATGCAACCAAAGAGGGGAGACTTTGGAGTACGTATCCGATTCCGATAGCACCTGCAATGGAGGCAATAGAGGATCCCATCAACAGAAAAAGTACGCCCGTGACATAAGCACTTTTGCGTATCGTTTCTGAAAGCACTTCTAATTTTGTGGGCAGGATGGTAAATCGTGTTCGACACAACGGACAATCTTCTCCAGCCGCTTTATGATTCCAATCTTCGAGACACTTTTTATGGAAGATATGACCGCACTTTAACAAAAGGCATTGATTGTCACTCTCGAAATTATCCAAACAGATCCGACAGTCATCAGCTTCATAAATATGGGGGTGGTGCGAAGAACGAGTCGGTGAAACAGTCATAAATACTCTGGGTTAAAATATTTGAATGAAATTATATCCATTAGCTTGTTAATTTACAAGTTAAATTAATTTAAAAATAGAATGTTATTAAAGCCTTGATACGGTCGCTGTCGGCGTTTGAATGGGAGGGATGACAAAATTATGAAGGGTTGCGAGCCATCTGTTCAAGGCGGTTGAGCCTCTCTTTTTCTAAACGGCAGAACCACTCATCTTTCGACAAATCGTCGTGGGCTTTTCGCGCATAGACTTTCGCGTTTTTCCCTCCTAGTTGAGCGAGCTCTTCATAGACAAGACCTCTTGAAGAGAAGAGAAGAGTTTCCGGAATGTCGAGAGCATCGTCTTCGACCATGGCTTCGTATTCATCGGCTAATGCGAGACAAATTTTAAGGGCCTCTTCTTTTCGGCTTAAAAAACGAAGCGTTCTGGCGATGGCCCATTTAGCGACGCGAATATTAGGGGTGAGGTCTTCTTCCTCTCGATAATGAAGGGCATTTTCGAAGGCGTCGAGTGCGCTTTCATATTGCTCTGCTTCGAGTAGAGCCTGCCCCAAATTGTTGAACAGAGACCCCAGCCAATCTTGAGCCTTCACCGATTCAGAGGTTTTGGCAATTTTGATCGCCTTCTGATTCCATTCGATTTTTTCCTGAGCAGTGTTTAAGACGAACGGAACCATATGGGCCGCGTTGATCGTATGGGCATCAAAACCATAATGGGCACTTAGTTCATAAGACTGAACAAATAGCGGCTTGGCCCTATCGACCTTCCCTTCCTGAAAGTACACTCTTCCCCGCTCGAGAAGAAGGCGCACCCGGGCCAAATGATCGTCTTTTGCGAGCTGTTTATCAGCCTGGTCAAGCGTTTCATGAGCCTGAACAAACTTTTTTTGAACGGCTTGCGCCAACGCAATTTGAGATAAGATCTGAAGATAAATGGAATGATTCTCTTTTTTTGCGCGGGGAAGTAAAGCGCGGAGGTTGGCCTCTGCTTGAACAAGATCCCCGACAAAGAGCGTATCGAAGTCTTCCAAAGGTATGCTTTCAGGTATTGGCATTTGTGCTCCGAGCAACGAAGGCAAAATAAGAAATAAAAAAACGATTCTTGGCAAAATTTATTATTTTGATTATCATTTTTTCGATGTATGATAACAATAGGCTTCAAAAAAGTCAAGTTCATGTCAAAAAAAATACAGATCACAGCCTACGATGCCGCATGGCCCGTTATATTTGAACGAGAAGCGAAAAAGATTAAAAGAGCCTTTGGCGATAACCTCGTGTCCATTCACCATGTGGGGTCGACTTCTGTTCCCGGCTTAGCAGGTAAACCAAAAATCGACATTATGGTGGAAGTCCAAGATTTAAGCTTCGATCATCAGAGGCTTATCGACTTGAACTACTCCTATGATGGCGGGTTTAATATACCGATGCGAAAAGTTTATGGAATGAACTCGAACGAAATCAACGTCAATCTCCATATTTATGAGGAAAACGATTCCGAAGTGGAGTTGCAGCTTTTGTTTCGCGACTATCTCCGCTCTCATCCCAAAGATCGGGACAAATACGCTCATCTCAAATATGAACTGGTACAAGATGAGACGGCACATCAAAAAAATGGTTCCGTTTACAATGGCTACACATTACGCAAGGCAGACTTCATCCAAAGCATTTTAAAAAAAGCAGGATTCAGTCGCACACGGTTCGTTTTTTGCACCTATGACAAAGAGTGGGAAGCGGCCCGATCTTTTCGGAATCGTTACTTTTTCGATCCTCATCATCTGGATGACCCTTACACGTGGACGTTTAAGCATGAAAACCACAAGCATTTCGTTTTGTATAAAGGAACCGATATCGTCGGATATGCCCACGTGCAGCTTTGGCCCTTAAAGCGAGCGGCGCTTCGTATGATTGCGATCGATGAGGAGCGGCAGAAACAAGGCTTTGGTTCGCAGCTTTTGCAGACTCTAGAAAAGTGGCTGAAATCGGAGGGTGTTTTGAGCGTACACACAGAGGCGTCGCCAGCCGCTCTCTCGTTTTACAAAAACCGGGGCTATTCAGAAATGCCCTTTGATGATCCCGACGGGACTGAAGGGGACTCTCGAGACACTCCTTTAGGTAAAAGCTTTCTTGCATGAGCTATGTTCCCCCATTTTAGAGGATTCCTGTCCCAAAAAAAGTCTTAAATGCGTTAGTAGAGAGTAAAAAATAGGAGCCTCTATGTTGTTTGAGACGCTGCACGCCGACGATTTTGTTGAGAAGCTCTCTCATAGAGACCTTTGTATTGGCGAACGGAAGGCGGTTCGAAGGCAAATCGCATTTGCCTTAAGGTATCTGGAGCAACTAGGGGTTGACCGTCCAAGCGAAGGTCAACAAATTTCTCCACGAACGATTTTAGAGACGATCGGCGCGTCAACCTTTCGCATAAAGAAAGGAAAGGGGCTCACTGCCTATTATGTGGCGGCACACCTCAAAATTTTGGAAGGCGGCGACATTCTCATGATACCCAAACACCCCAAGCTGGCGCTTGGAAAAGGGGCGGCAAAGGTTGTGAGGATCGCTTTTGTCATCAGCTCTTTAAGTCAGGTGAATGTGGTGGCCTATGCACGGATGAAGAGAAACCAACAGTTGGTTGACTTTGAAAAGGAATATTTCCTCATCAAAAGATATTTGGAAGCCGAACCGGAACCTGTGATGGCGGCACTTTTTCACTCGGCAGATCGCCGATGTTCTGCGATGGTTCTGCCCTATGCCAACTTGGGTGATGTTTATGAAAACAAGTACGCCCAAGAGCAAATACCTGACGTGATCAGAGGCATGGTCAAGTGTCTTCAACTCTTAAAAAGGGTCGGAATCGCCCCTAATGATGTCAAACCAGAAAATTTCCTCGTCTACTCGTCATCTCGCGGCATCACTGTCCGGCTGCTTGATTTAGGCCATGCTGTGACTGGGTCTGAAGCGACCTCCTCCCGATCTTCGGACGGGTCTCCTTATTTCTTTTCTCCAGAAAAGGCCGCTCTTTTTGAAACCGGCAAGAAGTGCTACGATGCCTTCGCTTCGGATATTTACGCTCTTGGCATATCTCTATTCCAAGTCATGGCCAATGACACCGACGACAAAAAGTGTTGCCTTCAAAGGGCGCCGTTGTTTCACAAATGTCTGGTTGTCAACGCCCCCTTTTTTTTACCGGTCAATTTCCGGATGCACAGAAAGGTGTGGAACGCCTTTGAACCAAAAGACACGTTTGAGGTGTTGGCTAAATCGATGACAAACCCCAACCCCAAAAAACGTCCCAATCTCGACTCCGTCGAGAAAGATTTAGAGCGCTTTTTCGGTTCCGAAAATTAACAGACCCCACACCTATTTCGTCACAATGTTGAGGAGTTTGTTGGGGACAAACACCACTTTTTGTATGTCGGCATTTTCTATGAAGCGGCTGATGTTGGGGTTTTCTTGGGCGCTTTTGAGGATTTCTTCCTTTGAGCGATCCTTCGGGAGCTCGAAACGGCCTCTCAGCTTGCCGTTGACTTGAACGACATAAACGATGGTCTCTTCCGTGAGGTACGACTCTTCGACTTCGGGGTAGGGGACAAAACTGAGATCCCCTTCGCCCCCCAAAATTTCCCATAGCTCTTCTGCCAGGTGAGGAGCGAAAGGGCTTAACGCATGCGTGGCCATGAGAAGCACTTGTCTTGGGTATGCGGGGAGCTTGCTAAAGGCATTCACAAATTCCATCATGCGGGCGATTGCAGTGTTGAAAGAGAGATTTTCGACATCCTTGATCACCTGATTGACCAAGCGATGGCCAAGCTTGTGCGCATCGTCGAAATCGTCATCGGTCACTTTATCGGATGTGGCAAGATCGTAGAGCCGGCTTAAGAAACGGCGGCAGCCGTTGACGGCGTCGGTGTTCCATATTTTTTCTTTTTCGATAGGACCCATAAACATTTCGTAAAGGCGGAGTGAATCGGCCCCGAATTCGTCTACAATTTCGTCGGGCGTCACGCCGTTGAGTTTTGACTTAGACATTTTCTCAACTTGTACAGAAAGCGCTTCGCCGGTCGTTTTATGTGTATAGCCATCTTTGCCTTGCACGACGTCTGCCGGCGGGACATATTCGCCGCTGCCCTTTTTGAACGAACGGGCGACAATCAATCCTTGATTGCGCAGGGTTTGAAAGGGCTCTCGGGTGGAGACAGTGCCGCAGTCGTAGAGCACTTTATGCCAAAAGCGGGCGTAAAGGAGGTGGAGGACTGCATGTTCCACACCGCCGATATAGAGATCGACGGGAAGCCAGTATTTCTCAGCTTCGGCGCCCCACGCCTTTTCCTTATTTCCGGGGTCGACAAAGCGGAGGTAGTACCAGCAGGAGCCGGCCCACTGAGGCATCGTGTTGGTTTCGCGAAGCGCTTTTTTGCCCGTTTTGGGATCGGTCACTTCGACCCAATCCCGTTTTTTGGCAAGAGGACTTTGTCCATCGCCTTTTGGTTTGTAATCGTTGATCTCAGGAGGGGTGAGGGGAAGTTCATCGAGGTCGAGCACCCGCTTGGTTCCATCCTCAAAGTGGAGTATGGGGAACGGCTCGCCCCAATACCTTTGTCTTGAGAACAGCCAGTCGCGGAGCTTATAGTTGACAGCCCGTTTTCCATGGCCTTTGGCTTCGAGCCAATCGGTCATTTTTTTCTTGGCGCCTTCAAGGCGAAGACCATCAAGAGAGATTTCGTCCCCTTTGCTGTTGATGCACGTACCTTGCCCTGTCCAACACAATTTTCCCTCTAAAACTGCATTCCGCGCTTCATCAGGGGTCATTTCGATCGGAACGAGAGCCCGTTCGCGGTCGATATCGGGATCGTAAACGGGGATAATGGGAAGCTGGTACTCTGTTGCGAATTCGAAATCCCTTTCGTCGTTAGAAGGAACCGACATCACAGCGCCAGTCCCATATCCGATCAGAACGTAGTCGGCAACCCAGATGGGAAGCCTCTCTCCGCTGGCAGGGTTAATCGCGTATGCGCCGGTAAACACCCCGGTCTTTTCTTTGCTGAGGTCTGTGCGCTCCAAGTCGCTTTTGCGTGCGGCTTTTTCTCTATAGTCGTCGACGACGCATTTTTGCGGTCCCGAGGTGATTTTGTCGATGAGAGGGTGTTCCGGTGCTAAAACCATGTAGGTGGCGCCGAAAATCGTGTCGGGCCTTGTGGTAAAAACGGTGATTTTTTCATTTGCGCATTCAATCTGAAAATCAATTTGCGCCCCTTCGCTTTTCCCAATCCAATTCCTCTGGAGCCTCTTCAAGCTTTCCGGCCAATCGACCAGATCGAGATCGTCGAGCAATTTTTCGGCGTAAGCGGTGATTTTCAAGACCCATTGTCTCAAAGGGCGCCTCTCGACGGGGTGTCCTCCCACTTTCGACAGGCCATTTTCGATCTCTTCGTTGGCGAGTACAGTGCCGAGGCCGGGGCAGTAATTGACCATCATGTCCGCTTCATAGGCGAGCCCTTTTTCGTAAAGCTTGGTGAAGATCCATTGGGTCCATTTGTAGTAGGACGGGTCGCTTGTTGCCACCTCTCGATCCCAGTCATAGCTAAAACCGAGTGATTTGAGTTGGCGGCGGTAGGTGTTGATGTTTTCACTTGTGGTGACAGCCGGGTGTGTCCCCGTCCGGACAGCATACTGCTCGGCAGGGAGCCCAAAGCTGTCCCAGCCCATGGGATGGAGAACATTAAATCCCCGTTTTCTCTTGTGGCGGGCGACAATATCAGTTGCGGTGTAGCCTTCGACGTGACCGACGTGAAGGCCGGCGCCGGATGGATAGGGGAACATGTCGAGGACATAGTATTTCGGTTTCGAGGCGTCGACATCGACTTTAAACGTCTTGTTCTCTTCCCAATATTTCTGCCATTTTTTTTCAATTTTTCTGTGATGATACTTTTTGTCCATAATGTCCTCTGTTTGGGA
>CAZVSU010000012.1:0-13019 GCA_964629645.1 uncultured bacterium | reverse complement strand
TTTTTTCAATTTTTCTGTGATGATACTTTTTGTCCATAATGTCCTCTGTTTGGGACAAATACTATCAGAATGAAGAAAAAAGGGGAATGAATTAGGGGACGTCTTCAAATTTGGAATCAACTTAATTTGAAGACGTCCCCTAGGCCTTTATTCGTGGAGTTTGTCGAGAAGCCAACCCTCACAGCAGCTGCCGTCGGCAGAGCGAGGCGGGGGGTTAAGCGCGCTGCGATTTTTGACGGAATGGCAAATGTCGGATCGCAAAAAGTGAGAGGGCGAGAGCAGTTCCGGCCATCAATCCAATCGGAATGTCGAGTTGAGAAGCGGCATTTGGGAGGGATGCTTTTAATGAGTTGACCTGTTCCCGCAGGTGCATCAGATTTCGATAAATGGCGGGAACAGCAGGGCAATCGCAGTCACGCAGTATTTGGGATTCTCAACGGGATTAAGATTCATGAGTCGTGTTGTTCTGTTATGAGCGTGAACATCCAATGGCTAGCGACTGTCCAACTCCAGCAAGGGTGCACAGCACGACCATGCCAGTCTCTCTTAAGATCGGTTGGGCCGTTTGGCGAATCGTTTCTTGAGAGAGACCAGAGTTGACCAAGGGTTTGAGCAATACAGTCGCCTTGACCGCTTTTGTAGAGGCGTAGAGTAACGTCGGAAGACATGTTGCAGCGACAGCGATCGCCCTGATCAAGAGGGCATCTTCTGCATTGTTTTGCTCGTTGTACATGCGGTTGGCGATAGCCGAACCGGCAAAATAAGCCGCTGGAGGAACAAATGTCAGCGCACCGGCGATCATAAGATTATTCATTTATTGCTCCTAATCAGAGAATTATACCTTGAAAACCGTTAATGGTCAATGTTATAAAGAAAATTCCCCTCTGAATTTTAAAATTGCTTTACCTCTGAATCTGTGTTAGGATGGTGGTTTAAAAAAAAATGGCCGCATGAATAGAAAGAAACCAAAAAAGTCCAAAGAACAGAAAAAAATTGACAACGTCAAAAAGATGACCGAGCAGTTTATTGTGGGCAAAAGTTATCGCCCTCTAAGTGAACAGGAGCTTTTTCAGCGCCTTCAACTTCCCCCTCAGCATAAACAGTTATTCCATTCGGTCCTCACTCAGATGCTCAAGGAGGGGACCATTGAAAAAAGGGGAGAGCTTTTTTCATCTCCAAGATCTGAAAGCGATGTTGTGAGGGGAGTGATCCGGATGAATCCGAGGGGGTTTGGTTTTGTCCAGCCCGACTCGAAATCGCAGTTTATTCAAGATATTTTTATCCCGAAGCACCTCACGATGAAAGCCGTTGACGGCGATACTGTTGAAGTGCTTGTCAATCTCGAGACCATATCCGATAAAGGGCCGGAAGGACGCGTCATCACGATTTTAGATCGCGCCCGCTCCCATATGGCAGGGGTTGTGCGCAGGATTGAACGAGACGGCACTGTTGTGCTCTATGTTCCTCTTCTCGGGAAAACGGCAAGAGCGGTCCTTGAGCCGACTGATGAGCAGTCTCTTCGCGTCGGCGAACGGATTGTGATCGAGGTCGTCGAATGGGGCGATAAAGAGCATGAAACTGTGTGCCGCTTGTCTCATATTATCGGCCATATTGACGATGTCATGAGCGATATTCCGAGTGCTATCGAAGAATATGGACTTCGCGACCGGTTTCCTGTCGCTGTGGAGCATGAAGCGAGACAAATACCGACGCGAGTCATGCCCAAAGATATGGAAGGGCGGGAAGACCTCCGCGACCTCGAATGCTTTACGATCGACCCCGATACAGCTAAGGACTTTGACGATGCCCTGACATTGACAAAAGATGGGTCGGGTTATCACCTGGTGGTGCACATTGCAGATGTCACGCATTACGTGAAGCCGGGATCTGCGATCGACCAAGAGGCGCTTTTGCGCTGCAACTCCGTTTATTTTCCGGGCCACGTCTTGCCGATGCTGCCCCACGTGTTGTCGAGCGGCCTTTGCAGCTTGAAACCCAACGTCAATCGTCTGGCTGTCTCGGTGATCATCGATCTCGATTTCGAGGGCGCTGTCGTCGACTATCGGATCTGCCGCTCCGTGATCAAGAGCTGCAAACGGATGACCTACCGCGATGCCCTTAAGATCATTCAAGGAAAGGCAAAAAGCCCCTATAAAAAGACACTCGATTTGATGGTCGAGCTCTGCCACGTCTTGAAAAAGAGGCGATATGAAAGGGGAAGCATCGAGTTTTCCCTCCCTGAGCTCGTCGTCCTTGTCGATGAAAAGGGCCATCCCAAGGGGACAGACTATGTCGAATATGACATCACCCACCAGCTGGTAGAAGAGTTTATGCTCAAAGCCAATGAAGTGATCGCGCGGCATTTGAGCAAGCAGGGGAAAAATTTCACCTACCGGATCCACGACGAGCCGGCAGAAGAGAACATACGCGACTTTGCGATCCTCGCCAGGGCCTTTGGATATGGGGTTCCGGAAAAACCGACGCTTCTTCAGTTGCAGCAGCTTTTCGATGAAGCGCAGGCGACCCCATTTGGCCCTTATCTTGCCACAAGTTTCATCAGACGTCTCAGAATGGCCTCTTATTCTCCCGATAATATCGGCCACTACGGCCTAGCGCTTACCCACTACTGCCATTTCACAAGTCCCATCAGACGCTATGCCGATGTTGTGGTTCATCGCATTTTGTTTGGGGAGTCAGACGATTACGAGGCGATCGAAGAGGCTTCAAACCGTTTCTCGGATCAAGAGCGCGTTTCAGCGAAAGCGGAAAACAGCGTCGTCCTCATGAAGAAGCTCAGGCTGCTCAAAGAGATGATCAAAAAGGATCGCTACCGGGAATTTGAGGCCGTTGTCACGCGCATTAAGCCGTTCGGCTTCTTTTTTGAGGTGCTCGATCTTATGGTGGAAGGATTTCTTCATGTCGCTGACATTGGCGACGACTATTACATGTTCGACGAAAGAAAGATGAGACTGAAAGGTCGCGACTACGGCGAGTCGTTTGATCCGGGAAAAAAAGTGGCGATGATCCTTGAAGATATTGATCTTGTCCTGCTCGAAACAAAATGGTATCTAGTCCCTGAAGAAGCGCCTGAAAAACCGAAACAGGCCAAAAGGTCGAAAAAGAAGCGTAAATGAAGCGTTCATTCATAACGGGGATTGCGATACTGCTCCCCTTGGCGTTGACAATCGCGATCGTTCTTTTCTTAGTGAATTTACTGACAGGTCCCTTCCTGGAGCTCGTTCAGGGTGTGATGACCTACTATTCCATACTGCCGGACGGATTTTGGATCTTTAGCAGCGATCAAATCCGCCTATGGCTCAGCAAGCTTTTGATTTTGGTGTTCCTCGCTGTCTTCACGATTCTCTTGGGAATGTTGACGAGATGGTTTTTTGTTCGTTCGTTGATCAAAATGGGCGACTATGTCCTTCACCGTATCCCATTTGTCAACACACTCTACATCACCTTTCAAGATGTCTTCCAGACGATCTTCCACTCGAAGACAAGCTCTTTCAAGCAAGTTGTGATGATCCCTTTTCCCTATTCGGATAGCAAGACGATTGGACTGATCACGCGTGACCGCCTCATTGTGCCTTCCGGGGAGGAGCGGGTGGCGGTATTTGTTCCCACAACACCTAACCCGACATCGGGTTATCTCCTCTTGATGAAGCCTGAGGCGATCACTTACCTCGATCTCAGCGTTGAAAATGCTTTGAAGTATGTCATCTCATGCGGTGTGGTGATGATGCCATTCCATAAAATAACAAAAGAGGAGGCAGCCGCAAATATGCTCGCGTTAGACGATCAGGAGGAGGCGTGATTTTGTGAAAAAGCACTTCTTTACTGGTTTGGCGATTCTTTTGCCCCTGGTGCTCACCATACTGATCGCACAATTCGTGATCAATTTTTTGACCGATCCTTTTGCCGGGTGGGTCAGGAGTTTGATCACTCAAGGGACCGGACCGCTTAACAATCCGCAAATTGTCGAAACGACCACCCGAATTCTTGCGCTGATTTTATTCTTTGCTTTTGTCATCGCGATCGGCTTTTTAGGGCGCTGGGTCTTCTTCCGCGCCGTGATTAGAGCCGCAGAGTCCCTTTTCCATCGAATTCCCTTTGTGAACAAGGTCTACCAAGCCTGTAAAGATGTCGTCCAGAACCTGTTTTACTCGGAAAAGAAGAGTTTTCAAACAGTCGTCCTCATTCCTTACCCCAATCCCGACATTCTGTCGATCGGACTTGTGACTCAGGATGCGATCTTAAAAAGTCAGGAAGGGGACCAAACTTTTATTTCGGTCTTTGTGCCGGCGACACCGAATCCGACGATGGGCTTTATTCTTCTCTTTGAAAAGGAAAAGGTGATTTTCACCGAAATGTCAGTCAGACGCGCCTTGCAGCTTTTGATTTCATGCGGCTCCAAATTGGACGATTTCTAAATGAAAACCCATTTGATGACACTTCTTCGCGATAAAGAGACATCGGTCGAAGAGTTTCGAAAAGCTTCTTTTCATCTCAGCAGTTTTCTTGCTCATTGCGCGATGGATCGACTGCCAAAACAGTCTGTAGACATCAAAACACCACTTGGAAACACCCGCGGCAAGGTTTATCAACAGCCGACAATGCTCGTCCCTATTTTGCGCGCCGGCCTTGCAATGCTCCCTCCTTTTTTGGATTTATTCCCTTCTGCTAGAGTCGGTTTCATTGGGTTCAAACGAAATGAAAAAACGGCAATCGCCGACATGTATTATGAGAACATTCCCGAGATCTCAAGAGATGAAACGGTCATTATCTTAGACCCCATGCTGGCAACAGGGGGATCGGCGCGTAAGGCCGTTGAGTGTTTGATCAAAAAAGGGGCGCGGCCGGCGCAAATCCAAATGGTGAGCATGATTGGATCGACAGAAGGGATCGCTTTTTTTAAAAAGCAGTTTGAAGACATAGAGCTTATCCTTGCAGAAGAAGACCCCGAACTCACGGATGAAAAATTTATTTTTCCCGGCCTTGGCGATTTTGGAGACCGATTTTTCGGGACTGTCGATGGATAAGTTCCCCGATCCGATACCGCCGCCTCCCTCGTACCTCATCTCACGAGCCAAAAGAAAGCGCGATCTTGTTTTTTCAATTTGGAAAGGCGTCGCACTCCGTTTTCTCATCATTATTGCGGAGTTTGTCGGCTATTTATTTTTTGCGAGCGTGTCTCTTTTGTACGACGCCATTGCCAGTGGTCTGGATATTGTCTTTAGTTTCATTCTTATTTTGGGGATTAGGTGGGCGGCGATGCCTCCTGATGACGACCATCCCTTCGGCCATGGTCGTTTGGAGCCGCTTGCAGGGCTTCAGCTTTCTCTTTGTATGGCCCTAGGCGGTATTTATCTGGCCGTCAAACAAATGGTCTCTTTCTTTGCTGACGAGCCCGTAGGCTCGATTCATCCGTGGGTGTGGATCATTCCCCTTATCGCCGTCGTTGCTTTAGAAGGAGCCTACCGGATGGTGATCCGTTATGCTGTCAAGCACAATAGCCCCGCTCTTAAGGCCGATGCTGTCCATTTTCGTATTGACGCCCTCAATAGCTTGTTCGCCACGGCTGCTTTGCTTTTGGCAGCTTTTTTTCCGGGCAGCGGGGCGCTGATCGACAAGGGGGGTGCATTTTTCATCGCCCTTCTTATGGTTGTGATCGGTTTTTTGGCAGCTCGGGATAATTTTCATCAAGTGATGGACCGGAAGCCCGATCCGGAGTACTTTCGACTGATTCGGAAAAAAGCCCTTGACGTTGAGGGAGTTTTAGGGACCGAGAAGCTGCGTATTCAACTTTCAGGGCCCGACGCCCACGTCGATATCGACATCGAAGTCGACCCCTCCCTCAATATCGAAGAAGGACATAGAATTAGCCAACGCGTCCGCGCTTCAGTTCAAGAGGCTTGGCCGTCGGTAAGAGATGTGATCGTTCACATAGAGCCTTATTATCCCGGTGACCATTAGCTGTAAATCCCTATCTTGTTATATATAGGGTGAATAAGGAGACAGTTATGTGGAAGTTTTTCGACGTGGTGCTCGACCGCATTTTTTCTGTTTTGGGAGCCCTTGTCTTTTCCCAGGCGCCCTCTTTTATCACTCAGTACATACAGCGCCTTGCAGGAAGCACCCACGAGCTCAAGCTCCAAGTGGCGCATATCGAGCGGATGGCACAAACCGGCAACCTCAGCATCGCCGACTACATTCAAACATTCCTCAAGAGCGACAATCCGCTTTTCGTCTCCCAAGGGGAATTTTTAGGAATCATATTGGAGCGGTATCACAATTTCAGCGAGGCTTTGAGCCGACTCGAAAATGCCTTTTGGCTCACCAGGCCGTTAACTTTTCTTGCCAATGTCAATTCCGACCTGTTTTCGGGGACGATGAAACATTTCACGCCTGCTGTCAATATTTCAATGGAAGGGCTTGTCTATACTCTGATCGGTCTTTTAGTCGGTTACTTCATCTACCAAGGGATTCGAAAACTTTGCATCGATTTATCAAAAGGAATTTCTCATGCGTTCCGACGAAAAAAAGACCCCTCCTGAATTTCCGATTAAATTCGATCGAAAACTTTTGCTTCTGACCCTTAATTTTTTGATGTTTTATATAGGTTGGGGTTTTTGTCTTTCGGGGGTCGTGACGGGAAGGCCTTTTCTTGGTCCTGTTGTGGTTGCAGTATTGCTTTTATCTCATTTGATTCGCGTCAGATTTCGGCTGGATGAAATGATTCTGATTATGACGGTCGCTTTTTTTGGGACGCTCTGCGATACTGCATTTCTTAACTTGGGATTGATTGATTACCGCGCCGGCTACGAATCCTTGCCATGGCTTGCCCCTCTTTGGGTCACGGCGATCTGGGCTCTTTTCGCAATCAGCGTGAACCATTCGATGATTTGGCTGCGGTTCAACCTTTCTTTTGCCGTTCTATTTGGCATGGGAGGCGGTATCGTGAGCTATTTTGCTGCGGCCAGGCTCGGAGCCGCCGAGTTTTATCCCTCACTTGCGGTGGTTTTGGTGATCATCGGTCTCGTCTGGGCGGTGATTATGCCCATCATCGTTTTGTGGGGAAAATGGCTTGAAAACACATTGACAAGGTGACGAACATGACAGATATGTCGGGATCGGGTTCATTGAACCGCATACTGGAAACGGTGCATCAAGAAGTGCAAAACTTTTCGGAATCCGTAGCGGCAAAAGGGGAATCGGTTTCCTCGACTCAAATGAATCGCTTTGTGAAAACCTTGCAGCAAAAGTCTGCCTTTTTACAGGAAGCGGCAAAAGGGGATTTCACAGCGGAAAAATTTGCCAACCTCAATCCCAAAATGCTCGATCGCCTGGCGGCTGCTCTCTCATCTTTGGGTGCCAGCAGGGCGTTAGCTCAAACGATCGCTAAACCCGAGCAACAGGCAAATTTAGGCAACGTGTTGCTCGGTCTTGGCGATGCTATTGAAAAGATGCGAAACAAAACAAAAGAGGCGCATATTTTCAAGAAAGGGTATAAAATTGAACGGTTTGAAGTGGTCGAATTTCTGAATGCGACAGAAAAAGAATTCGAACGTTTTGTGGCAGTAATCAAGGAGAGGGAAGAAGATGAGGAATTCCTTCTCGCCTTTATACGGGAATTGATGAGGCGAATGAAGATCATGAATCAGCTCAAAAGAATGCCCGCCAAAAACCTTAAGAAATTGAACGTTTCGCAGCAGCACTACAATAGAATTCTCAAATTGATCGAGAGCATGATAAGTGAAGAGTCCTTCAGAAAGATCATTTACACCGTTGGAGTGGAAGGGGAATCGGGCAATGCCCATCTGAGATTTTGGAAAACGTTGAAAGAATTTAGCGATCTGATTCACGACTTATCGTAAATTAAAGGGAGAACTTCCCTCAATCCATTTTCAGCCATTTTCGCCTGTGGCCAAGCGACCGCCGCTTCATTTTTTTGGTTTTCTTTTTCAGCGTCTTTTGCTGGTACGTTTCCTTTTGCTTTTTGCCAAGGACATCCCAAATGAAATCGAGCATGTCTTCCCGGGATTTTTGAATGGTCTCAAACTGACCCGCCGGAAAGTTTTTCGGGTTGTCGAGAAAATCAGACACTTGTTTTGGGGTAATATCCCCTTTATTGTAAAGTTTGTCCAAAGCGGCAGAGACTTTTTCGCGAAGGCCAAGAATGATCTTCAGACGTTTTCTTAAGTCGTCCGTTTCGTCTACTTTCTGGTTTTTTTCTGATTTTTCTGACATACTTTTATCATACCATATATTTTTGATAGAAACAAGATTCACGATTCGAAACCATTGAGAACGAGATAGATAGCTATGATAATCGACTTTTTTTATCCTTCTGTTCTTGTGATCGGATTTCTCTTTTATTTCCCGAAAATTGTTCTGAGAAAAAAAGCAGGCCCCTCATTGAAGCAACGGCTTGGCCTCTTCGATGCAGGCAAAACCAAATCGAAACCCCTTTTGTTTTGGATTCATAGCGTTTCACTCGGCGAGACCAAGGCTGTTTTGCCTCTTGTCAAAAGGCTCAAACAACATTACGGTGACGAGGCCGAATTCATTCACTCAACCTGCACAGCAACGGGCTACGAAGAGGGGAAAAAAGCGCTTCCTTTTTGCCTTGAACACCTCTATCTACCCCTCGATTTAAAATGGATCATGAGAAAATGGATGCGCCGGTTTCAGCCCGACCATGTGATCATATCCGAGACAGATCTTTGGAGAAACTTCTTAGCCGAAGCGAAAAGGCAAGGAGCGACATGCACCATCGTCAATGGCAAAATGTCGGAAAAATCTTGCCAAATGTATGAATCACTTCCCATGTGGGGCCGCCATATTTTTTCGTTTGTCGATCTTGTGGCCGTGCAGTCCCCCCTCTACAAAAAGAGGTATCAAAGAGCCGGCGTTGCTGAAGATAAAATTGCCGTCACCGGAAACCTCAAGATTGATCAAGTGACTCCTGAAATAAGGGAGCCGGAAAAATGGAAGAGATCGCTTGGTTTGTCCGAGGAAGATCAAATTCTGGTGATCGGATCGAGTCATGATCCCGAAGAGCGATGGCTGCTCGAGGTTTTGGACTCTCTTTGGGGCCTGCTGCCCCATCTAAAGGTGATGCTTGTCCCCAGGCACCCGGAACGCTTCGACGCTGTCGCTTCGCTCCTGGAAGAGTGCGGTCAGCCCTATATTCGTCTCAGCTCTTTGGAGAAAAAGCCCTTCAAGATCCTCTTAATTGACCAAATGGGTGTTTTAAAATCATGCTATCAGATCGCCGATGTCTGTCTTGTGGCAGGGTCTTATCTTGAGAAGGTGGGGGGACACAATATTTTAGAACCCGCAGAATTTGGGAAGCCGGTGATCTTTGGCCCTTGCATGTCGTCGCAGCCCGAGCTTTTAGAGCTTTGCAAAACCTACGAGTCAGGCCTTCAGGTCGAGATGAAAGATTTACACCGCACCCTCTTGAGTTTGATGCCCTCACAAACGGAAAAGGAGCGGCTCGGGAGGAATGGAAAGCGCTTGATCGAGGACCATCGAGGTGCGACAGAAAAAACTTTTGCCCTCATCGAAAAAAAAACAAAAGAGCCTCTTGCCTAAAATAGCAACCTACTGATATAGTTGAAGCTTAAACGTTACCGCGGGGTGGAGCAGGGGTTAGCTCGTTGGGCTCATAACCCAAAGGTCGGAGGTTCGAATCCTCCCCCCGCTATTTTCACTGGCGGTATAGCTCAGTTGGTAGAGCAGCGGAATCATAATCCGCGAGTCCCTGGTTCGAGTCCAGGTGCCGCTACTCTACTCCTCCTCATCAATCCTTATCTTCATACAATCAATTAGTTAAGATTCCATTCCACATACATTTTCGCAATCGCCGTCATGCTGACGCTCGCGCTACCCGGAAATCGCGTGGTTTGTTATGTTGACAATTGATGACAATGAGAGCCGACACCACCCAATATGAGACTAGGGAATGCGTCACCTTTATGAGTGAAGGGTGCAAGTTGTTTGGCATGCTTCATCTTCCCTTAGGCGTCGAAAAAGCTCCCCTTGTGGTCATCTGCCACGGTTTTGGGGGAGAGAAAACGGGAAAATTTCGCATATACACAACCATGTCTGAACTTCTGTCCAAAGCGGGGATTGCCTCGCTTCGGTTTGATTTTCGCGGCTGCGGCGATAGCGAAGGGGATTGGTTGGACATGACAATCGGCAGCGAAGTTGACGACGTGATGAGAGCGTTAGAGGTTGTCGACTCACTGAAATCGATCGATCACAGCCGACTCGGAATTCTCGGTAAGTCAATGGGCGGACTTGTCGCGGTCATTGCCGCGGGAAAACGGAAAGACATCAAGTCGCTCGCCCTATGGGCGCCCGCTTTTCATGCGGGACAGTGGCGTGATCTTTGGGAAGTGGTTCAAGATCCCGCAACCTCAGATGATGTACGCCAAAAGATCATGCAGTTTGATGGGATGCATGCCAATGAGAATTTCCTACGCGAATTTTTTGCGTTACAATTAGAGCATCACTTAGAGCATTTGCATGAGACGCCTCTTCTTCATATCCACGGAGAAAAAGACGAAGGAGTGACATACGATCATGCAGAAAAATATCGTCAACACCGCCAAAAGGCGACAGCTCCCACAAAGATGGTCTCGATGCCCTCGATAGGGCACGATTTTGCACCGAGCGAGGAGCAGCGCCAGGTTTTGCAAGAAACGTGTCAGTGGTTTGTCGAAACGTTATGAGGAGGAGTATGTCGCCGCTAAGTCAAGCCAGGCTCGACTATCAACCTAAGGTCCCGAAACGGCTGAACGCGATTCAAACGCTCATCTGCCGCTCCCGGGAAACGCTTCCGATCGACGAAAATGCCAGACAAAAACTGGAAACACTCTTTCCCCATCTTGTCGACGGACAACTCATCGATATTAACGAAGGAGAAGGCGCTACTCGCGGTGCTTTGAGAGTGGGAGCTCTCTTCTCAGGAGGTCAAGCCGCCGGAGGACATAATGTTCTCAGCGGTCTTTACGACGCTCTTAAGGCGATCCACCCCGACAGCCGCCTGATCGGATTGATCGGCGGGCCTAAAGGGTTGATTTTAGGGCGCTCTGAGGAGTTGACGGGGCAGATGATCGACGCCCACCGAAACCAGGGGGGATTTGACCTGATCGGTTCCGGCCGGGACAAGGTGGAAAAAGAGCAGGACTTTCAATCCGCCGCGGCCGTCGTCCAAAGCTTAGATCTTGACGGTCTTGTGGTCATCGGAGGCGATGATTCCAACACAAATGCCGCTTTCCTCGCAGAATACTTTCTGAAATATGGCATCAATTGCCGCGTGATTGGGGTGCCCAAAACAATCGACGGCGATCTGACAAATGATTTTGTGGAGACATCGTTCGGCTTCGATACAGCATGTAAAACCTATTCCGAAATTATCGGCAACATCGCCCGAGACGCCCTTTCGGCCGGGAAGTACTACTTCTTCATTAAGCTGATGGGGCGCTCGGCGTCTCATATCGCTTTGGAATGCGCCCTGCAAACTCAGCCCAATATGACGTTGATCGGCGAAGAGGTGGCACGTCAAAAGCAGACCCTCAAGCAAGTCGTGGACAGTGTTGCCGATCTCATCTCTGAACGGGCAAAAAGAGACCTTCATCACGGTGTGATCTTGATTCCTGAGGGGATTGTCGAATTTATACCGGAAATGAAACAGCTGATCTCAGAACTCAATGCCATTTTGGCTAAGGACGGGGATCTTTCATCATTATCGGATGAAGCGCGCTCGTGTTATCAGACGCTTCCAAGCGAAATCCGCGACCAGCTGCTCAAAGACCGCGATCCCCACGGCAACGTGCAGGTCTCGAAGATCGAAAGTGAACGGCTCCTGATACAAATGGTCAAAGAAGAGCTTAAGAGGAGAGGGGACGACTATCAGGGCAAGTTTAGCGCCCAGGGCTTCTTCTGCGGATATGAGGGAAGATCGTGCCTGCCGTCAAACTTTGACGCCGACTACTGCTACAGCTTAGGACAGGTCGCAGCGGTTTTGATCGGTCAGAATCGAACGGGAGTGATGGCTGCTCTCACCCATCTTTTTGAGCCTGTCGAAAATTGGCGGCCGATTGGCGTGCCTTTAGTTCCACTGATGGGGGAAGAAGAGCGGAAGGGAAAAACGAAAATCGTGATCAAAAAATCTTATGTCGAGCTTAACGGGCCTTTATTTGAGCGGTTCAAAAAGGGTCGTGACAAGTGGCGCTTGGTCGATCATTATCAATACCCCGGGCCCATACAATTTTATGGACCCGAAAGCATTTGTGATGCGATCACCCGCACTCTTGAGATGAAGCGCTTAACCCATGCGGGCAGCTTGAAGCAGTAGCTGCAAAATCTGGTCAAGGCTTGCCTTGACATCTTGAAGCCTCTTCATAATCTGCTGATTTTCTGCACGTTCTTGGTCAGTCAGCTTAGAGGCTTGCTGCTTCTCCATCTGAGAGACAGAGATGGCTTGCTGGCGCCATCCTTCCGTGATGGCACCGGTTGATGAAATCCCTTTACCGACGAGACCGGGAGCTTTTCCCTGGAAAAGACGAGCGTAAGGATTTCCGGTGTCTCCCATTGCGCTAAGTCCTGTCATTCCGCCTACAGCTTGAAGACCCAAAGGAGCCAGCGCTCCACCTATTTGGATGGCCGCTGTTGTTTTCAGTCCTTTGCCGTGGCTCTCTTCCACAATCTGAGCGCACTTTTCTTCAAGCAGCTTCAAAGACTTGACAAGCTGCTCGGAAAGGCCGATTTGGTCTTCTAAATCTAGTTGCAGTTGGATCAAGACATTGAAAAGAAGCGACTCTAAAGACGAGTTCGCAATCATTTTGTCGTCGAGCTGAACAAACTTTGTTGCTGCCTGGTCGGCGACAAATGCGGCGATGCGCTTTGTGTTCGCATCTTTGAAATCCCGATTCAGCTTGCGGTCCACGTTAAGCTGGTGATTCGATTTTTGCGAGCTAGCCTGCCATGGGTTAATATACTGCGCC
>CAZVSU010000011.1:0-43172 GCA_964629645.1 uncultured bacterium | reverse complement strand
CGGCGCAGCCGTCCTGATCCAAATCAATGATCAAACGTACGCCCCCGTCCACGACATTGCCGGCAGCGTCGTCTCCCTTATAGACCCCGAAACCGGCGCCCAAATCGAGTCCTACCGCTACACCCCCTGCGGAGAAGAGATCACAGACTCCACCCTCCAAAACCCCTGGCGCTTTAACCGACTCATCGCAGTTTCCACAAACGATCTGGCGTAATAGCCTTGAGGTGGACCCCAAACGTATAGAAAAATAAGACGGGTTATGTTAGATTTTCTCTTTCGAAACTGAAGCAACCAGAAAAAAACAGCAAAAAACGAATTTTCATCCTACACGAAAGGCAACATGGTGTCCATTTTTTTGACATCGTTTTATTAATTTTATGCAGACCGACAAAACGTACACGATCACTCATCTTCCGCTAGAGCTTCAGCTTGCGATTGCGTCCCATATGAATCGAGATGACATGCGCCGTTTTTGTGAGACAGCAAAAATGTTCCACACCCTCGCATTTAGAGAATATTTAGACAAGCTGAGTGTTGAGCAAGGATATGTGTTTGACGTCATTCCAAAATTTGCCAACGGAGCGACAACCTCAAAAATTCTAGCACTATTTGTGAATCTCTTTCCCCGCATCCCTGAAAAAGACCAGAGTCGTCTCTTGAAATCCTTTCGTGTTTATGAGCCAAAAATCTGGAGCCGTCTTCAAAAGACAGACGATTGGAAAGCCTGCCGCCCCAGCCTTATCCTATGGCTGGAGCTTGAAAAGGGCAAAGAAAGGAGTGCAACGCCTCTTTGCGATTTGGCCAAACCACTTCTCCCTTGGGTTGGCCGCAAGCCTGCCAGCTTTCGCAATTTTTTGAAACTGCTGCTGAAATACGACAGTTCTCTAAAAGGAAAGATCACTCATTTAGTTCTTTCGATGTTTAAAAAATTGTTCCTCTCCTCAACTCCCAAAACCGATTACTTTTCCGACAGAACCTTCAAATTGGTGAAAAAGTTTAGAGACGAAGAGGTCTTCCATCAATTTATCATCCATCACAAAATGCTCCACGGGACAACAGACGAACTGTCGGCTGCGCTTATGAATTCCAGCGACTTTCATATTGGCCATCTCACACCCATGATGACGCAAAAAGACTGTTTGCCGGAGCTTCTTCCTGCCTTGCGCGATAAGGCTCGGCCCAAACGTTTTGAATCCCTCATGTTCCATTTCTTTCACAATGAGTGCTTGAACAGCTTTCAATGCTGCCTGAGCCTGCTGCCGGAAGAGAAAAAACGGCTCGTTTTGCTTGTATTAAACGAAGCCATAACAATCAGACGCGATCAACCCGTAATGACGCCATTTTTGTCCTTTGAGTCCATCGACACTTACCTTCCTCTTGTCTACGCGCTCAAATTCTGCAAGTGGTCCCGGGCTTTTGATACACTCGACTGTATTGACGATCCCAATAAGCGGGATCAAGCTGTCGATCGCATTATTTGGGAGATTTTCGAAAAGGACGACCTGGATGCATTGCCAATCTTAAGCCGCATCAATCGCTATTTATCCGAAAGACAAGAGCCCACCCGCCGGCTCTTAGATTCCTGCCTGAGTGTCAGAAGCACGCTTTCAGTTGAAGTGATCAATCAGCTTAAAACGCGCCAAGACCCTGACACTTTCTATTCACTATTTGTTCCGCGATGGCTGTCGAAAAATAAAAAGTGCATTCGGTTTTTCAGAGATGTTCACGACAGCCTGCTCTTCGAGATTGAGGATCCGAAAGCTTTTGACAAAGCGTTATTCAAGACGCTTGAAATTTGCATTTCGGGGAAGACGAACAGCGACACCTTATCCTCCGATTCACAAGAGGTTCGCCGCGAGATTGTGAAGGATCACTATTTCAAATGTACCGACGAGTCCCGTTTCTTGCTGAGGCTGGTCGATCATGCGGATGAATGTCTCCCCGAAAGCGCGGCGATGACGTCTAATCTTCGGGTCGAATTCACTTCCGAAGGGGTTTCTTGACGACTTTGTAGAGTTCGCCATACTCCGACTTTTCCGACCACCACTCTGCGGCCCATAACGACTCTGCCGACATGAATGTGTGGAGCGTTGGAGAGATCGATTCTTTGAACAGTTCGCTGCTGTGAACGTAGGTTTGTATCCTGCTCTCTGTTTTTGCATGCCGCCGTGTGATTGAGACCCACTTGTTGCCCGGATAATTTTCACTTCTTCTCCTGCTCTTGAGACAGTGAACATCTCCTGCCACATCCAAACGAATGCTGAGATCTTCATCCCACTTGGGAAAAAGTCGAATGGTGTCGAGCTTATGGTTCTCTAAGAGATCGGCAACGAAATGGACATCGCTATTTTTAAAAGGGGGGGCGATGCATGTCGACCAATTTTTCATGAAGTCCTCAAAAGCGAGCTCACGAATTTTGGCGGATCTGTAATGTTTGGAGACAAAAGATTTTGAATCGATGATTGTCCCCCGATAGGAGGCGCGCAACTCAATGTGGAAAGAGGAGCGAAAAAATAAATATCTCATATTAATGTAGTCTATCATCCGTTCAACTTGATTTAAAATCATTTTTGAATTACTATTAATTAGCAAGTTATGAAACCATCAGAAAAAAAAAGATTAGCCAAAGTGATGGCAGCAGCAGGGGTAGGCTCTAGACGGCGCTGCGAAGAGATCATCTTCGAAGGGCGCGTCGAGCTGAATGGACAGACTGTCTTGCTTCCCCAGACACCTGCCTCGCTCGAAGAAGATGAGATTCTCGTCGACGGGAAGCCGATCGGTCAAGAGGAAGAAAAAGTTTATTACGCCCTGAATAAACCCAAAGGATATGTCTGCACCAATAAACGACTGTCAAAGCGGAGTCGCCTTGTCGTTGATCTTTTTTCTGATGTCGACAAAAGACTGTTTACTGTAGGGCGCCTCGATAAAGACACCGAGGGGCTCATTCTCGTCACAAACGACGGTCATTTTGCTCAAGGGTTGATCCATCCATCCAAAAACATCGAAAAAGAATACATCGCAAAAACCGATCATGAAATCACTCCCTTTTTTCTAAAAAAAATCGCCGACGGCACGCTTGTCGAGGGAATCTTTGTCAAACCGGTGAGAGTGGCAAAGGTCAGAAAAAATACGGTTAAAGTGACAGTGATGGAAGGGAAAAAGCACGAGGTGCGCCGTATCTTGGAAAAAGCGGGTCTGGAGGTGTGGTCGCTCAAACGGATCCGAGTGGGCCACATTACGCTGGGAACCTTGGCGAGCGGACACTATCGCGCTCTGACAGCGCCCGAAATCAGAGAGGTCTTGGATTGATGAAACGAGCAAAACCTCAAATGGAACAGCTGATCCCCGACCTTATCCAGCACTGGCGCCGCCTGACCAAGCTTAAAGGACCGACTGATCGGCTGCAAACGCGAGAATTTCGCGGAGTCGTGAATACGATTAAGGGTCTGCAAGAGACCTTTCAAAGAGGTGGCTCCCACTATTTCAACGATGTGAAGACTCTGGCGGACTACCTCCTGTATTACTGGCCGCTTCACTACCAAGAGGCGCTTTCGATTTTGAGCGAAATCCCCTCACAGCCAAAAAAAGTGCTCGACCTCTGCAGCGGCCCCTGTCCCGTTGCTTTTGCCGCGCTCAAACTGGGCTGTTCGGACGTCACGGCTCTCGATGTGAGCTTAGAGGCGGTGAAATTTGGGGCTGAATTCTGCGGCAGGCAAGGGTATCCGGTCACTGTTAAAAAAGGGGACCTCAAAAAAAACTCCTTACCGGTGGGGGAGTCCTATGACCTCATCACAATCGGCCACTCCCTTAGCGAACTTTTTCCGTCATCGCGTTCGGGCTGGAAAAAGGAGCAGCTCTCTTTCGTTCACACTCTCCTCTCCCGCCTATCCCCTGATGGGCACCTTGTGATCATCGAGGGATCTTTTGAGGAGAGCAACAGACGCGTTTTGAGTCTAAGAGATGAGCTCGTCAGCGACGGCATTCCCGTCCAGGCGCCTTGCGTTTGGCGCGGAAAATGTCCCGCACTCGAGGGCAACTTCCCATGCTATGCGCAACGGGAATATGAAAAGCCCACTCTTTTAAAAGAGCTGCAGAGGGCAGCGTCAATCAATCTCAATTCTTTGAAAGCGTCCTATTTGATTGTCAGGCCTAAAGAAGCGGGCTGGCCGCAACAACCCGAACAGGATCTCTACCGCGTGGTGAGTCCCCCTTTTGAAAAAGAAGAGGGCAAAGTCTTTTATCTCTGCGGCACACCGGGCAAAAAAAAGCTTAGCAGCCGCCTTAAATCCCTCCCCCAATCCGCAAAAGCTTTCGAGTACTTAAAACGTGGTGAGCTCATCAGTGTGGACGGCGCCCTTGAGCATCAAAACTCACTCATCCTCAATGACAACACCTCCCTGAATGTAGTGGCTGCTTGTGGAAAACCTGTTCCGGAAGTATCGTAAGCTTTAGGTAGCGAGGCGTCTTGTGACAAAAGAAAAAGCGAATCTTTTACGTGACAACATCATGGTTCTCCTCGATGTTGCCATTAAGAATCTTGATTTTATTGTCGATGTTGCGAAGAGAAAAACTCCCACCCTGCTCGACATTGATATCGAAGGCAATCACTTAATCAAAGCCAAAAAGAGACATTCTCTGCTTTATCCCCTTTTTCACCGAAATGAATATCAGGTCAAGCGGAGAGGAATCCGTCAGATCCTGTTCAGCTCGATCGAAACGTTGAAAAAGCACTACCGCCTCATCCAGAAGATGAAAAGAGGGAGTGAAGAGGAGCAGCACTGGGCTCGTCACGCTTTGGATTCGATCAATCAATACAACGCTCTTCTCATCAAAAGTCGGAAGCCTCCGAAAACAGTAGGGGAGACGATCGTCCGCTTTCTCTACACGCAGACCGGCCTTCTTTTGATCGATGCAAAAATAAAAAAAATCCTTATCGAAATACCGAGCGAAATCTTTGTCCGCTTTGACACTTTAGGCGAAAGTGAAGAAAAAACAATGGAGCAGATTGCGACCAATCTGAAAAAAGGCAAGTTGGTCGAGTATTCAAAAAACGAACGGGATCTGTTCTGCATGCGGGCCATCACCTTGACCAAAACGTCCGATCTCACAGAAAAGTTTTCCGATGACATCAGCGAACTCCTCCGTCAAACGCCCATCATTGCAAGAGAAACAGAGGGGGACACGTCGTCATCGGTGATCTCCATGTCGCAAATGCTCACTCCTTTCCCAGGGGAGGTGATCACTGTCGAGGGACAGTTCAAACGGAGTCAAACCTCGCGGGTTCCAAGTGTTCCCGATCCCAAAAGCTTTCGCGTCTCGACTGTCGTGACCCAAACGGGCTTTCCCCACCCGTCGCAATATGCCGGCTGGGCGCTTTCCAATGCGCTGATTCCGGCTAACCCCCTCCGGATGGATCTTTTGACCCATTTCCGCGCTGTTTTGAAAATTAAAAAGCAGGTGGCAGCCGACCTTCTCCCCGGGCAGCGGCTGAACCAAAAAGCAAAAGAACTGCTCCATCTCAAAAAGCTCGCGTTCAACCAAAGTGCCGACCCGATGATCACTCTCCATGAGAAACTCAGCGACGCCATCTACCAAGCCGCTCCCTACGAAGAATTAAAAAGTAAGGATGACGAAGCCGCCGCCCACCAATTTTTTGATCAAGTGCGGGCCCATCCCTCTCCTTTCGACTACGTGTCCCAAACCCACCATCTCATCAATAAGTACTTTATCGAATATCCCTATGAAAAACTGTTCCAGGAGTGGCACGATCTTGAAAATCCCGCCCTTCATGAAGGGGAGCCCAAAGAGCGGTACCGCGCAAGCTTTGCGCTTATCGAAGAGGCGCTGTCCCTATCTGCAGAAGAAATTAAGGGACAACTGAAGCAGCCTCAGACCGAAATCGAAGCCACAACCCTCCATTACGTCCTAAAGCAAGGGCGTTTGCTAGGACGCGCTGCCCTATCGCTTTATCTTCAGTATTTTTCTGAAAAAGTGGGATACCCGCCCCCTCTCTTGAAACATTTCGAGCTTATGGTCCAAACGAGCAGCATTCACCAGGTGCTCGCTTTTCAAAAAGAGCTGGATCTCCCTCTCCCTCTCCAAATCGAAGAGAAAAGGGACCGCCTTCTGGAGTGCATGACACAATACTTAAGCGAAGAGATTGCCCTTTTTTGCGATGACGGCCACGAGGAGGAGCCCTCCTCAAAAATCTCACACGAACTCGAACGCTATTTCAATGCCCGGTACAACGCAAAAAGGCATTTTTTCAAAAAACCTCCCGACCCTTTACGATAAAAGACAGCACCCTTCGCCTTGTGTGACGAAGTCCCTTTCCTCGCAGTAATCTTCGTAGGAAGCGACAACGAGTGTCTCCTCTTCATCCTTTTTGATCTGCACTGTCTTCGTGATCGCGATGGGCAAAGCGTCTGTTGCGAGGTGGCGACGGATTAAAACCAGGTATCTGGGATCGGGGCCATCTGTCACCCAACAAAGACGGGACTGTGGAATTTCGTAAGCTTCGATCGGGTCTTTGTCGGTGCCAATATAAGAGACCCCGACGGCAAGGTGGGTGCCATTATCAACGACGCTTGCGATCTCAAGCGATCTTTGCAGTTCATCAGCGCCGTAGGGGATGCCGCTGAAAATGGGAACGCTATCTATGACTGTCATGGAGGCCCCTTTAGTAAAGCGTGCAGCAGCACTCCTGCTGCATCACGAAATCATAGTCATCTTTATATTCGTTCAAGCTCATCGCCACGATGCTCTCTTTTATCTCTTTGTCAATTTTGAGAGAGGTTTGGATGATCCCCCGAGGGCACGCTAGCAGGAGGGGCTATATTTGATTAATATTGCCCCTCCTGCTAGCGTGCCCTCCTAAGGGGAAAGAACTCAAATGAAGTCATTCGAAATTTGAAGACGTCCCCTAGGGCTGGTAGCCCTTCCGGGCAAATGGCAATTTTGATCGGCTGCATGGTCATCCTCCTATTCCATCCAAAAATCGTCGTCATAAACGTCTGTTTCAATGAGATTTTCGGGCAACTCTTCGATAAATCGGCTGGGAGGCATGTAGCGGAGCATGCCCCACATATAACGAAATTTTGAGTGGGTCAGATAAAGCTGTTCGCGGGCTCTTGTCATGCCCACATAAAAGAGGCGCCTCTCCTCTTCAAGCTCGGAGGCAGGTTCTTTCGAATTGATGTGGGGAAGAAGATCCTCTTCTAAGCCGACAACGAAGACAATGTCGAACTCAAGCCCTTTGCCGTTGTGCAAAGTCATCAAACGGATCTTATCTCCGGCCTCTTCCACCCGGTCCACTGCAGACATCAACGAAAGCTCCGAAAGGAACTCGGATAACCCTCCTGATTCGTCCATCTCTTCCCATTCGGCAGCCTTCGAGACCAGTTCTTGGATATTGAATCGGCGGTCTTCGTAGGTTTCGGGATCTTCTTTCAGATAGGTCAAGGTGCCGCTCCATTCGATCGTCTCTAAAATCAAGTCGCGAAGGGTTCCGTCGAACTGCTGGAGGTGGCGAACGATCCGGGCATAATCAGCCATAGCCTCTTTTTGTTTTTTATTGAGCCGCACTTTGTGTTGAAGCGGCTCGCCTGCGGTCAGTTTCTCGCAGTAGTCGAGCACGGGAAGCCCTTCCTGTATCGAGGCTTCGCCCAGTTTTTCCAACGTTTTCGCCCCGATGCCCCTTTTCGGAATGTTGATGGTCCTGGAGAACGCAACAAAGTCGCTGCCCGTCTGCACCATACGGAGGAAAGCGAGAAGATCTTTGACCTCTCTTCTCTGATAGAAGGAGACGCCGCCATAAATGGCGTATGGGATCTGCCTGTGGAGGAGATAATCTTCAAAAATACGGGATTGAAAGTTTGTCCGGTAAAAGATCACCATCTGATCGAGGGAGACACCCTCTTTGCGATGCTGCAAAATTTTTTCGGCGACAAACTCGGCCTCTTCCCGCTCTGTCTTGAGCATTTTGAGTCGAATCGGCTCGCCTTCGCCGCGGTCGCTCCAAAGAGTTTTTTCGTAGCGGCTCTCGTTGTGGCTGATCAAGGCATTCGCGGCATTGAGGATATTGGAGCGGCTTCGATAATTTTGTTCGAGGCGGATCACTTTTGCCCCGGAAAAATCGGATTCAAAATCGAGGATGTTCCGGATGGTCGCTCCCCTCCACGAATAAATGGATTGGTCGGGGTCGCCGACGGCAAAGATATTCTGGTGAGCGCCGGCGAGATGCTTGATCATCTGATATTGGGCGCTGTTGGTATCTTGGTACTCGTCGATCAAAAGGTATCTCCACCTCGATCTGTAGACATCAAGAATTTCAGGCTTTTCTTTAAACAGTGTCACAGGCAGATAAAGAAGGTCATCAAAATCAACCGCTCGGCACTCTTTCAGGCGCGCCTGGTAGGCCGCGTAGATTTCAGGGAAAAACTTTAAATCGCCCCGTTCAAACTCGCCCGGATCGAGATCTCCCGGTCCTTGCATGTCGTTTTTGGCGCGGGAAATCAAGCTGCGAAACTTTTTAACGGCACTCTTTCTGTCACTGACAGCGATCGTTTCCATGCAGCTTCGCAGCAGTTTTTCCGAGTCTTCCTGGTCGTAAATAGCAAACTGAGAGTCGTAAGACTCCCGTAAAATCCGGGCCCCCAAACTGTGAAACGTGCTGATCAGGACGCGGCTGTTTGTCTCTCCACGAACGCGCTCTGCCATCTCGCTGGCGGCTTTATTGGTGAAGGTGAGTCCTAAAATCTGGTGGGGCATGACGCCCTGCTCGATCAGATAGACAATCCGTTTGGTGACGACCCGTGTTTTTCCCGAGCCTGCTCCGGCGATCACCAAAAGAGGACCGTCGCAGTGCTGCACGGCTTCCTTTTGCTTAGGATTGAGGGTTTCGTTTTCCGACATCTTTGTAAGCGATATTTCCATAGCGGTGATAATCGTAGCTAATACTTTGTTCTCGTAAGACATTCATTAATTCTATTCTGCCGGAGGCAGTGACAGGATGCCTCAAAAAGGAGACGCCCTGATCGGCGATGGCCTCGTAAAGCGTTTCTGAGGGGGCAGAGAGAAGCCTCACCGCTTTTTCCTCGAGGGAGGAAAGGCGGCGTGCCAACTCGTCATCAGTTTCAACGATAACCTCTGCGCCCGGAAGCGTGCGTTCTGTCTCGGAACTCACCACAAGGGGCGTTTGACACAGCTGTGCCGCCACGACCGCGCGGGCGATATCGACCATCCGATCGCTGCTTTGCACCCGAAGTGTCACCTGTTTGCGAGGCAGATAGCGCAAAATGTTGTCCTGGCCCAAAATTCCTGCCCAGTCGTGCTCCAGAGAAAAATATTTATCCAAAGCTTTGACATAATCGCCGACGCTCGCGGTAAAGACCTTTTTCTCCTCTTCGCTTAAGAGATCGAGATAAGGCTTGGCTTCTTCGGGAATCGTCTCGGGTTCTTTCGGCAGTTCTGTCTGCTCAGGTGTCATAAAGGTCAGGAGGTAATTGGGGCCGCCTGTTTTGATTCCCGAACCGAAAGAACTTTGCTTGAATCCTCCGAAAGGCTGCCTTTGAACGATTGCGCCAGTGATGCCTCGGTTGATGTAGCAGTTGCCCGCCTCGATCCGCTCCAGCCAATAAGCGTGCTCGCGCTCGTCGAGAGAGTGGATGCCGGCCGTCAGTCCGTAAGGCACTTGGTTGGCAAGTGAGATCGCCTCGTCCAAATTGTCCGCTTTCATCACGCTCAAAACAGGACCAAAAAATTCTGTGAGGTGGGAGCGGCTGCCGGGGCGCACGCCCACTTTAATTCCCGGAGACCAAAGGGCAGGATTCGAGGGGTCCTGCTCAGGCTTTAACAGCCACTCTTCCCCTTCTTCTAGAGAGGTCAAGGCCCATAGCAAGGGGTCGCTTGGCGGTGCGATCAAAGGGTTGATGCGCGACCCCAGATCCCATGCACTTCCCACCTTTAAACTGCTTGCAGCGTCGGCAAGATTTTCGAGAAAATGGCGGTCTTCATACACCTCTTTTTCCAAGATCAGCAAACTGCAGGCGCTGCATTTTTGACCCGAATGGGAGAAAGCGGAATGGATCGTATCTCGAATGACCAAATCGCGATCGGCAAGAGCCGTGGCGATCAGACTGTTTTTTCCCCCTGTTTCTGCGCAAAGGTCGAGTCCCGGCTTAAGCGTCATCAATGACTTGGCGGTATAGGTCGATCCCGTCAGGATCACTTTTTTGATGCGGGGGTCGCCCACCATGTAAGAGCCCACGGTCTCGTCTTTACAGGGAACAAACTGTAAAACCTTTTTGCTTATCCCCGCTTCCCAAAAAATGTTGACCAGCTCCCATCCAATCAAAGCGGCTTCCGGAGCCGGTTTAAAAATCACCGGATTCCCCGCTGCGAGGGCGGCGGCGATCCCCCCTGTGGGGATCGCGCATGGGAAATTCCATGGCGGCAGAATGAGCGTCGCGCCCTTCGGCTTCCAGCTGAGGCCGGGAGCGCTCATCCATTCGAGAAGCGACCGCCGATAATACTCGATAAAATCGATCGCCTCGGACACTTCGACATCAGCCTCTGTCACAAGCTTTCCCCCTGAAAGGGCCATCGCGCCGATGAGATCGCTCCGCTTGGAACGGAAGATGTTGGCCGCCTCGGCCAGGCGCTCAGACCTTTCCTGAGGCGAGACATCTCCCCACGCGGCCTCTTCCATCAGAGCCGTGTTCAATGCTACGTCCGCCATTTTTTGACTTGCCTGCGACATCTCGGCAACGCGATAATCGGGTCGGGAAGGGTCTTTGACGGGGCGGGAGGCCACGTCATTTTGGCTTGAGGGAAGCACCTCTTCGCCTCCCACAACGATCGGAACAGAAATCGGATCTTTGCTGTGCCACTCCTTCAGAATCCCTTCGGCCCATTTCCCGTTGTGAAGGAGAGACCAATCGGTATCGGGCTCGTTTCGGAAGTCTTTGCGATGTTCGAACCTGGGTGGATCGACAAGCCGATTTTGCGTTCTCCGAAGCTTGAAGCTCACAGTATTGGCCGCGTGGCAAGACAAAGAGAACAAACTCGCCTGCTGCTGCCAGTCGCGCGTCCCGGGAATTAAGCTGAAAGCGTGATGCAAAAAGTTTTCTGGCGATGTGTTTTCATCGAGGCGTCTGACAAGGTAGGCAACGGCGTGTTGAAATTCATGCTCATAAGCTACGGGGCAGTAGTTGAGCATCTCTCCGGAAATTTGCAGCACCACCCGTCGGATATGGTTCGCCATCCCTTCAAGCATTTCAAATTTGACCGTATCGCCGACGCCGTTTTCCTCTCGCAAGAGGAGGGCGTAGGCGACATCGAACAAGTTATGCGACCCGATACCGATATGAACGGCCTTAGCATGCTCGGGCTGGCAGGCGTAGCCGACCATCCGTTTGAAATTGGCATCGACATCCACCTTGTGAACGTACGGGGCTTGCGGCCAGCCGCGGAGCCGCGCTTCAAGCTGCTCCATCGCGAGGTTGGCGCCTTTGACCAAACGGATCTTAATGGGGGCGCCGCCGCTAGCCACTCTTTTGAGCGCCCATAAAGTGAGCTGCTGCTGAAAAAGATAGGCGTCCGGCAGGTACGCCTGGAGCACAATTCCCGCCGAGGTGTGATAAAACTCCGGCTCGTCCAACACTTTCTGGAAGACCGCGACAGTGAGTTCTAAGTCGCGGTATTCTTCCATATCAAGATTGACAAATTTCGGAGACAAAGTGCCATCATCTCTTTCATACTGATGCTTGTTTGCCGCACGATAGAGCTCTCTTAGCCTTTCGGCTAAGCGATTGACGGTTTCTTCGCGGGCGAGGAGGTTGAGCTGGCTGCAGATTGTGGAAATCTTGATGGAGATGTAGTCGATTTCGGGACGAGAGAGGTCGTCCAGATACATATCGAGTCGTTTCAAGGCCTCCTTTTCACCAAGGATTTCTTCGCCTAAGTGGTTGATGTTGACCCGAACGCCTTGGGCCTTATTGTGGGCCAGATATTTTTTCAACCGATCCCGTTCCGCCGGAAGGATCACCTTCGAGGCTTCACTTCGGATCATTTTTTTGGCGATCGGAACGGCTAAGGCGGCCATCTTGCTCCCCATGACTTTAAAGAGGGAGAGAGGGAGCCGCTTGCCAACATTCAAAAAGTGAGGCACCCCTATCTTTTTCACGATGTAGGCAAGCTGGTCCGCCACTCTTTTCGGCGATTGACTGCGAAAGCACTCATCGGTCACCGTCGTGGTGAAGTCGATCCCCTCGGGGTCGCTCATCATCCTCGCGAGCTGATCCTGGTAGACTCTCTCGGAGTAGGACTGGACCCGTCTCGACTCGCTGATCATAAGGGAGGCGAGCTCAATGGCGAGTTCGCGCCGCGTCTCGACAGAAAGAGACTTACCCTTAACGGACTTGATCATCTCCGATGCTTTTGCAATATAATGTGAGTCTTCCACGAGAGTCCTTCCTTCATCCTAGTGTCAAGGGTAACAATGACTATAGCGGAGAAACAGCTTTTCGAAAACCCGAAATTCATGGTAAATATTGAAAGGCCGCTATGAATGCTTTCACCCTCAAACAGTTCATTATTTATTTCCTTCTCGGGCTCCTTTGCCTGCAAGGGTCCGCTGCGGCAGATGTCGTCCCCGGCATCGAAAAATTGGTCACGCCCGAATACCGCGTTCACATTGAAAACAAACGGATTGGCCTTATCACCAATCAAACAGGTGTGACGAGGCATCTCGAAGCCAACGTTGACTTCCTCCTCCGCTACCGCGAGCCGCTGAATCTTCAGATCGCCGCTCTCTTCGCCCCGGAGCACGGCATCGACGGCGCGCAGCATGCCGCCGAAGATGTGGCCGACTCGAAACGAAATGAGATTCCCATCTACTCGCTTCATGGAAAAAACAGGCGTCCCACCAGGGAGATGCTAAAGGGAATCGATGTCCTTGTCTTCGATATGCAAGATGTCGGGTCTCGGTCCTACACCTACAGCACAACCCTTTTTTATGTGATGGAAGAGGCGGCAAAGCTGGGCATCCCGGTCGTGGTTGCCGACCGCCCCAATCCCATCAACGGCCTCATCGTCGACGGTCCTATGCTCGACCCGAAGTGGCGCTCCTTCATTGGCTACATCAACGTCCCCTACTGCCACGGCATGACCATTGGGGAGCTCGCACAGTTTTTTAATCGCGAATACGACGTTGGATGCCGCCTTTCGGTCGTCCCTATGACAGGGTGGTCCCGCTCTATGACTTATGTGGAAACGGGTCTTCCGTGGGTGCCCACGAGCCCGAATATTCCCGAGTCCACCACGCCCCTTTACTATCCGATGACGGGCATTTTAGGGGAGCTTCAGCTTGTCAACATCGGCATCGGCTTTACACTCCCCTTCAAAGTTGTGGGGGCCCCTTGGATCGATGCAGAGCAGCTGGCCGCCAAACTCAACGCGCAAAAGCTGCCGGGGGTCATGTTTTCTCCTATTCACTACAAACCGTACACCGGCAAATTTTCCAAAAAAGAGGTGGGGGGAGTCTTGATTTTTGTGAGCGACCCCACGCGGTTTCAGCCTGTCGCGACGCAATATATGATCATCGGGCTTCTTAAAAGCCTCTATCCCAAACAGTTCAAAGAAGCCCTCGCCAAAACAAACCAAAGTCGAGAGCTTTTTAACAAGGTCAACGGCACCGACCGCCCTCTCAAATTGATGGAAACCAATCCCTACCCCGGTTGGTCGCTCCGGGAGATCGACCAAAAGGAAAGAACGCACTTCCTTGCCAAACGAAAACAATACCTCATCTATTAATCACGAAAAGGAAAGAAAATGATCGTCCCAAAAGAACATGCCATCCCTATGCCACCGGATCTTCATCACGATTCTTTGGAAAAAAGCGCTCCATCGCGCCTTGACATCTTCAAAGCGGAGATGGCGACAGCAGGCAAAAAATGTTTCGGTCTTGCCGCCCTTGCTCTCACTGTCACCACAGTCGTTCAATCGACCACGTGCACACACGACGACTTCCAAAAACAGCCGTCTTGCCGTCTCGAAACAGCCTTTCTCATCACTGCAAGCACCGGCGCACTCGCGTTTGCCGTCCAGACCTGCCGCATAACTGCCAGCGTTCTTCGCAAGTCTTTTTCCCATGTTGAGTGAGAGATCAAAAAGGCCACCAACTGTCTGACCCCTTCTCGCCTTCGGTTCCTTCAGCCTCTTCCTCACTCGACTCGGAGATGTCGTCCTCATCTTCGAGCCATTCAGGGTCGAAAAAACCAAACCCTTTGTTTTTGGTGTAGAGCCGGTGAAGACGTTCAATATCTTCAGGCTTTTCCACGAGCTTCAAAATTTCAGAGCTGAATGTATGACTTAAAGGGCGAAGCCAATGCTCGCTGCGCAAAATCTTAACCCGCGAAAGCAGGCTTGTCGGCTCGCGGATGATCTTGTGAAAGACGATCTCGTCTCCTTTTGCCAGTCTGTCAAAGATCCGGTGAATATACTCCACCTCGGGCTCATGCTTGATGCCTAGCTTTCGATATAGATAGCGGTACACTTTTTTGTGCTTCCCGGAAAAATGATAAAGCGCCTTCATCACCTTTAAGAGGTTCAAGGTATGGCGGATGAAGTTTCCCGGTGTGATGATCAGCGCCTCGGCAGTGCAGAGCCGGCCGCGGCTCCATCCGATGGAATGCTCGGGCCACCGATCGTCTATGAGATTGTGATCAATCAGATAGCGAAAATAAGCGGCGAGCGTATCGGCATAGTCCGTCCAATTGGGCTCATCCCATGGAGGAGCAGCCAAAGTAAACGCAAAATTGGGGTACACCTCGACTCCGCAGTAGCTCTTTTCAGGCTGGATGTAATCGATCGGAAGGGGGTCTTTTTGCAAATCGAGAAAAGATTGATAGTAGATGCGGTTAAGAGCAAGACTTGCGGTATTCTTTGCCACCAAAACAAAATGGGGAGACGCGCTCAAAGGGAAATTCCATGGATCTTCCTTTTGCGTTGCCTTCCGCTTGCCGATGGGGGTGCAGGCTCCCTCCCAACGTATCTCGCCGCATAGCGCCCAGCGCCTTCTGATCGCTAGAAATTTGGGATCGGGCGCTTCAAAAAGTTTATTGCCAAGCTCTCGCAGGCGAAAAATCACGTGGTCCGGGCTGAAGCCCCATTTTTTCGAGAGAATTTTGATCACTCTATGGAGATCGAGTCCCGTCACCTGCTCCCGCCCCTCGACCCACCGCTCCCAAAGGGTCGGCTTCTTCAAAAACCGCTTGTTGAGATGCTCAATCCAATTTTCAAGATCGAGAGAGTACCGATTCTCCGAAAGGGAACGCAGCTGTTCTAACGGAATGGGGCGGCCTGTCATCGCTTCAAATGTTTTGATCTGGGCCCGTTCCTGAATATCGGCGTCGCACGCTTCTAAGGCACTAAACGCCTCGCTTCCTTTAAAGCCCCGTTCATCGAAAAAACGGCAAAAGAGATCGCGATTGGGAATCAAAATCTTGTGGACGAACGGCTTCATGTAGGTGAGGTAATTCAAGAGTTCATCTTCATTCAAATCCGCTTTCATCAGCTGCTGAAAGGAACGGAACGTCTCCGCAATTGCCTTGTCCGTGAGCATCCGCTTGTTCTCCTCTCCATGAGCGATATGATAGAAATCGTAAAAATAACGCTTCTGGATGCCGTGGGTGTAGAGACTCCGCCCTTTATCATCTGAAACGAGTTCATAACCTTGATCCAAGTGGCAGTAAATGTTGTGGAGATTGAAATAAAGAGAGGAAAAATTCATGGCACCGACTCTATGATAAATGCCATCTCATCGGAAGGGTCGGCTTTCACATCAAACAATGCGGGACCCGATTCAGCCTGAGAGGCGGACAAGCGGGACGCGTTTCCGGTGGTTTTGATCGTGCGGACCCACTCTTTCTTTTTCATCTTGGCCGGAACTAAAAAGCGAGACTGGCCATACACTTCGGGATAATCCACAAAATAAGCCTTAGGGTCGTCTTTCATGATCTTTAAGGCGCGCTTTTCGAGCCCTGAGGCCGCCTGCGCCCCTCTCTCGACGAGCTGCACCCGTTCGTACATCCAGATAAACTGAAAGAATAAAGCGGCAAACAAGCAAAAAACGCCGGCATCTTTCATTTCCTTAAGGGGCGCCACACACAAATAAAGGAAGGGAAGGCTGAGGTAAAAATCAGCTCCGTCCGGCTTGCCAAAAAGAACCCATGGCAAAGAGCTGATCGCCGCGGCGGCCAAGAGACTCCAATTGGAGGGGCAAAATACGACTAGCGCTCCGAGCAAGCCGTAAACAATGACGGCGAGAATAAAGCCGGAAGGGGACCAGAATTGATCGGGGCCCAAAAGGGGAAAGAGCCCTTCAATCGGCGCGGCCATCAAGTTCTTCACAATGTCCACCCACGGCAGCAAAGGCTCGTCCAAAAGGGCGCTTGAACCCAAAATCCAAGCAGAGCCGACAAGCCAGACGATCCCCACAGTGGTCAAAAGCAAAATTCCGCTCCGCTTCCTCGCCTTTTTAGGGGCGTCGTTAGGCGACGACAGAGCGATGATCGCCACGATTGGAAAAAAAATCAGGCCGAAATCCCAAGTTAGAAAGGCAGCGACCTGAAGAAGCGCAAGACCCACTGCCCTAAGGCCGAGCGCCCAGGCGTCCTCTGTTTTGTCGTGATAGCGATAGATAAGCAGTCCCGCGAAGATCCACGTCAACGTCAAAACGACTTGGAAGCAGCATCCCCAGACAAGCGCGTCCATACCCAGCGGGTTCATCCCGACAAGAGCGGCCGTGGCCAAAGAAACGCCCACGGTGCCTTGAAATACCTTTCGCCCGACAAAATAAGCCAAAATAACATTCGTATAGTGAACAAACAGCGTCATTGCCTGCCAAAGACGGGCCCCCAAGAAACCTTGCAGCGTGAGGGTTTCGAGCCACCTGACCAAAAAAGAGTGCTGCGCTTCTCGGGAAAAAATAACGCCGATTGACTCTTGGAAGCCGGCTGCGGGCAGCTCCGGGCCGGCGAAACCAAAAAAACCGGTATGCCAGGCCATTTTGATCTGGATCACAACGGCCCCGGCAAAAAGAATAAAGGGAAGCAAAAGCCCTCTCAGACTCTCATTGCGGTCAAACTGAAAATTGCGCAGCGACGTTGTCATAACGCTAATACGAAACCAGATTATGAATAGGTTGTCAATGAGCGAAAAATATGATAGACTGTGATCCTAACAACAAATCCCTGTGAATTCATATGTTCACACAAGGCTTTTAACCTTGACGGAGACTTCATGACCGCCGAAACATCCGAACAGATCCTTTCACGCCGTTCCGAGTACAAATATGGCTTTTCGACCGACATCGAAACAGAAAGCCTGCCTAAAGGGCTGAGCGAAGAGACCATCCGCAAAATCAGCGAAATTAAAAACGAGCCCCCTTTTATGCTCGAATTTCGACTGAAAGCGTACCGAAAATGGCTGGAAATGGAGATGCCAAAGTGGGCCAACGTGGCCCATCCGCCAATCGATTTTCAAAACATCACTTACTACTCTGCCCCTAAGCAAAAACCGAAGCTCGGCAGTTTGGACGAGGTCGATCCGGAAGTGCTCCGGACTTTTGAAAAGCTCGGCATCCCGATCGAAGAGCAAAAGCGTCTGGCCAATGTCGCCGTCGACATGGTCTTTGACTCCGTTTCAATAGGGACCACTTTTAAACAAAAACTCGATGAAGCGGGCGTTGTCCTCTGCTCAATATCGGAGGCGATCCACAAATACCCCGAAATCGTCGAACAGTACCTCGGAAGCGTTGTTCCGATTGGCGACAACTACTTTGCCGCCCTCAATTCGGCCGTGTTCACAGACGGCTCTTTTGTGTATGTTCCAAAAGGGGTCCGCTCCCCGATGGAGCTCTCCACCTACTTTAGAATTAACGACAAAGAATCGGGACAGTTCGAAAGGACCCTGATCGTAGCCGAAGACGACTCCTACGTCAGCTATCTTGAAGGGTGCACCGCTCCCGCCTACGATAACAACCAGCTCCACGCCGCCGTCGTGGAACTTGTCGCGCTCGAGAGAGCCGAAATTCGCTATGCCACAGTCCAAAATTGGTACGCCGGAGACAAAACAACAGGGGCGGGCGGCATCTACAACTTTGTCACCAAGCGGGGCCGCTGCAAAGGAAAGCAGTCGAAAATCTCTTGGAAGCAGGTGGAAGTGGGCGCTGCGATCACCTGGAAGTACCCCAGCTGCCTCTTAGAAGGGGACGATTCTGTCGGAGAGTTTTACTCAGTCGCATTGACCAATGGCAAGATGCAAGCCGACACCGGAACCAAGATGATCCACATGGGGAAAAACACCAAATCAACCATTGTTTCAAAAGGGATTTCAGCCGACCAGTCGCACAACAGCTACCGAGGGCTTGTGAAAGTGACCCCGAAAGCCAAAGGGGCCCGCAACTACACGCAATGCGACTCGATGCTGATCGGGAATCTCTGCTCGGCCAACACATTTCCCTATATCGAGATAGGCAATGCGAAAAGCCAAGTGGAACACGAAGCGTCCACCTCAAAGATCAATGAAGAACAGCTTTTTTACTTCATGTCGCGCGGCATCTCTCAAGAAGACGCCGTCAATATGATTGTCAGCGGATTTTGCAAAGATGTGATCGAAGAGCTGCCTCTTGAATTTGCCGCTGAAGCCAAACAGCTGCTCGCACTCAAACTTGAAAATTCTGTAGGGTAATATGCTAAAAATTGAAAACTTACATGCAAAGTCAGACGACACTCTCATCTTGAAAGGGTTCACTCTCGAGGTGAAGCCGGGGGAAATTCACGCCCTTATGGGCCCAAATGGCGCGGGCAAATCCACCTTGGCAAAAGTGTTGGCCGGACATCCCGCCTACGAAGTGACCGAAGGGAGCGTCTGGTTCAAAGGACAGAACCTCTTGGAGATGGAACCCGAAGAAAGAGCGCACAGCGGCCTTTTCATGAGCTTTCAGTACCCCGTCGAAATTCCCGGGGTGAGCAACCTGCAGTTTTTGCACACCGCCTATAATTTCCAGCAAAAATCACTCGGAGAAGAGGAGGTGGCCGAAGAGGCCTTCCAAGGCTTGATGCAAAAACAGATGGAAGCGATGGATATCCCCCCCCATTTCCTCGAACGCAACGTCAACGAAGGGTTTTCCGGGGGCGAGAAAAAACGAAACGAGATTTTGCAAATGGCCCTGCTCAAGCCAAGCCTTGCCATTCTCGATGAAACCGACTCCGGTTTGGATATCGACGCTCTCCGCGTTGTGGCAAGCGGTGTCAACAAGCTGATGAATCCCGATATGGGTCTTGTTTTGATCACCCACTATCAGCGCCTGCTCGATTACATCACCCCCACATATGTTCACGTCATGATGAATGGCGCCATCGCGCAAACAGGCGGCCCCGAGCTGGCCAAGGAGCTTGAAAGCAAAGGGTATGACTGGATCACTCCTCTAGGTAAGGAGGCGTCGGTATGACCCTCTCACTCGGACAGGAGACTTTTTTTGAGCAGCTCGAGCAGGTCTATGCCTCGCGTCCGAATGACCGCTTCCGCGAGAGAGCTTGGAATCGATTTGTCGAAGCCGGTCTACCGACAAAGAAAACAGAGGTCTACCGCACCCTCAAGCTGCGCGCGCTCTACGCGCTCGAGGTCAAAGAGAGCGGCCGCACCGTATCCGGTGAGACCCTGCCGCCCTACATCCTAAAGGAATGCCAAGGCTCATGCCTCGTTTTTGTTGACGGCTGCTACCGTCCGGAGCTTTCAAAAAGAGACGACATTCCTGCAAAGGTCTCAATCTTAACGTGTGATGACGCTGTCAAGACATTCGGCGCGTTCCTGAGCAACCACCAAACAAAAGCGCTTGGAGAAGAACGCGACCCGTTTGCCCTTCTTAACTCGGCACTGCAAACCGAAGGGGTGTTTCTTTACGTTCCGCCCAAAACGACGGTCGATGTCCCGATCCAGATCCTCAATATCGCGACAGAATCACTCTCTCACCCCAAAGTGCAAGCTTTTGTCGGCGCCGACTCCACCCTTTCGCTCGTCTCTTCGCACGCGGCACTGACCGAAGACTCATTTGGCATCAACCATCTCATCGACCTTCACTGCGAAGACAACGCCGCAGTCTCTCTGACCCAAAGCTCTTTCGGCACCATGGAAAAAGGGTGGCATTTAGAAGCGGTGCGCGCCCTTTTAAAAAAAGGGGCCAACCTCAACATCTTCAAAATCACCGCCGGCGGATTGACCACAAGGCACGACTACAAAGTGCATCTTGTCGGAGAGGAGGCCGCCGCCTCTTTAAACGGCCTCAATCTTTTGCGCAGCAAAAACGAAGCGCATGACAACATCTGGATTCACCACCACGCTCCAAACTGCACATCGAACCAGCTTTTTAAAACCGCTCTTTTCGATCAGGGGCACGCCAGTTTCGAAGGCAAAATCTTCGTCGAAAAAGAGGCGCAGCAAACCGAGGCCTACCAACTCAATGCCAACCTCCTTCTAAGCGACAATGCCAGGGCGGAAAGCAAACCCAACTTAGAAATTTTTGCCGACGACGTGAGGGCCTCTCACGGCGCCACATTCGGCCAACTCGAAGAAGAGCTGCTCTTCTATCTCAAAACAAGAGGCTACTCCGAAGAGGCCGCCAGCCGCGCGCTTATCGAAGGCTTTTGCGGCGAGGTGCTCGATGCAATTCCCCACTGCTCCATCAAAGGCCTCGCGAAAGAGATGATATGAATGCCGGAGACTTTCCCATCCTCAAAAAGCGAGTCGACGGAAGGCGGCTGATCTACTTTGACAATGCCGCCACAACGCAAAAGCCGAAAGCTGTCATCGACTCCATGGTCCACTTCTACGAAAATGACTACGGCACTGTCCATCGCGCCCTTTACACCCTCGCCGCCGAAGCCACAAATCGCTACCATGACGTCCGCACCAAAATTCAAACATTCATTGGCGCCGGCCGCGCTGAAGAGATCATCTTTACCGGCGGCACGACGCATGGGCTCAATTTGATCGCCTCTTCTTTCGGAAAAGCGTTTCTCTTAGAAGGAGATGAGATTCTCTTGACCGAAGTGGAGCACCATGCCAACTTGGTCCCCTGGCAGTCGGTCGCTGAAGAGCGGGGCGCAACGCTTCGCTTTTGTCCGCTAGAGAGCGACGGCACGATCCGACTCGATCAGCTCAAAGCCATGCTGACACCGCGCACCAAGCTTTTGTCAATTGCCCACGTCTCAAATACACTCGGGACCATCCACCCAATAAAAAAAATCGCCGCTCTCGCGCATGAAAACGGCACCAAAATTGTGGTTGACGGCGCTCAGGCGGTTCCTCATATGCCGGTCGACGTCTCTGATCTCGATGTCGATTTTTATGTGTTTTCAAGCCACAAGCTCTACGGCCCGACCGGCGTCGGCGTTTTGTACGGCCGCTACGACCTTCTCGATCAAATGCCGCCTCTATTCACGGGAGGCGATATGATCGAGACCGTCACCCTCACCTCCTCTACCTACCAAAAGCCCCCCCTTAAATTCGAAGCGGGCACCCCTCCGATCGCCGAAGTGATAGGACTGGGCGCCGCCATTGAGTACCTGCAGTCGCTCGGTATCGAAAGGATCCACGCCTATGAAACAGAGCTGCTTCGCGACGCAGAAAAAAAACTTAAAAACATTCCGGGGCTGACCATTTACGGCCACGCCCCGGAAAAAAGCGCTCTTGTGACATTTAATATTGAAGGGATTCATCCGATGGACCTCGGCACCTTCCTCGACCTAAGAGGCATCGCCGTGAGAACCGGCCACCTCTGCGCCCAAACCGCCATGGCCCGCTACGGCGCGACCCACGCTGTCCGCGCCTCCTTTGCCTTCTATAACACAAAAGAAGAAATCGACATTTTTGTGGATGCCTTAAAAGAGATCAGAACTCAATTGATCGGATAACGCCACTCTTGCAACATAGTAGAAGGCCCGTCATGAAAAATAAAGCTCCGTTGTCCGGAGCTTACGAGTCATGGATAACCTGCAAAGACCCTTTAGAGACGTCCCCTAGTAGGGGGCTGGAGGAGGAGGTCTTTCGCCAAAATTATTGATCCGGCAAAAAGGAACTTCGAATCCAATGGTGATATGAAAGTCGTGCCGATTCAGAAGAGGAGACAGGCCGTACTGAATTCTCAGCTCTTCCAGTTCATCCGACTCGACCGCCAAGACCCAGCGGTACCCTGACACAGCCGTACGCATATCGTATCTCGTTTCATAATAGGTTTTTGTTACCTCAATCACCCTTAGTTCTTTAATGGTGAACGTAAAGCTTTTCCCGAGTTCATTCTCGATCCCTTGGGCCTCTTCTTTATCTGAGACCACAGTGATGTGCGCCCCTTCTTCGGAGCCGAATGAATGGGTCGGCCTCAAATGACCGTCAAGAATAAGGTTAGGAAAAAGTTTGGTGATGTACTCGTTGGAAACATCTAAATATGCATAACCATTTTCTTTTATCTTCAAGACCCCTGTCATCGGCAAAGATTTTGCCATTTCGAGAATATGAGTCTGAACAGTGTCGACTTTATAGTCTTTTACTGCCTCTTCATAAACTCCAGAGGTCAACTGGAAGGTCAATAGTGTTGTAAACAAAAAATAATGTACTTTCTTCATAAATAATCCTTTTTTTTAAATAGTATTCTAAATTATTTTTGAATAAATGTCAATATATTTTAAACAAATAATCTTATAAGTTTTCTTCACCGGATCAAACAAAAAGACCGGGAGAAGTATATTTTTTTGTCACCTGAATGAGAGCACACAGGCATAGCGAGGCGCGCCGTTTCAGCCTGTGAAGATAGTAGGGGGCGTCTTCAAATTAAGTCATTCGAAATTTGAAGACGCCCCCTTAGGGGAGGATGTCAATTGCTAAGATCTTCCAAGAAGGCAATTTGTATGCCGTTTCGGAAAATTCCCAATGAAAAAATTTAAAAGTTGAAATTATATCAATATATGATATAATAGTATTTACAGAGGCTGGTCGTGATATTTTCATTCAAAGATAGTGCAACCCGAGACATTTATGATGGAGTTAATCGCACAAAATCTAGAAAAGCACTGCCACAAGCCTTGCGCCACATTGCAAGGAGAAAGTTAGATATGCTAGACGCTGCTTTCGACATAAACGACTTAAGAATCCCCCCTTCCAACAGACTTGAAACCTTAAAAGGAAGCCTTAAAGGAAAATATAGTATTCGAATTAATGATCAGTATCGAATTGTATTCTCTTGGACGCCACGAGGTGCAGAAGATGTTGAGGTGACAGATGATCACTAATTAGGAGAGTTTTATGCTTCCAAAAAAACGAGAACCAACACACCCGGGAGAAATTCTACTAGAGGAGTTCTTAAAACCCCTTGGAATCTCACAAGAAGAGTTTGCGAAACATCTTGATGGATCATGGACTCAGCCGAAGCTTAGCGCAATCATCAACAAAAAAAGAAGAGTCACTGAGGCAATCGCCTTAGATTTTGCTGATGCTTTTCAAACTAGCCCTGAATTCTGGATTAACCTACAGACTAAATATGACTTATGGCATGCCCAAAAAAAACATGTCTCAATTAAACCGTTACGAGAGATAGGAAAGGAGAGCGTTGCCTGAATCCCATCTCCTATCTTTCCATTTGATTTGAAATCCTGAAGGTCAATCTTATGTTCAGTGGCAACGAAGACTGCTTGTGTCAGTGATTGTCGATCGTTTCAATGGTAAAAAGCCGACAATCGGTCCTTAACACTGTCGATTGCAGAAAAAAAAACCTAATATTAAAGTTTAACGTACTAAATTTTTAAGTTGTGTCAAACGGAGGATCGCGGTCTATGACGCCATGCTTTTCATAAGACTCTTCTGGATGCAAGATCGCATACTGCGTGATGTATAGCGCTCTGTAGACATCTTGACTGAAACGATAAAAATGAAGCGAGATTTGCCTCCACTCGTCTTCAGAGAAAAGATCGTTAAGCCTTCCGCTCTCTTCCCCGTAATAATGACCTTTGATTTTGTTGTAGTCGTTGCCGGTGAGTTCAAAAAGATCGAAGTATGCCTCCGTTTGCTTTTTGCTCAGGGACAACGCACTAAGATCAAGAGGGACAACCACTTCCCGAATCGGACCCCACTCATTGTTTTGAACGTCGTAGAAGGCTTTTCCGATCGTCACCGATCCCTTCTTAAAGGTGGGTTTTCCCTCTTCGTCTTGTTCAGTGATCTCGGCATTCCAGTCTGCTTTGCCAAGGACTTGCTTGTTGTCTCCAACATCCATTTGCTCAATGTAGTAACCGATGGAGGATCTGACATCGTCTGGATTTTCATAGGGAACGCGCCTTGCATAAAAACGGTTGATTTTATGCCCCCCTTCAGTGAACGACTCCCAGTCTGTTTCGGCAATCTCTTTCAAATAGGACGCCACTGAAAAACCTTTGATGTCTGCTGTGTCGGAAAAAATTTGAACATTACGCACGATCGACAGACTGGTCAGCCCTTGGTTGGACTCAGCATTAAAGAGTTGGAACGCGATCAATTCTTCATCGTCTGCAGTCTCTAATTGTATCGTTCCAATGACCTCTCCTAATAATCGCCCGATAGATTGTTCCCTTTCGACAATATTAGCCGGCAGCTTTCCCGTAGCCCTGAGCGATTCGTGGATCAGCTTGTGGGCATCGAGGATCTCGTACGCCAATTTAGTGAAAGCCGATTTGAATGCGGCATTTTCTGCTGCATAGCCGCTCACAATCTCCTGAAATCGAGTCGACAATGGATTGACCCTGACAAGATCGTTGAGAGCCGTTTCCAAATCCCCTTTCCGGACGGATAAATTGATTGTGTCGACAACAAGCTGATTCACGGCATCAAAAAAAGCGCTCTCTTTTTCTAAGATCTCACTCCCTTCTGTCACTTTATCCTGCAATTCGAGCAGGCGGTTCAGCGCTCTGATCTCAATCTCTTTCGACTGTGTTGACTGCACTCTTACGGCGCGGATGTGATCGAAAAGCTTCCCAACGACATCGTTTGTTTTTGAAAGACTTTCATTATATTTGACAACGTCGGCCAGATCCATTCCGGCGTCAAACGCTTTTTTTGCATTGGGGTGAAGGATGAATTTCATCACCATCTCTCGTGACAAGTCGCTTGAAAGGATCATGAGCTCATCGCTTTTTCCATCGAGCGCCTCTTGCAGCTCTCTTAAAGCCGCTGACACTTCCGCAATACAAGCGTCATCTGCTGTCACAGGAAAACCGTCCACCCATTGCGCTCTCACATAAGCCGCTGCCGGCAAAACCTGATCGAAAAAGGGACGCAAAGAAAGGAGAGTGTCAAGGTCTGTTTCCTCTTTAATCCGGCTTTCGATCGACCGGTAGATTCGATTCAACCTGCCTTCGTCGGTGGGATCCCTTTCGTATTTCAGGGAGGGACTGTAATGAGTCAATTTTCGAAGGAGCCGCTCCCGCATTTCAAGTGCTCTTTCGGCGAAGCATTCTTGAACCCCATCCAGTGCTTTTTTTTCTTCCGCGGACGCCCCTAATAGAAATAGCTTTTGGTTGACGTCTTCTCCCGACAATTCCAATGAGATGTGCACGGAATACTCGTCAACGCCGGGACGCGCTAAAAAAATGCGGGTGCCGGTAGTCTCTTCATCTTCGGTTTTTTTGACCCATAATTCGGTCGAGCCCTCAAGAGGACGAAAGCCCTCTTCAAAATAATAGGCCTCGATTTTCGACTCCGGAATAAACGCAATGTCTTCTTTAAGTTCATCATCGGCCTTTTGATCGAAAAAACGGGAAAGCGTGCGAGAGTGACCGGTCAGCTGATCGACGACCTTTGTCCAGCGCTTACGATTGTCTTGAGAAGACACATCTTCCAATTGACGGGCGGCGGCAAGGAGAGCCCCGGCATTGTCGTTCGTCTCTTTCCACTCCTTTCTAGCTGTGAGGAAAATGTCTAACGCTTCTCTGACTTCAGAGCGGCTCAACTCCTTGAGAAAAAGTTGCGAAGCGTCGCCATCAAGAGGAACATGCTCTTTCAAGGCGCCCAATGCAGCGCGGGCTTCGTTTCCGGGATCAGAGCGCCCCGAATCGACCGTTTTTCTGTGAATATAATTCCAAATATTCATTTTATGATTTTATTTAATAAAATATTAAAGATACTAATCTAAAATTTGCAGTGAATTAACAAATGATTAATTTCTGATTAAACGAACAGGCACTTACGATTAAGTCTCAATCTCCGAGATACTGCGTGTTTTAACGCCAAATTCTTCATAGGACTCTTCCGGATGCAAGATCGCATACTGCGTGAGGTAAAGCGCTCTGTTGACTTTCTGGCTGAAAGAAAAAAAGTGATCTATCAGTGCTTCCGCATTTTCTGTCCCAATTTTATTCCTCTTGTCTTGAGGAAATTCATCGTTATTGTAGAATTTATCCTTAATTTCATTTTTGCCTTTTCCGATCCATTCGCAAAGACTAAAGTAAATATCTGTCTTTTCTCTGTCGTCGAGAAATGTTAATTCTTCGAGATCAAGCTCTACTTTAACCTCACGAATCGGACCCCACTTATCGATGTTCCAGTTTTGTCTCTTTTGAGTCTTGTCCACTCTCAGGTCAACAAGGGCTTTTCCGATCGTCACTGATCCCTTCTTGAAATAATTTCTACCCTCTTTGTCTTGTTTGGTAATCTCGGGATTCCAGTCTGCTTTTCCAAGTAAGAGTGACTTCTCTCCGACGTAAAACATTTGTTTGGAATAACAACCTAAGGTCTTTATTCCGCGCTCTTGATCTTTATAATTGACGATATTGCGAAAAAAACGACCGAGTTTATTTTGATCTTTCTTAAGTTTTTCCAAATCAGCAAAGTCAACAGAAAATCCCCCTAACGCCTCTATATCGGAAAAGATTTGTTGATTTCTATGAACGACCAGATTTGTCATACCTTGCCAAAATTCAGATCCAAATTCCGCATCCTCTGCCATACTCTGGATGAGACCAGAGTTATCAACGAGTAATTGCATCACTTTTTTGTCTATTTCAAAATAGTTTGACGGCAATTTTCCCGTGTCCAAAAGTGATTCATGAATCTGATGGTGCGCCTCGATGAGTCCTTCGGCGAGTTTTATGAAGGCATTTTTGAATTCTTTATTGCCTGCCGCAGTATTGCGCACAGTATTTTGAAAGTGAGTCGATAATGGGTTGATTTTGACAAGTTCAGCTATTGCAGTTTCTAAATCATAATTTTCAATTTCCGATAGTTTGACAGTGTCTGTAACCAGTTGCGTGACGGCATCAAAAAAGTTGCTATCGTCCTCGCTGATCTCAGTCCCTTCTGTGACTTTATTTTGCAATTCAATGAGACGATTCAAGTCCCTTGTCTGAACCTCCCTGCTGTTTTCAGGATTCCCTTTCATCTTTTTAATTTGTTCAAAAAGGGGCCCAACGACACTGTCGGTTTTTGAAAGACTATCGCTGAATTCGATGACGTCAGCAAATTTCATCCCGGCATCGAAGGCTTTTTTTGCATTGGGGTGGAGCAGATCTTTCATGACCATTTCACGAGACAGTTCAGTTGAAAGGGCAATGAGATCATCTCTTTCCCCCCCGAGAGCATCTTGCAAGTCAAGTAAAGCCTCAACCGCATCTTTGACCTCATCATTCTCAGCCGTCACCGGAAACCCATCACTCATATTCGCTCTCACTTGCATGGCCGCAGCAAAAGTAAGGCCAAGAAAATCGCGCATATGGACCAGGGTGTCAAAATTCGTTTCATTCTCAATCGATTTAACGATTGGAGTTAATACTTCATTAAACTTATCTTCGGTCCCCAAAACATTTTCGTGCTTTTTGAAAAAACTTTCTGCTTGGGAAGCGAGATCTTTAAGCTCCTCTCGTAACTCTTTTTTGTGTGAGACATTATCGGGCAGGTCAATTGGTTCCTGACTTGTTGCATTGTTTAAAAAGTACATCAACTTACATTCTAAATCTGTCCGACTGATAGCGCCGTGATCAAATTTTAAGACGTATTCTTCGCCATCAAGGTTAGCTACAGAAATTTGAACCATCTTGGACTGTTTCGATAGTAATTTTTCGTCTAAATCGGATTCATGGTGTTCCCTTGTGATCGATATTGTTTCATCCGCCTGGTCGACTTCTCGACGGCTTTGAGGCTCGCTTATAAGCATACTGGGGAGAGTTGGGGCTTCTTGAGACGTTTCCAGATTCTCACTTTCGAGAGTCTTCTCTATCTTGACCCATAGATGAGGAGCTCCTTCAAGAGGACGAAAGCCCTTATTGTAATAATATGTCTCTGCCCCCTTGGCTGGAATGAAGTCAATCTCGACATCGGGCTCGTCCTGCATTTTTGCTTCAAGAAGACGTAAAATTGCAGGAAAACAAAAGCAGAGTCGACTGATGAGCCGACTTATTGTTGCCTTACCCTTTTCTCCAACAGCTTCTTCAGCCTGAGCTGCAGCAGCCGGAAGTTGTTCAATAAGGGTGGGATCTTCTAAGATTTCGTTTCGTAATTGGATTAGAGTTAGATAAGAAGTCGTAAAGCGGGGATCTTGGAGCTCTTTCGCTAATTCATTTCGTTCTTCTGGAATTAGAGTAGTATGTTGATCCGTTTGCTCTAAAACAGAGTTTATTTTGGCTGGAATTTCAGTTAATTCTGGCCTTACTGTCTTTGAATTGAAAATATTCCAGATATTCATATCACGAAACAATATAAACTTTTATTTTAAATTATATATAATAAAATTTAATAAATCAACTGTATGAAAATTGTATTGATTTTTAGTTTACGGATTGTTAAGATGCCATTAACTTAGTCTGAGGTTTTTATGTCTTCTCCCGGCTCGTTTCCGTTAACCCCAAAACATGGCTGGAACTCCCTATCTCAATGTTTTTGTTGCTGTTTTGGGAGAAAAAAAAGGCGGGTGCCCGATATTCCTGTAGAAATTTGGAATTTAATTTTTCTTAATCTGGATGAAAAAGACCTTCTAAGCGCAAGAGCGGCCTGCTTCAGTTGGAATACAATCATTAAAAATAGCGCATTTCTCCGTCAAAAAGAGGCCATTAAGCCGCTTCATCCGATTGTCAGGGCCTGTTTTAAGGGGTTTTCTATGAAGATGGCCAGCAAAAGCGAGATCGCGTTTTCCTACCGCTCCGTTGACGTTGGGAACCAATACGTAAGATTGGGAACCATTAAGGTGACCAAAATCGTCCAATCAGAGCCCAAAGGAAGTTTGACATCTTACTTCGGCTCCTTTTTCCCCACAAAACGGTCGTTTTCCTATCAGGTGGAGGACTCCTATCGGATTTGTAACGACCTTTCGGAATTGAAGCTTGGTGTCAGGTACTACTTATCCCCATGTTGGCATTTCGGAAGAAACGCAAAAAATGTCTTTGTTTTTGAGGAAAAAGAGGCGCTAAATGAACGCGTGCGCGCTCTTTTTGACGGTCAGCGGGTTCCTATGGCGGGCATCTGGACCAAAAAATTCAGTTCGACTGAAACGCATTTCTCGGAGCTCCTACCCCCTGTGGAAGTAAGTGGTCCAGCCGGGAAAACGGGTGAAGATGTACTTGGCGATTTGGAGCGTCTGAGCGCCGAGAAATCCCCCGAGGAAAATCAAGGTCAATAAAATGGCCACGAGCTTGACGGCAAAGGCCAGGCTGTTTTCCTGAATTTGGGTGGCCGCTTGAAATAAAGCGACGACAAGTCCGAAGAAAAGGCTAATCAAAACGGGTGGTCCGGAAATAATCAAAACCTGGATCAAACCTTGATAGGCCAACTGAATCAACTGTGATCGTACCATATCCTTACATCCTTTAAATTGGCAGAGCAAAAATTGCATCTTTCAACACGTCCAGCCATTGGAAGATCATCACAATGGTTTGCTGGTTGTACTCTTTCCATCCAATATACATCACAACGAACGCGAGCAGCGATTTTAGCGGCAGTCCGAGGAACGTGATCTGTACTTGAGGGGCTAATCGATTGGCGATCCCTAAAAACATGTCGGTCATTAAAATTGTGATGAGGGGAGGGGCGACAAGCTGAGTTGTGACGACCATAATTTTGTTAAGAAGGGTGATCTGTATCTCCCAAAAAGGGCTGGCTCTTGTGAAGAATGCGGCGCTTAAAAATGTATCGGGCGGTAAAATTTCATACGATGTGTTGATCGCTTCCAAAAAGTAGAAGGGACCGTCGATAAAATAGAAAATAAAGATCAAAACCAAGTTATAAAGGGTTCCAATTGGTGACGATTGGGTCTGAACCGTGGGGTCGTTGATGTTCAGACTCGCACCCCCCCTTTGGTGATCGATGAGCATTCCCACAGTCTGCACGATGGAAAAAGGTGAGCTCATGATCCAGCCTAAAGAAAAGCCGATGAACAGCTCTTTCATCGCCATGTAGAGCAGATTCACATTGAAGTAGAGCGGTCCCGATAAGTTAATGAGCAGCGTGGGAAGAAAAACTGCCCATAAACTGATGGCAAAGGCCACTTTCACCGGCTGCGGCAGCGTTCGGGAGCCAAAAAAAGGCGACATCTGAATGATGGGGAAGAGGCGCGCCAACCCAAGAAGGAAAAGACTCAAAAAAGATTCGGGCGTTCCGGCTGCCAAAGCTGAATTGAGATAAAGGCTGATGTATTCATTCATCCCGTGTCCTTAAGCAGATAAGCTCCAGCCTGCAAAATTGGTGAAGATATTATTCGCGAAGCTCAAAATTTGACCTCCAAGCCATCCCCCCATAAGCATCAAGGTCAGGACGACCGCAACGAGCTTGATGGTGAACGAAAGCGTTTGCTCTTGAATTTGGGTGGCGGCTTGGAAAATGGCCACAAGCAGACCAAAGAAGAGGCTGATCAAAATCGGAGGGGCCGAAAGGATCATGATGAGGAGCAACCCCTGATACGCCAGCTGTACGACCTGTGTTCTAAACATATGCCTCCTTTAGCGGAACGTCGACACCAATCCTTCGACGAGCAGGGTCCATCCGTCGAGCATCACAAGTAAGAAGAGTTTCAGGGGCATCGAAATCGTGACTGGCGACAGCATCATCATCCCCATCGCGAGCAGGATATTTGAAGTTGTTAAGTCAATGACGAAGAAAGGGATGTAAATCAAAACCCCGATCTGAAAGGCGTCTCTAAGCTGACTTGTGATATAGGCGGGGACAAGAATAATAAAATTATCGGGACTCAGAGTATCTCTATATTGGGCCGGGACGATTCGATAAGCCATCCGATAGAAGAGCGCTTGGTGGTCGGTCGAGCTGTTGCGCTTCAAAAACTCCTTCATGGGGCCAGCGGCTTCCGTTGCGATCGCGATAAAATAAGCCGAGGTCTCCGCTGAAAGAAGCTGCTCTTGTTGACTGGCAGCATTGATCGCGTTTTGCGAGGCGTCGTACATTTTAAGGCCTGTCGGATACATCACATAGAGACTCAGCATCAGCGCAACGCCGTTGATGATTTGGTTCGGGGGCGCCTGCTGGACACCAAGGGCGCTTCTCAAGAGAGAGAGAACAATTACGATTTTCATGAACGATGTCAAGATCATCACAATGAACGGCATTAGAGACAGAGACGCCAAAACAACGGCTTGCGTAGTGATCGAAGGGCGGACGAAAGGGTCGAATTGCTCTTGTTCCAGCAACTGGGCGGGCGTCTTCTGTTCTTCTTCTTGGGGCTCGTTTGTGATTGTGACGACCGAACGCCTCGTTTGCTGAACTTCGGATTGTCCGAAGAGAGCGGAGGGAGAGACCCAAAACATCATGGCCGAAACCACAAGGCAGATCAATAGTTGCAGGGACTTTCGCATAGTTATACTTCTTGTTTGGTGAAGTTTTCAAAGGCTTTTTCCAAGACTCTGATCAAATTTTCCAGCTGCGCATTGATGATGCCGCCTTCCGTTTCAATAATTGCACCGCCCGGATTGACGTCGTCGCTTTCTATGAGCTGCAGCGACTCAAGGTGCTCGAAGTTTTTTTTGAGTCGGTCTTTATTGGCTTCAAGTGTCCGAAGATCTTGTTGGCTGACATGAATTCTTATTTTTTTGTGGTGGGCCACCGCTTTCAAATTGTTCAAGACGATATCGACTACGACTTCTTTCGAGACGTCGATTTCACGACCGATGATTTTCTTGGCCGCTTTCAACGCAACGGGAATGATTGTTTCGGACACCTCTTCGTACACGCGCTGTCTTTCATCTTCTAAAAGCTTAAGATTCTCTGCCCACTGTTTTAAGCCCTCTTGAAACCCTTTTGCCTCGGCCGCTTCTTTGATGGCCTCCGCCTCTTTGGCGACCGAAAGTTTATACGTTTCGGCATCCTCTTTCACTGTTTGGACGAGTGCGGCGCTATCGAGAGCTTTGGAAAACTCCTCTGCAGGGATGATCTTCGATCCCGGGGCCAGGTGGACTTTGTCACCATTAATGAGTGTGAATAGTTTTTGACTCATAAGCTTTGAATATATCCGATCCCTTTTTTAACTTCAGCCTGAAGATTGTGCACGACTTGATCGGACTCCTCTTCGGCTAGAAACGATTCAATTTTTTGCGCCCTTCCAATATCCAGGCGTCGATAAAGATGAGCCATAAAATCGGGGTGGTGCCCTTTGAGCGCTTTGGCAAGGCGCATGAGGCCCCGCCTGTGCAGAGCCCGCTTCAACCGCTTCTTATCGCCGCTCCATTGATCGAGTCCCAGCTTAGAGGGACTCCATCGATCCCGATTATGGATCGCCTTCTTTAAAAAGGCCTGCTGTTTCGGAGAAAGAGAATCGACTAATTTCGCGAGCTGCTCCCGATTGATGATCTGTTTGAGTTCGCCGGCCACATCATAGATTCCCAAGCAATCCACGAGGTCGATAAGCTGCGGCTTGGACAGGGTAAGAAGATCGTCAAGAGGCTGTTTCGGGAGAAAAGCCCGAGGCAGATGTTTTTTGATCGGCATCTGTTCATAAAGGCGATCGAGCAGAAGGTGCTTGACAGGTTTTTGCAGCTCCGGGAATTCGTTGATCCTCAATTTCTTTGACAGTTTGTCCCGGTGGGCTTTAGGGAGCGAAGCGATATAATAGGGAAGAAGGGCTTCAGGCATGCCGCTCAAAAGATCAATCAGCCATGAGTAGTGAATCTCGCCGATAATCTCCCAAGGCTGCCTGGTAGCAGAGGCAATATCGTCTGAATCAAGGTCCAGCTTCTGCAACTGTTCGACATCCTCTTCCGGAAGCGACCCAAGCGCAGGGTGGCTGCCTCCGTGATAATGATTGATCAGCACACGCATGACCATCAAACTTTTTAGGTTCATGGGCGCCACCCTTAAGACTCGTCTTCATCCAGAGTTTCCGGAGGAGCTTCTGTCTCAACAGGTTTTCGCTTTTTTACGCGCTCCTCGTCTTCCTCATCGTCTTCATCTTCCTCATCCTCTTCGTCGTCATCGTCTTCTTCTTCGTCGTCATCATCCTCGTCGCCTTCATTCCGCCTCTTTTTCTTGTGTTCCAGGGCGGTCTTTTCAGAGGTAAAGGGAGAAAAACTAAAGTACTGTCCGACACCGCCCTTTGGAATCAACCGGTGCATTTTCCAGATGATCCAACCAAGTGCGACAAGAAGAATCAATATGAGGACTAAAAAGACAAAAAAGAGCACCTGAAACCGCCTCGAAGACTCTTTAGCGACGATGACCGACCAGACGCGCACCCAATCCTTGTCCGCCTCGATTCTTGCTCTTTGCTCCCGCAAAGAAATGTCTGCGTAACGGGCCTTATCGGTGATGACAGTCACGTTGTCGAATTTCAAACCCTGGATGGCGCTGGCGACGAGCCGGCGTATTTTGGGGACAAGCTGTGTATTGGGATCGTCGAGCACTCCGGTGTGTTTCACGTACACTGAAGCGGTCACATCGCCCGTCGTTCTGTCGGGATTCAGCGGGTCGGTTTCGGGAAAAGAAAGCAGCACTTCAGCATCCAAGACGCCGTCAATTTTGCGAATCGTACTCGCCACCTGCTCTCCAAGCCCTGCTTCGTAGCGAATTTTCTCTTCTAATTCGGAAGGGACGAGGGCCCCTTTTTCAAAGATGGTCAACAGGCTCTGCCCTTGCCTCCTCGGCAAGCCTGCCGCGCGCAAAAGGGCCATCGCTTGTTTTTCCTCTTCGTTCGCAACGGTGATATCCCAAAGGACCTGGTCTTGCGGCCCCCCTCCGGTCACCGACTGCACCTTGTATGCTTTGATCCCTTTATTGTCGAGGTAAACGATGATATCGTTGGCGTCGCCTTCGTCGAGACTGTGGTAGATTGTCGTCGTTGAAGAGCACGCCGCGACGAGAAGTGCCAGCAGGCTCAATGAAAAAAAACGAAGGAATTTTTGGCAAAATTTTGTCTTCGTGAGCATAGAAACGTCCTTTTTTCCCAGACTAACACAAGCGTAATTTTTTTGGCGCTAGGACTTAGTTAAAAAAGCTTTTGATCAAATTCGACATTATAAGCGCCGCGATGAACCGATCTCAATCGGCTCATCCCGGCGGCTTAGAATTCGAATTTGTAGAAAAACTTTATTAACTAAGTACGAGGAACTGTTGCCATTTTTCTGCCCCGCTGGCACAATTTTGCCATGGCTCTGACTCGGTATCCCCCAGGAAGCATTGGCGAACTATGGCGGCTCTCTCTTCCCCTTATGATATCGGAGTTTTCTGTCATGCTGATGCTATTTGTCGATCGCCTCTATCTGGCGCAGTTCTCACAAGCCGCTTTCAATGCCGCTGTCAGTGCCAGCACGCTCGGATGGGCGATGATCTTTGGGTGGATGGTCCTGGCCAATATCAGCGAAGTCTTTGTTGCTCAGCATAATGGAGCTCAAAATTACGAAAGAATCGGCGCCCCTGTCTGGCAAATGCTCTGGCTTGGGCTCGCGTCGGCGCTGTTTTTCGTCCCGATGGCCATTTGGGGCGGCGCTTTGTTCTTTGGGACAGAAAGCGAATACGAATACCAGAGACAGTATTTGAGTTGGATGTTGATTTTTGGTCCGAGCTTCCCCCTTTACGGCGCCCTCTCCGGTTTTTTTGTCGGCAGGGGAAAGGTCATCATCATCACGCTTCTTTCTCTAGCGACCAACATCGTCAATGCCGCCCTTGATTGGGTCTTGATTTTTGGAATCGAAGGATGGGTGCCCTCGCTTGGGGTTTCGGGGGCCGCCATTGCAACAAGCGGCAGCCAGATCTTCCAAGCTCTTATCTTAGCCGCAGTCTTTTTGAAATCGGAAAATCGGAGCCGTTATCACACTTGGGACTGTAAATTTCGCCCCCGCCTCTTCGCCCGCTGCTTTAGAATCGGGTTTCCCATTGCCCTCTTTGCCACTTTTGAAATATCGGGCTGGGCCCTTTTTTACATGATCATGACCTGGGCAAGCCCCACCCACATCACCATCGCGGGGATCTCTCAAAGTATTTTGATCCTCTTCTACTTTTTTGGAGAGGGGGTGAGCAAAGGCACTGCCGCAATCGCGGGTAACTATATCGGATCGAATAAAGTGTCTGTCATCAGCAAAACGATCTCTTCAGGCGTCAAGTTGAATGGGCTTTTTTTTCTGTTTCTTCTGCTTGTTTTTTCCTTTTTCGCCGACGAGCTGGCGGGTCAATTCCTCAACCTGCCCGAAAGCGCCCTCACCCCCGCATTCTTAAGCTCCTTAAGGATCTGCGTCTTTTTGGTGATCCTCTATCTCCTCCTCGATGGACTCCGCTTCATATATATGGGGGTTTTAACGGCCGCCGGCGACACATTATTCATTTTAATCGGCGGCGCCGTGGCCATTTGGATCCTCCTTGTTCTGCCGGTTTACATCGCTGTCATCCATTATCAGGCGAGTATCGAGACCGCGTCTTTGATCACGGTCCTATTTGCCCTCGGCACTTTCGCCCTTTACTACGGCCGCTACCGGTCCGGCCGCTGGAAAACCCTCTCCATTAACGAACCCTCCCACACATCCTCAGTACGTTACGAATAGTAGGCCTGGCACGTCATTTGCGTCTATGAACGCGAAAAGGGGGTGCCGATGTTCAATCCAAAAATTGCGAACTCGCAGGACAGATGGGCGCAAATTTCCTTAGAAATTCCAAATATCATCAATGATCTCGATGGAGAGGTTTCGATTTGGGAGAAAGTGAATACCGCTTCTGAACTCAAGCTTCAGAATAGATCGTGGAGTCTTTTTTGGGGCCCAAAAACGAACGTAGGGAAAAAAGTTGATCAGCTCCGAAAACTGCAAACAGAAATGGTAGGGCTCAATCAAAAACTCATAAAAATCAGAAAAAAAGCCATCCGGGTCACCAAAGATTTGAGCACTCTCGAAAACAAATTCCGCTTAGAGCCCGAGGATTATGTGACGAAAGTGGCGCTGCAGCAGCTTCTCCTCGCCTGTGAAGAACTTATGAACAATATCACACAGGAGATTGCAGACAAGGGCCTTAAGATGAGTGACCTGCTCGAAGCGACAGAGATTAAGAAGAGAGTTAAAGCTTTCGAAAATACCGTTTATAATGATGCTCAGCGTCTGCTCATCGAGGAGGCCGCTTTTTTTGGGATCCGCCGTTTGTTCGAGGAGCTGCATGAGACGCAATTTGCTCGAAAACATCCCGAAGCAGGATATAGCCAAGAAATTTCAGCCATCACCACAGCCGGCGACGATGCGACTCTTGATTTTATTGAGGCTTATAGCGAACCCATTATCAATCCACTGAAAGAAAAACCCAAGGATGTGCTTTCTGCACGAACAAAGCTGATCGAAGAATTCAACGTCCCGCGCACTATCCGAAGCATTCAAGAGCGCCTTCCCCCAGACCAGCAAATCACTTCCGATTTTCAAAAACTGAATACGGAGCTCAAGACAATTGAGCAAACCATTAAAACAGGTGTGCTTCCCGAAATTCATTATGTTTTAAACGAGGAAGAACTGCTCGATATGAAACTCCTCTTGATTGATAGAAAAATTGCACTCCTCAAACAAAAGATCAAGTTCAATTTTTTTGAAGAGGGGGAATCGATCGAAACAATTCAAGATCAGATCCAGCGTCTTGAAATTCAAAAAGTGGCCCGTCGTGATTTGAATCAGGTTCTTTTACAGAAAACGACAGCCGCTCAAAAGTATTTAGGGAAGCTTATGAGCGTCGGCATCGATGCAGCGGCGCGAGTTTATGGCCGAGTCATGGGATTAAGCGATGACGTCGCCTATGGTTGGGAAGAAAAAGACTGGGGTCGGCTCTTGTTAGTAGGAAGTCTGCAAGAAGAAACCGTCACCGAAAAAATTGACCACAATTTCAAACAAAGCATTAATACTCTGAAGAAACAAGCCAAAGAGTTGGACGGTGCGATTAAGATGATGCTTTCCGAAGAAAAAGAACTCAAGGACAGAATCGAGAATCCCGGATTACGGGGCGGAGGAAGCCTCGAATCGTTAAAGACGCAATATGAAGCCCTCGCAAAGGCTCTGACAAGCGCTCGAGACCACCGTCAAAGAATCAGAATTGATATCCGTGCCGCCTTCCTGGAAAAGTTGATTGAAGGGGTCGGGGAAAGAGAAAAAAAACGGAACGACCTCCATGTATCCATCGAGCATAAACTAGAGTCGTTGGAAAAGTTGACCCGATTGATTGAACAAAGAGAACTTGAATGGGAAGCGATGTCGGCTGAGGAACAAAGCGTTTTTAAGAAAATAGTCGCTCAAAAAGAGACAGCGGCTCAAGAGATCCGACAAATGAGCCAAGAGTCTGAAAGACTCCGGCAGGAAGTGGTCACCTTAAAAGATGGCTATCGAGAACAAATCAAAAAATATAAGAAATTAGACCGCCCCGAGCAATCCTTATTGGATCAGCTCGCCAGTTTCGGTGAAGAAACCGTCATTAATTTTATCACCCTCGGTTACGTCAATAAGTCTTACCGAGAGCCGAAAGACTTTGAACTCGATATGCAGTTCGCTGAACATGGCTACAATTGGTTCGATGGCCTCAAGCTCTTTTTAAAAACTGATGGAAGTGATATTCCGGCATTTCTGACAGAGCAAGTGCATCAATTTTTGACATTTGCAGATGATCATCCCAACATTGCGATCGAACTTGCCGGCGATATTGCCCTCACTGTCAGCTTGCTTGGAGATGAATCGACGCTTGAAACGTTGACAAATGGTATGAGATCGCGCGTTTACACCCGCGCTGCTCTTGGGCAGATGGGTCGGGACATCGAACCGAGACTTCCTATGGACAGAGAAAAGTACGAAGAGATTGCAAAATGGAAAGCACTGGGTGATCTTGTGCGTTATGGGCCTCTCATGGCGAAAATGCCTAAGGTTGCACTTGCCGCCGTAGAGGGAGTCAGAGAAGGGAACATCATCAAAACGGTTACAAATCCCCTTGTCACAGCTCTTATGGAGGGTGGTAAAGCAGGGGCGATTCAAACAGCGAGCAAACTATTGCGGCCAACAGATGAAATCGCAGCTATCGGTGTTTTAAGTGCCCTTTCAGGGGCGTCCATGCACGAAATATTAGCCGAACAAAGAAATATTGCTTTACTGACAACCGCGGGTGAGGGGCGCCGTTTTCTATTCAAACCACAATTTCTGATGAAGGGAATCGCAAGAGTTCTTAAAAATCAATACGAAGCATTTAAAGAAGCTTCGTTCATAGAAAAGGCTGTACGCGTTGGAGCTGTTGTCGTCGCTCCCCCTGCGATCGCCGCTGCCGGTGTGGGAGTTGCCATAGCGGTCGCCAACCCTCTCGGCGTTGCCGCCGCTGTAACGATCGCCATCGTTGGTTTAGGCCTTGCTCTCCTTATTCCAACAGCTTTCATAACGTTTGCCAATCGGTTTATTCCACCCATGAGAAGGACAATGGAGCGCGCAAGACGCAACCAAGCGCGTGTTGTGGCTCGACAATATAGAGAAAAACTGGTGGATGAACGAAAGACCTATATGATCAAACTTCGTGAAAAGGGTTTGATTTTCGACACAACCCTGCCTTCTCTGGACGATGTGACGTGGTGTTTTACGGAAGAACAGGCCAAGCAGTGTGAAAAAGCACTTGAAAGCTGTGAAGCTTCTTTAGTCAAAAAAATGAACCAAAAAGTAGAAGACTTTCAAAAAAGAAATACGTTAATACAACCGAAAGATGTTTCAGAGATTTTTTCTACGTATGCCGGATATGTCAATCTGAAGAAAGACATTGATGCAATCATTACGGAAGAGACAAAAGAGTCAACGCCCCCTCTTTCAAAAAGACAAAAGAACGAGCTCGCTCTGGTCAGCTTAAAAATTATGAGTCAAAACCTTCAAGAAAAATGGTTGATCTCAAAACTCGATGATGCCTTTGAAAACAGCATGGTTAGCATCATCTTAAAGTCGGATTCTCCAGAGCAGTATCAACAAGAGGCTGAAGCCAGGATAAGAGAAAAAAAAGCAGAAGTAAAAAAAGATTTGGAAGATAAACTCGAAGCTACGCTTCCCGAAGAACTAAGCGGTCAAGCGAATAAAATTGCAAGATACCTGACAAAATAGAAGCTCAATGCTCTTTGGCGACGGCTTCGATGTCTCGTTTCATGTAATCGGGTAAGTCGTTTCGCTCAAGGAGTGAAAGGAAACGCTTTTTCTCATCATCGGTCTTGAGTCCCTCGCACACGCAAATCAGATAGGTGGCAAACGAGTCGCTTTCAAGCGATTCGGGCTTTTCTAATAGCGTGAGCGCCGTCTCTCTCACCTCGGGATCGTCCTGAAATGCGATCATGCCGAGCGCTGCCCGCTCGTTATCTTCTTTGATCGGTTCGCTCTTGGCCACTTTAAGCAAAAGTTTTTTGGCCGGCTCACCGGCGGTTCTCAAAGCTGACAGCACCATTTTTTCATCGCCAAAATCGCCGTCGCCTAAACATTCGAAAAGGGAAAAGACAGCCCTTTCGTCACCGATTAGGCCGAGACACTTCGCCGCTAAAAAGGGAGCGTGTCCATATCCCGGAAAAAGGGGGTCGTGATAATCGACTGAGCGAAGGAGATCGAGAAGGTGGGGGATGATGACCCTGTTTTGCTCAACGATAGCCTTGACCTCCTCTTCTGCTTCTTCTTCTTCGGACAAGATAAGATCGGCGATCAGCAAGGGGAGCTTTGACTTTGGGTTCTCTTCTTCGTAAAGGTCGCGCAGCATTTTATAGGCATCGAGAGCCCTCCCTACCTTTTCGGCATCGCTTCCCGTCAAAACGAGAGGAGCCATGTTCTCACCCATCTCATTTTCCATTTGCGCCAGCAGTTCGATCCGCTTCAGGTCAAACTCGGGATGGATCCCCTTTCCCCCGACCTCGTAGTACTCTTGCATGATGGAGAATTTGCCCCCAAAATGAACGTCGCGGTGCATCAAAATTTCTTTATCAATTGCGTCGATCATGGGATAAGCGTCGAGAGAGTCTTCAAAATCCATAAGATATTTCCTTAAATTGCGCCTAGATTTTAACACAATGTTGAGAAATCGGAAAGGGAATTACTTCGCCTTCACTTCCTCAAAGACGAGCCCGGCGTTATAACTTGAACGCACAAATGGACCGCTGTACATATGGGCGATGCCGATCGCACGGCCATATGCCGCGTAGGCATCAAATTGATTGGGCGTCACAAACTCTTTGACCCGCAGTTTATGCCGGCTTGCCTGCAAGTACTGCCCGATCGTCACAATATCGACGCCCACCGATTTCAGATCGGTGAGTGTCTGCTCGACTTGTTCGGGCGCTTCGCCAAGCCCAACCATAAGACCTGATTTAACGAAATGGGCCTTTCCTTTTTTTGCGGCATAATCGAGAACGCCGAGCGTTCGCTCGTAGGTGGCTTTATGGCGCACTCTGGGAGTGAGTTCCCGCACGGTTTCAATATTATGATTAAAAATTTCCGGTTCGACATCAAGAATTAGGTCGAGGGCATCACGGTTCCCTTCAAAATCGGAGGTCAGAAGCTCTAGGGTTGCCGTTTCATTTTCTTGTCTCACCGCCCTGACGATGCGCGCTAAGTGCTTTGCACCGCCATCTTGCAAATCGTCGCGGGCCACCATGGTGATGACGACGTGTTTCAAACCCAATTCTTTCACCGATTCCGCTACACGCTTTGGCTCTGTAGGATCCAGCCCGAGCGGCGCTTTATTTGTTTCGATGTCGCAAAAACCGCAGGCCCGTGTGCACTCTTTTCCCATCACCAAAAACGTTGCGGTTTTGTGCGACCAGCACTCGGTTAAGTTCGGGCATTTTGCCTCTTCACAGACTGTGTGCAATCGCTTTCCCCGGACAGCGCGTCCGGTCGTCCAAAGGCCTCCCCCTTTTGGCAAATCGCGGTGCAGCCAAGAGGGGAACCGCCCTTTGGCTTCCGTTTCCGGGTTTTCGGGCAACGGATTGAGGCGGCGCTTCACTTTGGGAGTGGTGTCAAAACGTTCAGAGTGGGGCATCCTGCGTCGCCTCTTTTCTTTTTTTAGGAGGGAGGTGAATCGGTGTTCCGCGTGCAACAAGAGCCGCTTCCAGCCACACTTCAGGAAGCGTCGGATGGGCGTGGATGGTGCCCACCAGACAGTCGATCGTCAGCTCATTGGCAATAGCTAGGGTCATCTCAGCGATCAAACTGGCCGCTTCTTGGCCGGCGACTTGCGCTCCTAAAATCTGCCCCGTTTCTTGGTCGGCGACAATTTCTGCAAATCCATTGGGATGCCCCGTAGCCTTCGATTTTCCGAGAGCCTGAAACGGATAGCGCCCTGTCTGAACCTTGATCCCTTTTTCTTTGGCCTCTTCTGCGGTCAAACCGACAGAGGCGATTTCAGGGTCGGTAAACACAATGGAGGGAACGGCATTTTCATGCATGTCCATTGGGAGGCCCGCCGCCTCGCTTGCAGCCACTAGGCCGTGGTGGGTTGCGACATGGGCCAGCCACCAATGCGCGGTCACGTCGCCGATGGCGTAAATGCCATCCACAGACGTCCGCATCCTGCTGTCCACTTCAATCGCGCCGTTTGGCTTTGTTTTAAGCCCTGCCTTTTCGATCCCGATCTCGTCGCTATTGACTTTTCGCCCGACTGATACCAGCGCCATCTCCCCTTTGAGGGTTTTTCCCTCTTCCAGCACAACGTCGATTCCGCAGTCGGTTTTCTCGACACCCTTTACTGTCACTTTGGTATGAATGGCGACGCCGCGCGCCTTGAGCTCTTGGGTCAGAATTTGTGACAGCGCTTCACTCTCAGACGACAAAATGCAGGGGAGCATTTCCACAATCTCAACCTCGACCCCGAGCAGACTCAACATGGAGGCAAATTCACAGCCGATCACTCCCCCGCCGATGACGATCATTTTTTTGGGCAGTTCCCTCAGTTGAAGGAAAGAGGTGGAATCATGAATCCGTTTTCCATCGCATTCAAATGCCGGAATCCTCCTGGGTTCGGAACCGGAGGCGATGATCACAGACTTTCCCTCGATAACGAGATTGTCTTCGCCAAGAACTTTGAGCTCGCGGGGGGAGACGAATTTGCCATGCCCGCGGAAAATGGTGATGCCGTTCGCTTGTAAAAGGGCGGAAAGCCCCTCTCGTATCGAAGTGACCACCTCTTGAGCCCGCTCGACCATTTTTCGGTAGTCAAAAGAGACCTCTTTGACCGAAATGCCGTACTGCTGGGACCGGGTGATCTCGTGATAGGCGCGAGCGCTGGCGATGAGCGCTTTGGAGGGGATGCATCCCCGATTCAAACAGGTGCCCCCGAGATCTTTCGCTTCAATCAGCGCGACCGACAGGCCGAGCTGGGAGGCCCTAATGGCAGCCGGGTACCCCCCCGGGCCCGATCCGAGGACCACGCAATCAAAGTGCTGCTTTGTTTCAGTCATAAAAATGATCTTATCAGCTCTCTCAATTTGACTAAAGGGGTGTTGTGACGGGGAAAATCCCATTTTTACCCAATCTTAATTTTTGAAATGCTATAATATGATTTTAAATTATTTTGTTATGAATATAATACACTTTAATTATTTTAAATTTACTTTTCTACACAACAATAAAGCGCAACTTAAAAAAGGGTTAAAATCGATCTCCGCGGTAATCGGTCACGGGGGTGCTAAAAACCTGGACAGATTTCAGGATAAGGTGTTC
>CAZVSU010000010.1:37859-43905 GCA_964629645.1 uncultured bacterium | reverse complement strand
TCGGCATTATAAGCGCCGCGATGAGCCGATCTCAATCTGCTCTATATTGTTAATAACGAACCGATTGAGATTGGCTCATCCCGGCGGCTTAGAATTCGAAATTTGAAGACGTCCCCTAGTTAATGTATCACTGAGGTAGATCATGTCATTTCAAGCTATTTGCAGCGGCTGTGCCGAGTATTTTCGTACGCTAGAAGGTGTTTACGACTTGGCCGAGCTTTGCGGCCGCGCCCTCCCTCTAGCGCCTGCAAACGAAACCATTCAAAATCTATCCGGAACATTTGACGCATTTTGCTCTTTTACCGATGGGGTCGATGTTCTTCCGTTTACATTTGAGCTCTTATCCGGAAAGGTCATTCAGGAGATTAAAAGCAATAGCGATGGGAGGAACAGGCTTGTCAAAACCGCTCTCGTCATTAACGGGTTCTTTTTGTCAGCGGTATCAACAGCCGCTTTGTTTGGAGCGAAAACAGCTGGATTTTCAAAGTTGCCGATATCACCTACAATCCGCTTCCTCTTCATTGGTGTCTTAGCGCTTGGGATTGCTGACCAGAAAGCTAAATACGTGCAAGGCGGAGAGGATAGGGCTTCAAAAATGAGCCAATGGGACGCCAAGATGAGCGTCATCTGTAAAATTTCACAAATCAGTTATCAAGTCTACAAGCTGCTCGGCGGCTTTAAAAATGTCAAGGTCAATGCCATTGTTAGCGCAAGCCTTTCACTAGTTGTGATCGCAACAAAAATAGCGAACACAGAAACAGTGAAAGACGCCCTTTTCCCCGCCAATGAAGGAAAATAACTGTCTAGCCGTCCATGAATGGGGTGTTGTTGTGGTTTTTGCTTCGGTCATGACTGCCATTGCCCTTTTTACGACCTTAAAGTCTGATCCGAAAATTATTCCGGATCAACTTGAGATACAGGTCACTGCTACTGGGGCTGTTGAAAACAGAGGGGTCCATTTTCTCCCACAAGGGGCCACTGCGGCTGATCTTATCGGCATCGCCTGCCCCAAGCCCCATTCGATCGCTGTCGGAGTCAAACCGGATGATCGACTGCAAGACGGTCAAAGAGTTTATTTCAAAAGCCAGCTTGTCACTGTTCATCTTAGAGGGGCCGTCAAGCGTCCAAAACTTTTAAAGCTGAAGTTGGGATCTGTTCTTGGAGACGCTTATGACAAGATTGAGTTTTCACCAGGCGCAGACGTTCAGAAAGTTCAAGATCGTCAGATCAAGAGAAGCGGCCAGGTGGTCACGATCCCTAAGAAAAAATAATCACAATTATTTTTCGACCCTGTTGCCCTAAATTAAGCGCCGTGATATGCTTGTCGTTTTCAACGCCGCAATGTTCGCTGCGTAAGAATTTACACTAGCTGCTTCGGATTTTCGTCCATTTCACGAGAAAAGCGTCTAGTTAAGCGGACAGCGTGAAATTTGCACTTGATAGATATGCGAGATGATGCCCTTGGTTTGAACCGGGGCTTAACCGATGAAGGAAAAACGTATGGCACGTAAACTAATGGGCAAAAAGCGCGGTATGACGCATATGTTTGATGACAATGGAAACCTTGTCGTTTGTACAGTCATTGAAGCTGAGCCAAATGTCATCACCCAAATTAAAACATCTGCGAATGATGGCTACGACGCTGTTCAAATCGGATTTGAAGAGATCAAGACTAAAGATGAAAGGACAGTCCAAAAACGTGTACGAAAACCGCAGCTTGGACATTTTAATAAAGCGGGCGTTTCACCGAGACGCTACCTCACCGAATACAGGGTCGATACATTAGATGGTCTTGAAGTTGGCCAAGAAATCGGCGTCGACCAGTTTGAAGGTGTTGAATTTATCGACGCCACGGCGCGCTCCATTGGTAAAGGGTTTCAGGGGGTTATGAAGCTCCACAACTTTAGAGGTTATCCGGCATCTCACGGTACGGGGCCCGTTCACAGACATGCCGGGTCGACCGGTATGAGAAGTACTCCGGGACGATGCTTAAAAGGGGGAAAGCGGGCAAGTCATATGGGTAACCGCATGACAACCACGCAAAGCTTGCAGGTCGTGACGATTGTTAAGGAAGACAATCTGATCGTTGTCAAAGGTGCAGTTCCCGGACCCAAAAACGGTTTGGTGACGCTGACAGAAGCGGTTAAGAAGAAACAGAAAAGTAAATCTAAGAAGTAACGATTGGAGAAAGCAGTGGTTCAGCTCAAAAAATACAATCTGGCGGGCCAAGAAATTGGAACAGTCGAAGTTGACGAAACCTTAGCCAATGCGGAAGCCAATGGGCAGTCCGTAAAAGATTACATTGTGGCGCTGCGGGCCAATCTAAGGCAATGGTCAGCAAACACGAAGACCCGATCCGAAGTGAAACATACGACAAAGAAGCCGCGTCCACAGAAAGGATCAGGCCGCGCCCGTCAAGGCTCCCTTGTCACACCGCAGTACCGCGGGGGCGGAATCGTTTTTGGCCCCAAGCCAAAATTCGATCAGCACGTCAGAATTAATAAGCAAGAACGGCGCGCTGCGATCCGGTTTTTGATTGGCGAAAAGATTAGGCAGAACCAACTTCATGTTCTCGATCATTTCGAAATGGAAAAGCCTAAGACGAAGACAGTCTGCCAGTTCATGAAAGCAGCCGGGATTACGGGAAGAGCTCTATTTTTAGGGGAGTCTGCGACAGAAACCGTGGATGTAGAGGGAGAGACCAAAATATGCCATGTTAAAGGACAACTGCATCAAAATTTGTCCAAGAGCGTGTCAAACATACCCAAAGTGCGTTTCAACCAAGCGCAGAATATTAGCGGATATGACGTTATGCTTGCCGGCAACATAGTCGTCACTGAAAAGGCCTTGGAACAAATAATCGAGTGGTTGTCGTAAAGCGGAAGGAATGAGAATTATGAAGAGCAAAAATCCTCGCCAGATCATCAAAAATCGGCATGTGACCGAGAAGGCGACAACTCTTGAGAGCCTAAAGACATGTGAAAGCAATCCTTGTATTGCAAGGTGTCAAAAACCGAAGTATGTCTTCATTGTGGACCGTAGGGCCAACAAGAAAGAGATCGCGAAAGCAGTCGAAGAAATTTATAAAGATCAGAATATTAAAGTGACGTCAGTCAACACCATTAACGTGAAGCCTAAATCAACGCGCATGTTGAGGACCCGTAGAGGCCATGGTTGTAAATCAGGTTTCAAAAAAGCCATTGTCACTCTCCATGAGAATGACGCTTTGGATAATGTATAAAGGAGCCTAAAGAGACATGTTAAAGAAATTTCGACCGATTACTCCGAGCTTAAGACAAACCATTCTTCCGGCTCACGAGAAGCTGACCCTCGCCGATGATGCAGAAAAGCAGAAGAAAGCAGGACAGCAAAAGCGCCGAAAGCGTGTAAAGCCGACTAAATCGCTCCTCCTGCCTAAGAAGCGCACGAATGGTCGCAACAACAAAGGTCATATTACGTGCCGTCATAAAGGTGGAGGTCACAAGCGTAAATATAGAATCATCGACTTTAAGAGAGATAAATTGGACATACCGGCAAAAGTTGCCTCGATCGAGTATGATCCGAACCGCTCATCCTACATCGCTCTCTTAAATTACGCTGATGGTGAAAAACGCTACATTATTGCTCCTCAAGGTTTGAAACGCGGAGATATCGTCCACTCAGGTTCCCAACCTCCTTACGCGGTCGGATGTGCGATGATGCTGAAAGATATGCCTCTTGGCTCAATTATTCATAACATTGAACTTGTCCCAGGGAGAGGAGGGGCTCTTGTAAGATCGGCTGGTCTCTTTGCTCAGCTTATGGCAAGGAGCGGTCAAACGGCCACGGTGCGATTGCCCTCTGGAGAAGTGAGACTTGTTAATGTGAGTTGCCGAGCCACTTTCGGTGCTGTGTCTAATCCTGAAAACAGCCTTCGCGTTGAAGGAAAAGCGGGTCGAAATCGCTGGAAAGGGGTTCGACCAACAGTTCGAGGAGTTGTGATGAATCCAGTTGATCATCCGCACGGCGGTGGTGAAGGTAAGAGTAAGGGAAATATTCCGCAAACACCATGGGCGACATATGTGGGCGTGAAAACAAGGTCCAATAAAAAGTCGACAAAACACGTTGTGAAAGCACGTAAGAAGAGAAAATAACGAAGTAGGGTTATGGCAAGATCATTAAAAAAAGGTCCATTTGTGGATCACCATCTTATGAATAAGGTGATGAAGGCCAGACAGACAAGTTCGAGTGATCCAATCAAAACGTGGTCAAGACGATCTATGATTGTTCCTGAATTTGTAGGATTAACATTTGAAGTCCACAACGGACGAAAGTTTTTAACAGTATTTGTATCTGAAAATATGGTGGGCCATCGCCTCGGTGAATTTGCACCGACGCGTACATTTAAAGGTCACCCGAAAAAGTAAGAAAGGAAAACGCTCATGGCAACAGCCCAAGCAAAGTCAAAATATGTCCGGATTAGTCCCCGCAAGGCGAGACTTGTGGCTGACGAGATCCGTGGCCTAACTGTCACTGAAGCCTCATTGCAACTACGTTACAGCCACACAAAGGCAGGGCCGCTCTTGAAAAAGACATTAGACAGCGCTGTCGCAAATGCAGAAAACAATCTCGATTTAAATCGAGACAGCCTCTCAGTTTTGGAGGTTCGTATTGATGAAGGCTCCCGTATGAAGCGGGCAAAACCAAAGAACAAAGGCGGCAGCCACCCCGTGATAAAGCGCACCTCGCACTTTACGGTGGTTGTGGGAGAGAAGGAGTAAACATGGGGCAGAAAACGAATCCAAAGGGTCTGAGGCTTAAATTACGTGAAGACTGGGACTCAAAATGGTACGCAAACAAACAGGAATTTGGCCGCCATTTGGTTGAAGATAAAAAAATCAGAGACTTCTTGCTCTCATTGCCGGCATGCAATGGCACATCGGGTATCAAAATTCGCCGAATGAGCGAGAAAGTCGAAGTCATTATTTCTACTTCAAGACCAGGGCTAGTGATCGGTAAAAAGGGCAGTGAGATCGAACAGCTGAAAGCGAAGTTGTCAAAGTTGACCGGTAAAGAAGTGTTTGTCGAAGTTGAAGAGATCAAAAGACCCGATAACGATGCTAAAATCGTTGGCGATCGCATTGCGAATCAGTTATCGCGCCGCGTTTCGTTTAGAAAGGCAATGAAAAGTGCTCTGCAAAGTGCAATGGATGCAGGTGCTAAGGGAATTAAGGTTCAGGTTTCAGGGCGTCTCGGAGGCGCTGAGATTGCCCGTACCGAATGGTATAAGGAAGGTAGCATTCCTCTTCATACGTTAAGGGCAGATATTGATTACGCGACATCGCGTGCAGAAACACCGTACGGTAGTCTTGGAGTAAAAGTCTGGATTCACCGTGGAGAAATGAAACGAACAACTAAAGGGGCAGTGTGATCCATGCCATTGATGCCTAAAAAAACGAAATATCGAAAGCAACAGAAGGGCCAGCATAAAGGACTTTCCCAATCGTGCCAGTTTGTCCATTTTGGTGAATTCGGAATTCAGGTCCTCGACCGCGGTTGGATTACCGATAAACAGATTGAAGCAGCACGTGTGGCGATCAATCGATATCTCCAGCGTCGTGGCAAAGTGTGGATTCGGATTTTTCCAGACAAGCCTGTCACGAAGAAGCCCGCAGAAGTGAGGATGGGTAAAGGTAAAGGCGGCGTTGATCATTATGTCGTGGTCGTCAGACCCGGTCGCATATTATTTGAGGTTGCAGACGTTCCAAAAGAACTCGCACAGGAAGCAATGCGAAGGGCTTCTGCCAAGTTGCCCCTGAAAACACGCTTCGTCGAGCGAATGGAAGAGGTATAGAGGTAAGTTATGTTGAAAGCGAAAGAATTGAGAGATCAATCGACCGAAGAGTTAGAGCTCATGCTTCAGGACTGTATGCACCAGTTGTATGTGTTCAAAAATAGCGCACTGCTCGAAAAACCCGATCAGCCTCACAAGGCCAAAGAGTTCAGACGCCACATAGCGCGGCTACAGACGGTCATTAACGAAAAGAAACGAGTGTGAGGAAGTGAT
>CAZVSU010000010.1:0-37849 GCA_964629645.1 uncultured bacterium | reverse complement strand
ATGGAAGACGTTCAGAGAAATCCAAGAAAAGTTCGAGAGGGCGTTGTTGTCTCGAACAAGATGCAAAAAACCGTAAAAGTTGAAGTGACCACAAAAGAGCGTCACAAGCTTTATGGAAAAGTAGTACGAAGGAAAAAAATATTTCTTGCGCATGCTGATGATTCGCTGAGCGTGGGCGACAAAGTGACCATTATGGAGACAAGGCCGCTTTCAAAATTGAAAAGCTGGCGTGTCGTAGGAAAAGCGGAAGTTTAAACGATTAAAAGGAATGCAAAATGCTGGAATCAGAAAGTCAATTAGACATCGTTGACAATTCAGGAGCCAAAAAGGCGAAAGTCATCAAGGTTCTTGGTGGTTCGAAAAGACGCTATGCAAATGTTGGTGACATTATTGTTTGCTCCGTGAAAGAAGCCCTTCCTAACAGCAATGTCAAGAAAGGAGACGTCGTCAAAGTTGTGATCGTTCGAACGAAAAGTTCGATCCGTCGCGACGATGGTTCAATTTTGCGGTTTGATAATAACTGCGGTGTCATCATCGACGACAAAAAAGAACCTAAAGGGACTCGTATCTTCGGCCCTGTTGCGAGAGAAGTGCGCGATCACGGCTTCCTCAAGATATGTTCGTTGGCCCCGGAAGTGATCTAAGCATAGAGGTGAATCAAAAATGAAAAAATTAACATCAAACAACAGATGTCGAAAGATTCGAAGAGGCGATCAGGTTATTGTGATTGCGGGCAACAGCAAAGGACAGACAGGATCTGTTCTCAAGTGCATGGATAATGACCGCGTCTTGGTTCAGGGTGTCAACCTAAGGAAAAAGCACGTTCGTCCAACACAGGAAAATCCCCAAGGAAGCATCATCGATATCGAGCGTCCCATCCACATATCCAACGTACAGATTTGCGATAGTGAGGGGAATGCGGTCAAGCTGAAAGTTAAAGTTGATGATAACGGTGAGAAGTTCCTGTATTATATTAAGGATGGCAAAGAGGTGACCCATCGGTCACTGAAAAAAGCGAAATGAGTGGTAGTATGTCGAGACTAAAAAAAAGATATAACGAGTCAATCAAATCAGAACTGACTAAAAAGTTCGGGTACGAGAATGTGATGACAATCCCTGTGCTCACGAAGATTGTGATTAACATGGGTATCGCAGAGCTTGCAAGAGACAAAAATTCCCTTCAAGACGCCATTAATGAATTGGCATTGATCACTGGTCAAAAACCTGTTGTCACACGGGCCAAGAAGTCCATTTCTAACTTCAAGTTGAGGGAAGGAATGCCGATCGGCGTTAAAGTAACATTGCGCGGAACCAGAATGTATGAATTTATGGATCGTTTTGTCAATATTGTCAGTCCTAGGATTCGAGACTTCCGCGGTTTTGAGCGCGGAACCGATAAGCAGGGTAATTGCACTCTGGGCTTGAACGATCATACAGTATTCCCTGAATTAGATTTAGATAAGGTCAAACAAACAAAAGGGATGAACATCACTTTTGTGACGACTGCAGAAAGCGATGATGAATGCGTCGAACTTTTGCGGCAAATGGGTATGCCATTTAAGAATTTAGAAATTATTGTGGCCGGCTAGGCCAAGTGAGATTGAGGAGACATTTGATATGACACAAAGCGATCCTATCGCAGATTTCTTAACGAGGATCCGCAACGCGACAAAAGCCGAACATCGCTATGTCGATATCCCCTTAAGCAAAGTTAAGGTGAACATTGCAGAGATTATGAAAGAGAAGGGCTTTATCGAAAACTTCATTGTTAAGCAAGATCGTTCAGGTGGAACCATGCGTATTTTTCTTAAGTATACGCGTTCGAGGCGACCTGTGATACGTGGTTTGAAAAAAGTGTCGAAGCCGGGTCTCCGTCGTTATGTCAAAGGTCATGAAATCCCTGTGTTTTTTGGTGGATTGGGTTTAAGTATTGTCTCTACCTCACAAGGTGTGATGGCGGGTTCAGAGGCCATGGAAAAGAAAATTGGCGGAGAGCTTCTCTGCCTGGTTTGGTAGAATAAGGAGTCTAAGGTCATGTCACGGAAAGGAAAAATGCCCATCCCGCTTCCGAAAGGAGTAGAGGTCAAGCAAAATGGACTGGTGCTTTCGGTTAAGGGTCCCAAAGGAGAGTTGTCTCTTAAAGTCATGCCTATTATTTCGATCGATATTAGCGATCAGCAGGTGACTGTCGGATTAAAGAACGAGAAGCAGGCAAACAGAAAGTGGCACGGACTCTATCGCTCTCTGATCGCGAATATGGTTCATGGCACGTCCACAGGTTACGAAACGAGGCTGAAGCTGATTGGGACCGGATATCGCGCAAGAGTTCAAGGGAATATGGTTGATCTGCTTGTTGGTTACTCTCATCCTACGCAGCTTGAAATTCCTAATGGAATCTCTGTCTCTACTGAGGATAAAGACACTACGCTGATCGTGTCTGGTGCTGATAAACAGCAGGTCGGTCAGTTCTCAGCAGACCTAAGATCTGTAAGACCTCCAGAACCCTATAAAGGGAAAGGAATTCGCTACGCGGATGAATATGTCAGGAAGAAAGCCGGTAAAGCTGCAGCTAAAGGATAATCAGTCATGAATCAAGAAAAAGCAAAAAATCGTATGCGTAAAGGCAAGCGCGCTCTGCGCGTTAGAAAAAAGCTTCGCGGATCTGCCGCTAAACCGAGGCTCTGCGTTGTTAAGTCAAACAAACATCTCTACGCACAATTGATCGATGACGAAAACGGTGTGACGATCGGTTCAACATCGACACTTTCCAAAAACTTCAAAGGAACAGAGTTCAATAAAAAGAACAAAGACGTGGCAAAGAAGTTAGGAGAAGTGATTGGAGCTTTGGCAAAAGATAAAGATATTACCGAATTGGTATTTGATCGAGGATCGAGCAAGTATCATGGAATTCTTGCTGAACTGGCCGGGGCCGTACGAGAGCAAGGTGTATCATTTTAAGTATAGGAAGTTAAATGGCAAAGCAATCTGAACAGGATTTACAGGAAAAAGTACTTTTCATCAACCGTTGCTCAAAGGTTGTCAAAGGAGGCCGAAAATTTAGTTTTTCAGCTCTTGTGATTGTCGGAGATGGAAAGCGCGTTGGCTATGGTTTCGCCAAAGCTAACGAGTTGACAGATGCCATACGGAAGGCAGGCGAAAGTGCGCGTCAAGACCTAATCGTAATCGAGATGGAAGGGACGACAATTCCTTATGAGCTCGATGTTCGTTGGGACGGAGTTCATGTTCTCTTTAAACCGGCCCCTGTTGGCTCTGGTGTTATCGCAGGGTCGATGGTAAGGTCTGTTTTGGAAATGGCCGGTATCAAAGATGTCATGGCCAAAAATCTCGGGGGAAACAACCCGATCAATCAAGTGAAAGCGACTTTTAAAGCTCTTAAATCATTGAGCTCAAGAGAAGCCATACAAGAGATGAGACGTTAATTATGAATTCGTTATCCGATTTATCAAATAGTAGTAGAGGACGCACGAAGAGAACCCGTGTTGGCCGTGGCAACGGCTCCAAAGGTAAAACCTGTGGTCGTGGCCATAAAGGTGACGGTTCAAGAGCAGGTTATAAAAGACGCCTTGGTTATGAAGGTGGACAAATCCGTCTCCATATGCGTCTCCCAAGCCGCGGTTTTAGTAATGCACGATTCCGCAAGGAATGGGAAATAGTGAATCTTGGCGAAATTGAGACCCACTTCAATGATGGTGACGAGGTCAATGTAGAGACTCTTGTTGACAAAGGAATCGTATGCCGAAATGAGGGACGAATCAAGCTACTTGCAGAGGGTGACATCACAAAAAAAGTCACGATCCGTTTACCTGCTATTTCAGCCGGTGCTCAGGAAAAGTTGCAAAATGCAAATATATCCTTTACAGTTGATGGTTAATCAATAGCAAAAAAAGTGTCGTCAATCTTTCCCTCGGTGGGTGATATGGGAACAATATGATAGAAGCAATCAAAAGAGTCTTTTCAATTCCGGAACTGCGCGCCAAGATTTCCTTTACGCTGCTGATGTTAGTTGCGTGCCGTATAGGAGTTTACGTCCCCGTGCCGGGTATCAACGGAGAGGTTGCCCTCAACTATTTCAAAAGTGCCATGGGCGGTGCGCAGAATCTATTTCAAATGGTCAATATATTCTCAGGGGGCGCTTTTGCTCAAATGACTGTTTTTGCCCTCAGCGTTGTGCCGTATATATCTGCAAGCATTATGCTTCAGCTTCTCATGGCCATGATTCCAGGATTGCAGCGGGAAGTCAAAGAAAATCCAGAGGCTGGAAAGCGTAAAATCAACAAGTACACAAGGCTCGTGACAGTCGGCTTAGCTCTTTTACAGTCGACAGTCTATGCGAGATTTGCGCTGCAGATGAACATGAGCAGCCCAGGAATTGTCGAGCCGGAAATGCTCATCCCTCAAATTTTCGGCATTCCATGGCTCTTTTATCTTGTCGTCTCAGTCACGATGACGACAGGCGTTCTCTTTCTCATGTGGATAGGGGAGCAAATCACGGAAAAAGGGATCGGCAATGGCATTAGTTTGATCATCGCCATAGGTATATTGTCTCAATTGCCGAGCGCTTTCGGTTTGATTTTACAACAATTGAATCTTGATTCTCAAGAACCCGGTCAAATGTCGTTAGCTTCAGTCGCACTCATACTCGCAATTTTTGTTGTGGTGATCATCGCGACGATACAGGTCATCCAAGGCCATCGACGAATCCCGATACAACATGCCAGAAGAATTGTGGGCAGGCGAGAAGTGCAAGGCGGTGCGTCTTATATCCCTCTGAAGGTCAACTATGCGGGTGTCATTCCGGTGATCTTTGCATCGGCCCTTTTGATGTTTCCTGCAACGATATTGAAGTTTATCTCACCCGATTCCTATATCGGTCAGTTTGCGCAATATTTAACGATGGGATCGTCTACCTATCTCATTTTGTTTTGCACACTAATCATTTTCTTTACGTACTTTTGGACAGCGACGCAATTTAACCCTGATCAGATCGCATCGGATATGAAGAAGAATGGCGCTTTCATACCCGGCATAAGGCAAGGGCGACCGACTCAAGAATACCTTGAGTCGACAATGAATAGGATCACGCTGATTGGAGCTGTGTTTCTTGCTCTGATCGCGGTTCTGCCTAACATTATCGGCAGATTACTAACGATTCCTCAAACAATTAGCTATTTTTTCGGGGGGACCGCCCTCCTCATCCTAGTCGGTGTGGTACTTGACACAATGAAGCAAGTCGAGTCACACCTACTCATGAAACGATATGACGGTTTTATGAAAAAGGGACGCGTGAAGGGTCGTTAACCTCAATTTTGACTGGATCATTTAGTGAAAATTTGGTACACTACTGGTCTAAATAAGAGATAAGGAGACATTAATGCCTAGAGTTATCGGTGTCGATATACCGGACAACAAAAGATTAGAGATCAGTTTGACCTACATCTATGGAATAGGACGCCATCTTGCGCAAAACGTGCTGAATCAACTCGGTATTGACCCAGCAAAAAAGGCCAAAGAGCTGACACAGGATGAAACTGCCAAGCTAAATGCGACTTTACAATCTGAGTATACTGTTGAAGGAGACCTAAGACGTCAAACCCAAAACGATATCAAAAGATTAATTGGCATCAATTCCTACAGGGGATTAAGGCATAGATTAGGACTGCCGGTTCGTGGACAACGTACCCGAACAAATTCAAGAACACGTAAAGGTCGCCGCAAAACGGTGGCGAATAAGAAGAAATAGGGAGTAAAAGAGTGACTGCGAAATCTAGTTCTGACAAAAAGCCTGCCCGCAAAGCAAAAGGGCGCCATGTCCCTAACGGCGTTGTTCATGTACAAGCGACATTCAACAACACAGTGGTCACGATCACTGACATGGCGGGTCATGTGGTCTCTTGGTCGTCTGCGGGTAAAGCCGGTTTTAAACATTCGAAAAAATCTTCTGCGTATGCCGGCAATGTCGCAGCTCTAAATGCTTCGCGCGATGCCATGTCAATGGGAATGAAAGAAGCGAAAGTTAAATTAAACGGACCCGGAGCTGGTCGCGAATCAGCCGTTCGAGGCGTACAAGCCGCTGGCATCATTATTACGGAAATTGAAGATGTGACACCTGTACCGCATAACGGGTGCCGTCCAAGAAAACGACGTCGAGCGTAAGTAGACGGGAATCTTTAGCAATCATTTAGGAGAAATACATGGCTGTCAAGTATGGCAAGTTCGAAATGCCTCAGAAAATTTTAGTGAATGAAGATAAAAGTCGTCCAAACTTTGCTCAGTTTATCGCAGAGCCCTTTGAACGTGGTTTTGGCCATACACTCGGAAATTCAATGCGGCGTATTTTGTTGAGTTCCCTCGAGTCTCCCGCGATTGTATCAGTTTTAATTGAAGGGGTTTCGCATGAGTTTATGTCAATTGATGGCGTGATTGAAGACGTCACGAACATCATACTTAATCTCAAGGGGGCTCTTCTTCGTAGGTTGCCCAGGGACGACGAGGCTGGTTCACGTGACGTTACCGAGATTAGCTGCATGTTGGACGTTTCCCAGGATCTGCTTGATGCTGGCGGCGGTTCGCACGTTGTGACTCTTGGCGATCTTATACAAAGCACGAATTTTGAGGTTGTCAATCCCGATATGCCAGTATTTACAGCCACGGAGCCAATGGTAAAAAAAATCGACTTTAAAGTGATGATCGGGAGGGGTTATGTCCCTTCTGAAAGATTCGAGTTTGATAAAGTGGTGCATGAGATCTTGATAGACGCCTCATTTTCACCGGTTCGTGCTGTCAACTATTACGTAGAAAACACCCGCGTCGGACAAGATACAGATTTCGATCGACTTGTCATAGAAGTCGAGACGGACGGGCGAGTCACACCATCAGAAGCTCTCACGTTCGCAAATCAGATCTGGAATAAGCACATCGAAGTTTTCAACCAGCTCAAAACACATTCAATCGTCTTTCATGACCGCGACAGCGCATCACGCGCTAGTGATGATGAACTGCTCGACAAGCTTTGCCTCCGTATTGACGAAATCGAATTATCTGTCCGTTCCACTAATTGCCTTAAGCATCGAGAGCGTGACATAGAGACAATAGCTGAGTTGATTTTGATTCCGGAAAGTGAGATGCTGAAATTCAAAAACTTTGGCAAGAAATCACTCAACGAAATTAAAGATAAGCTTTCTGAAATGGGGTTGTCCCTCGGCACCGACCTCAGTGACTATGGCATCACAAGAGAGAATGTCAAAGACAAAATGCGAGAACTTCACGAAACCAGAAAAAATAAAGCTGAAGTGTTTAAAATTGAGGACAACTAATGAGGCATAAAAACAAAACATTTAAACTAGGGCGTACCTCTTCACACAAGCGTTGTATGATGGCGAATATGCTGAAGTCCCTGATTTATCATGGCAGGCTAACAACAACTGTCACAAAGGCAAAGCACTTAAGGTCCTATGCCGATAAAATGATTACGCTTGCGAAAAAGAACACATTAGCTTCCAGAAGACAGGTCATGGGTGAGCTCATGGTTCGCTACAACCCTCTTTCTCCAAAGGAAGCAAGAAAGGCTCGCGAAGGGGATAAAAGTGTTTATAATGTCGACAGACAGGTGGTTGACATCCTATTTGATGATTTAAGAGAGCGTTTTGCCGACCGGCAAGGTGGCTACACTCGCATTATTAAGAGCGGCCAACGAGTCGGTGATAATGCGCAAACCTGCATCGTAGAATACCTTGCTGACTAATCAACGCAAGCCGGAAGGTATAATTCCGGCTTGCAGTTCTTTTTTCAGATTTTAAAAAATTCCCTGCATTTGTCGACTTCATGCTTTACTTTCCGATCCAACTGTAATATCATAGGATCAAACAGTGAATGAGAGGTTTTGATGCCAATTAGAGTCGCGATTAACGGGTTTGGACGAATTGGACGTCTTGTATTTAAACTGTTAGTGGAGAGTCGCGATATAGAATGCGTCGCCATCAACGATCTCGTTCCGGTAGACAATTTAGCTTATTTATTAAAGTACGATACGACACACGGTCGTTTCAAAGGTGACATAAAGTCTGACGGCGACATGCTGGAAGTCAATGGGAAGCAAGTCAAGGTCTTCTCTGAAAAAGATCCGGCAGAGCTGCCTTGGTCGTCACTCGAAATCGATTATGTGGTCGAATCAACGGGACTTTTTACAGCTCGTGAAGGGGCAGAAAAGCACCTTCAGGGAGGAGCGAAAAGGGTACTGATATCGGCTCCCGCGAAAGGGGATGTGCCGACATTCGTTATGGGCGTGAACCATCTCGAATACAGCCCTGACAAAGATGTCATTGTATCAAACGCTTCATGCACAACAAACTGTTTAGCACCCCTCACGAAAGTATTGATCGACAATTTTGGGATCGAAGAAGGGTTGATGACGACAGTGCATGCAGCAACAGCCTCGCAACCGACGGTGGATGGTCCATCGCGAAAAGATTTGCGGGGTGGACGAGCAGCAAGTCAAAATATTATTCCAGCATCGACAGGTGCTGCAAAGGCGGTATCGCTTTGTTTGCCAGAAGTACAAGGCAAGTTAACCGGCATGGCCTTTAGAGTTCCTGTTCTCGATGTATCTGTCGTGGATCTGACCGTTCGGCTAAGTCGAGAAACCACAATGAAAGATCTCTGTCAAGCAGTGCAAAGCGCTGCTGATGGCGATATGAAAGGGGTTCTCGAATACACAGACGAGCCAGTCGTTTCATCTGATTTCATCGGATCGACAGCATCTTCGATTTTTGACTCGAAAGCAAGTATCGCGCTTAACGACAAGTTTTTTAAGTTAATCGCGTGGTACGACAATGAGATGGGATATGCTTCCCGTATCATAGACTTGCTTCTCTACATGGCATCCAGGGAAAAAAGTAAAGCAGCTTTGAAATCGTCAAGCTAGCCTTGCTCGGATGAATGCCATTTCTGAACCTGTATCACTGATTTGATCACGGGCATTCTATTAATTGTACAATAACGCTTAAAAATAGGATTGATACGTGGATTTTACTCGAGAACCAGTTATTGAATCTGTCATTACACCTCGCGAAGGGTGTAAACTTGTTGTGAGAAGTAGCAAGGGAGGGAGCCAAGAAGAGTATTTTGTCGACGCTGTCGAAATGGTTTCTTTCGGTTCTTCACTTTTTTACCGCTCCTTAGAAAAGCCCAAATGCTTCTTACTTCCGGTTTCTGATTACGAAATACTTGAAGTACGCGAAGCGCGCATGGTGTTAAAACATGTAGGTAGTGATCGTTCGATTAAAATTGGCGGGGGGAAGAAAGAGAAAGGACAAAAGGATTCGGAAAACGAAAAAGACCTTAAGGAAACGGACAAAGAAGATGCCCAAAAAACGCAGAAGAAAAAGGAGCGGCGCCGTCCCCAACGCAGGCGTAAATCCTCCCAAAAAACTGACGAGCATAATCCTGAAAAAGTAGAGCTCCCCGCTCCTTCGGAAGATCTTTCAGGGTCAGGGGAAGGCAACGAATCGGCATCAAGCATCATTCGCTCCCTTCTTAATAGTCCACCGCCTCTAATTTCTGAAACCATCAACCAGTATCGAGAAAGTTACGGACAAGCTTTTTTTGATACTGAGGAAGAAGAGGAAGCGGAAGAAAATGAGTCTTACTCAGTAGATCAACAGGAAACCTCTCCCATAACAGAGGAGTCTCCTGATGAGGCTGAAGAGAATGCTGAAGAAGAAGCCGCGATCGCCTCTGAAGATGATCACCAAAAACGAAGTCTTTGGGATTTTTCTGACTAATCATCATGGCGGCGGCACTTAAGTCGCCGCCATCTTGACAACTAAGTCAAGATACTTTAAATTCTGATCTCATTCCAATGCTTGGATGGCGGAATTGGTAGACGCTGGGGACTTAAAATCCCTTGCTGGTAACAGCGTGTGGGTTCGAGTCCCACTCCGAGCAACATTATACATCAATGAGTTATGTAAATCTGCATAACCTCCTAACAACGGGTGCTAAACGCCGTGGGCCAGTGATGGGCCACTGCGCCAAATTTAGGAGAAAAACAGATGGCATACATTGAAGAAAGAATCCAGGTTGTGGAACCTGGAAATAAAAAGAAGAAAACATATCGGGCACGGATTCGAATCAAAGGAATGCCCGAAGAGTCAGAGACTTTTCATAGCAAAGCCAAGGCAAAAGCATGGGCTATCAAGATGGAAGCCAAAATGAGGGAACAGCGACGTTTTCCAAAGAAGGAAGATCTTGAACGCACATTCTCGGAACTTGTTGATCGCTACATTCAATTTGAACTACCAAAGAAGCCTAAGAGTTTCGATAAGCAAAAAAAGCAGCTTCTTTGGTGGAATTCCCACTTAGGTTCCTACTATCTACGTCTTTTAACACCAGCTCTTATTGCTGAAGTACGGGATAAGCTCTTAGTCGGCAATTCTCGAAGGGGAAAAATGCGGTCTACTTCAACCGTAAACCGCTACCTCGCTGCTTTGTCGCATGCATTTACCATTGCTGTGAAGGAATGGGGCTGGTGTGAAGAAAATCCTGTTCTTAAGATAAGGAAGTTAAAGGAGGGTAAGGCCAGAGATGTCTATCTTGAAAAGAAAGAAATTAAGCGGCTTTTGGATGCTTGTAAAAACAGTAAAAGCAGACACCTCCATTCTGTAGTGGTTTTGGCATTGACAACTTGCGCTAGAAAAAGCGAGTTGCTTTCGTTAAAATGGAGCGATATTGATTTTTCAAGAAATAGAATGACGTTTCGAGATACAAAAAATGGTGAGATTCGATCTGTTTTTCTAAGTTCCCACTCGTTAGAATGTCTATTAAAACAAAGGGATCAAAGTTTGTTAAATAGCGATTACGTATTCCCTTCTTTGGATGGTAGCAAACCAGCAGACATAAGAAGCGCCTGGGAAAATGCACTTAAGGAAGCCGGCTTGGAAAAGAAGAAAGGCGGTTTGAAAATATGGTTTCATACTTTGAGGCATACTGGGGCTTCCCATCTTGCTATGAATGGAGCCACAGACCTTGAAATAGCAGCAGTCCTTGGACACAAGTCTCTTTCCATGGTGAAGAGGTACAGCCACCTGTCTACATCTGCTACTGCAAGGGTAGTCGACAAGATGAATGGCAGTATAATGGATGATAGTGTTTATGAGTAAAGGCGATTTATCTCCACGTAAAAGGTCTGACTCTTTCTCTCCGTTTGCGAGAGAAGCACTGATTAATGAAGTACAAGATATTGTTGCTTCCGAAGAACTTAACAACTCACTGTCCGCTTTTCAAAACGGACAGGAGTCCTTTTCTCAGGAGCTAAAACGCTTTGAATCTACAATTAAACAAACTGCGTTAATCGCAGCTTTTGTCATTTGGATAGATACGAAAAATTTTAACGATTTAATGAGAGAGGAAGCTCTTAAACTTATTAAATTAAATTTGATTCGATTCAAAGATACAGACGGAAGCCTTATCAATCTTTCAAAAATAAATGCTAATGCTGTTTCAGAGCAAATAAATTCGATCAGATGCCAAACTCATATTGAAATTTCACAAAGAGAGAGCTTCGTGTCAGTTTTATTGGATTTTTATAGATGGCTTTCTCTTAATACCCACAGTTTAGTCTCAAGGGGGAAGGACCCCGATCTCCATTATATTGAAAAACGAAATCTTGATTTGAGTGATTTCTTATTGATTCTTAAAGGGCTTGATGATCGATCTCGATTAATTGCCAAGCTACTTTATTACGGTGGATCGAGAGTGTTGGAAGAAGTCGTAAATCTTCAGATAGAAAATGTTAATTTTATCGATCAGATCATTCTCTATGGGGAAATTCATACTGAGTATCCTCCTCATGTTTTTCAGGATATCAAAACACTGATAAAGGACCGCAAATCAGGGCCTGTTTTTACAGGTCGAAACAATTCAAAAATGAATCCTTCCACTATTTTTAGGCATTTTCAAGCTTTGGGAACCATTCGAGGTCTTGAAAATATTTCACCAAAAACCCTTACTGAAGACCGACAGCAAGGTTCTGCAATATCTCTGCAATAAAAACATAAAAACCTATTGCGAAAGTTTCAATAGTTACGGTAGAATGCCTCTAGCACTCGTTGTTAGGAGGTGTTTTGAAAGATCGGAAGGATTTCTGACCTAACTTTCAAAGCAGCTGCAGCAACACAAAAAATTGAATAGAGGATTTTTATGAATGTCGAATCTTTGGTTCCTTTAAGGGAATATTGCAGAAATCATCATTGGCCTCGTCTGAGTCAATGGCATCACTGGATTTATTCAGAAAACAAAATTGCGAAGAAATGCATTAAGCGCATTGGAGGCAGATATATGCTTGATACCAATGCGTTTGAAAAATTTGTCAGCGAATCATCATTGAATGGCTGAATCTATAAAAGAACAGCTCGGCAGTATGTGGCTGGCCGAGCTTTTTTAACCCGTCTAAAAATTGTTGAATGCACTTTAGACTTAAAATGTTGGAGGTTACATGAAATATGATACTGAAAGAAAGGAAAATAAGCAAGGTTCTTCTGATGAGGCACAATATAAATCTTCGGTTGATAAAGCCAATAAACTTGAAGAACAGTTTGCCCAGGAAGTAATTGATTTACCACATGGGTTTCGTTTAATTGATGGTAAGATTTACTTTGAAAAACCATCTAAAAAAGAAGGGGATGAGCCTACGTTACAGTATGTATGCTCTGAATTAAGAGTGACTGCGTATGTAAGGGATGGAAAAAAGGAAAATCATGGCAGATTAGTCAGTTTTCCCGATCCTGAGGGAAATATGCATGAGCTTATAGTTCCTGCTGATTTGCTTGCAGGCGACAGCACAGCTCTTAGAGCGCTTTTGCTTAATCAAGGAATGCGGTTAGGCAATGATAGAAATGCGAGGCAGCTTTTGGCTGACTTGATATTGCAGTCTTCACCGAAAAGAAAAATTTTCTGTACGGATCAAACAGGATGGAATCGAAATGTTTTTGTATTACCTTCTGCGGTCATTGGAAAAGAAGATGAAGAAGATGTTCGCTTGTTAAATTCAAGCATGAGTCCAAATAGATTTTCCGTTGAAGGAACAATTGATGCTTGGAAAGAAAATGTAGCTCGGTTTTGTTCAAAAAATTCAAGATTGGTTTTCAGCGTGAGCGCTGCATTTGCACCCCCACTCCTTTATCTTACAAAAGTTGAGAGCGGAGGTGTTCACATTAGGGGTGCTAGCTCAATAGGAAAGACAACTTTATTAAAAGTTGCAAATTCTGTCTGGAATAACCCTCATCACTTGCGAACATGGCGATCAACTTCAAACGGTTTAGAAGCTATAGCAGCAGAACATAACGATTGCTTGCTCTGTTTGGACGAACTTTCCCAGGTCGAACCGGAAGACGCGGGAAAAATTGCTTATATGCTTGCAAACGGTGTAGGTAAGCTTAGAGCAAATTGTTATGGTGCATACAAAAATACAAGTCAGTGGCGAATCTTTTTCATTTCTACAGGAGAGGTTAGCCTTTCTTCACATATGCAGAAAAAGGGAAAAAGGACCCTTGCGGGGCAGGAAATTAGAATATCTGAAATTTCCGCTGATACAGATAGGTATGGAATATTTGAGTGTTTGCATGGGTTCAAGAATGGTGCTGAATTTTCAAATTATTTAAACCAAGCCTCTCAAGACAATCATGGTGTAGCTATAAGAGTATTCATCAAAAGAATCTGCTCTGATGAAAAATTATCAAACCAAGCTCAATTAATGATTGAGGAATTTCAAAAGGTATTAATTTCTGAAAATTGTGAAGGTCAAGTCTTACGAACAGCAAGAAGGTTTGCTTTGATTGCTGTGGCAGGCGAGCTTGCCACAGAGTATGGCATCACGGGGTGGGACCCAGGTGAATCATCTGCAGCAGTACAGATATGCTTTAAGGATTGGTTATTGGGTTATGGGGAAAGAAATAAAGAGTCCGATTATATTCTTGATGCGATAAAAGATTTCTTTTTAAAACATGCAGAAAGCCGATTTTCCCACTGGGAAGATGATCTGGAGAAAAATCATGGAAAAATACATAACCGTGCAGGTTTCAAAAAGAAGCGGACAGATGGGAACTGGGAATTTTATGTTTTTAGGCCAGTCTTTAGAGAAGAAATTTGTTCCGGCTTTGATTATGGTGATGCAGAGAAAATATGCGCGAAAAATCATTTAATCATGCCGGATTCCGAGGGTTGTAATACTCGCTCAGAGCTGTTGCCCGGAAACAAAAAGAGTACGCGTGTGTATAGATTTACTTCGAAAGTTCTTGAAGGATAGTGCTGTTCAATAGAATTGGCGAGATATGCGAGATTACGAGATTTAATAATTATCAGCTATTTAGGTTTGCTAAGTAAGCTAATCTCGCAATCTCGCCAGTTTTCAATCATGGTTGAAGTATGGATCTGATCGATCTCTTAGAAAAATATGACATAGTGCCAAAACGCAAGGCATCAACAAACGGTGGAGAGTACTGCTCGCCTTGCCCCGTTTGCGAAGGGAAGGATCGGTTCATTATATGGCCAAAAAAAGATAGATATTGGTGTCGTCAATGCAATGCCAGAGGGAATTCTATTCAATTTTGCTGTGATTACTTTGAAATGAGTTTTGCAGAAGCGTGCAGATATCTTAAGATTGTTAAACCTGCTTTCAATTATTCACGAGTCAAAAGAGAAAACCATCGACTCTCAACTAGTAGAGAACCCAGTGAAAAGTGGCAAATTCAAGCGGTCAAATATGTTCGGTGGTCTCATGAATATTTGCTTTCGCACTCGGATCTGTTGTCAACGATAATGAACGAAAGAGAGCTAACCTATCAGATTGTTTGTGAATTTAAGTTGGGATACTCCTACAATAAATTTGGAGACTTCAATAATGACTTTTTTAGGGAGCGAGAGGGGTGGGGGCTGCCCTCAAAATGCAATGAACAAGGGAAGCCTTCCAAGTTGTGGCTTCCATCAGGCTTGGTCATTCCATACTATGATAATAATAGAAATTTGTTAAAAATAAAAACCCGAAGAAAAGACTGGTATCCCGAGGACAAGTTTCCGAAATATGTTGAGATCACAGGAAGCGGCAACCGGTTGTTCATTTGCGGTGATGTCGTTTGTTTGCCTACTCTGCTAGTTGAGGCTGAATTAGATGCTATAAAAGTCTACCAAGAAGCAGCAAATATTTGTGCTTGCGTTGCTACAGGAGGGGCGTCAAAAAAACCTGATGCTGAAACTCATTCAAAACTGTTGAAAACGCCCTTGCTTCTTTTTGCCCTTGACGATGATGAAGCAGGATGTAAAGCATATAAATTTTGGCGTAAGATTTACCGAAATCTTCATCCATGGCCAGCGCCATTTGCTAAAAGTCCAGCTGATGCATGCAAGGCGGGAGCAAATATTTTGAACTGGGTTCGCCAAGGTATCCAGCGGTATACAAACGAATAAAGCTTATATGTATTCCCGTACTGAAAAGCCGACATCTTCGCTAAACACAGCTTCGACATTCTTTTGGGCAGCAAGAGATTTAAAGTCATTTTTGGAAATTTCTAAAGCATTTTCTGTCCATGGTGCAAGATAGGGGAAGCCCGGCTGCAGGCCGAGAAAGAGAATTTTGTGTGCGTTTGAAAATTCAGGGGAGTTCATTTGCGTTGCGGCTTTTTCAAGGATTCTTGGCAGGTAGGAGCTGGCAAAACCTTTGCCTTGAGCATCAGCAAATTGACGTTGGGAATCGATCGTTACAGGACATGAAGGCAGCGAGGTATTGTAAGCAAATGTTTCCTCCCCGGCATATCCAATTAGAGGCTGGTTGGGTGCTTCGTATACTTTTTTTGTAAACATCTTGATTCTTAAACAATGTTCGATCGTAAGTGCTTTAACATTAATCGATGACGGCAGCTTGAATTGTTCGCAAAATATTACAGGCGATCTTGAAATGCCGTATAAGCCGACAGCTCTATCGAACCTGTGCCAAAAAGATGCGTGCTTTTCATAGGTGTGTACAAACTTCGACTCTAGAATATGTATTCGCTCTGGTATTCCAACACAAAAATCCGGGCTGGGATCATCACTATGCGTAGGATTTATCAATTCCGGTGACAGTCCTTGCCTTGCAAGATAAAGTCCTCCATAAAGTTGGAGTTGGTAGTCATAAAGCCTGTCGCATAATACCTGGGTGCTTGCGCAGTCTGTTTGTGTCACAGTTTCTTCGAGCCATTGAGAAAAAACAAGAGGGGTGAGGGCTTGTTCAGCTTCAGTGTATAAGTTCTCGAACCATTGCAACGCCTCATCAACACGGCTCCAAAAAAATTGAAAATGAGGCAGGATAAGCCAATCCTCAAGTAGTGGATGTCGCTCATGGTGGGCTAAAAGAATTGAAGAAAATACTTTGACAGTTTTAGGGAACTGCTTTTTGTATCCCTCTACGGTATGCAGCAATTCGGCGGCGTTCCCTGGGATAAGGGGGGTGTAGGCCGTCACATCTATGTCGATTTCAATCGGCAGGGAGTCTGCTTCAATTGTGGTCATTTCTAAAGGTTCAATTAATAAATATTTAGGCGCTATTTTAATTTCATGTTCATCTGTGGTCAAGAAGAATGTATCAACACCAAATGATTTTGAATCCGTCTCTGCAATTTAATATTGGATCAGTTCCGTTATCCGGAAGAATAATCAAATGTTCTGCACCAATATCTTCGGAAGACAAAGTGAAGGGTTTCTCGGGGTTGTAAATGATAAGTGCTGATTTTTTTGTCGACTTAGTTGAAGATAGCCGGAATTCAATTTTTTCAAGACGATTTAAAGTTCGTTTCATTTAGTAAAGCTATTCTCCTCAATTGCTTTCAGCCGTTTTTCAATATCATGAATCTCAAAAGCTCTGGCATGGGAATCCAGAATTCTTGCAAAAGCTTCTCCTTCAGATGGAGTTATTTCTCCATTTGCTACGGCTTGAGTCAGTGAATTGACAGATTGCAGAATGTCGGCAGAAGTTTTAATATCGGGGATAGCGATGTTGATAGGCCTGTCTTTTTTCGGAGGAAGCACCCTCTCTAAAATGATTTTAATTGCTTGAATATTGCCTTTCTTAGCTTCAGAGACTGCTTTTTTGCAAACAGCTTCCAAATCGTTTTCGATTATGCTCTGCGCAAGAAGAGAGGATTTGTTTTTAGAGCCTCGAGGCCTGCCGGAAGGGTTGCCGGATCTACCTCTTTTAAATTTGGTGGAAGCCTGTATTTTTCCTGTTTTTTCAGGCATGGGTCTCTTGCTCATTAGTTTCGTTAAGAATGATATTCTATCAAAATTATATTATTTTTGCTTATGCACTCTTTACAAAGAACAAAGTCCTTCGACAAGATCGGATATTTTGCAGTTAAGGGCTTTGGCCTGCTTGCCCATAATTTTCTAAAAAAATATTTCTTACGCCGCGTTCTATTGTCCTGACATAGGTGAGATGCAGATCGGCAAGGTCCGCTAATTTTTTTGGGGAAAACTCGTTTTTAAGGCGCCTTGAACGGAGTTTTTTTTAACACAGTTGTGAATGGGTTTTATAAAGAGTGGGGCTAGCTAGAATTGAACCATGGACAGACAGGTTATTAGTCCGTTGCAAAACCACCATTTACGATCAACCACAACGACTGACAGCTACAAGGATAACCTATTCAACGGTATCAATCAATCGTAAAGATTTGTGTTTTGCAGTGGACTTTTGTGGCAAAGTGGTCCAAATGTGGTCCATGGATTAAGAGGTGATATTGATAATTAGTATTTTAAATACTTACCAACAATCACTTCACTGCCTTTCATCTATACAAAATCCCTTATCCCCTTTTTGGTAGTTGAAGTTTCCTATATTTTCCTGTACAATCAGATGTTCAATTTCAGAGATTTTTATGGGTTCTGTTCAGTATATTTTATTTTTCTTGGTGGTGATTGCGGTTATAGGAAGTCAAGTAGGATGTACTACTAAGCCTTGCTTAATGGATCGTAAAAATGATGGACAGAATGCAATAGACGAAGTGGTAGATAAGATGGATGAGCAGAAAGAAGAAGATTTTAAGCTAGAGGATTTCGATAAGCTTTTCGTTGGTGATCTCGTACAAGCGGAAAAAAAGTTACGAGCGTTACTTCCTCAAGCAGAGTCTTTAGAAGATAAGTCGATTTACATTCAAATTTTATCTCAAATCGCTCTTGCTGAGGCTGTCCAGAAAAAGTTTGACTCAGCGCATGCGACCTTAGACCAAGCCGAAGAACATCTTTGTGCGGAACACCAGCTAGCAAAGGTGAGGGTTTTGTTAGAGAGGGGCAGAGTTTTTTACCAGCAAGGTAATATCGATGCAGCCAGACCGCTTTTTATTGAGTCTTTTAACCTGAGTGCAGCTCATGGTTTTGACTACCATACAAGCAACGCCGCTCATATGGTTCCTTTCGTGGCTAAATCAGCTGATGAAAAAATTGAATGGAATAAACGAGCTATCGAACTCGTTGAAAGTTCAAGTTCTGTAGAAGCACAGCAATGGCTAGGATCTCTTTATAACAATATTGGGCAAGCCTATCTCGAAGCCAAACAATACCCTCTAGCTTTGTCGGCTTTTAATAAGGCTTTAAAATATAGGGGATAAGAAAACTATCCCCCTAATAGTCGAGTAGCAAAGTGGGCGGTTGCACGCTCGCTGCGTCTTACCGGTAAAACCCAAGAAGCTCTTCCTATCCTTTTAGCTCTTTTGGAGGAATACCAATGCATGGAGAAAACTAATAGCTTTGATATGCCGATTGAAATGATTCGCTCTTCACGTGGATTGGTTTATGAAGAGCTTGCTGAAATTAACGGTGAAAAGAGCAAAACCTATGCTGCCTTGGCCTATGATGACTTATCTCAGGATGAATGGTTTGCACGATTGGAGCCTGAAAGGTTAAAGCGATTACAACTTCTCGGAGATAAAAAATGAGCTTGGTTAAACAAAAAGATTTTGAATTTGATGTCGTCCTTCAAAAGCCTCTAATGGCTCATTTGTCGACAGTGGAAGTTGATGAACCAAGGGACTCTCCAGTTTGGTTCATCTGGGAAGATGATTGTGTATGGATTTTTGGGGTAAGTGAGGATAGCTTTGTCAAACGATTGAAACAGGAACCTAAATGTGCGCTTGGTGTCGTGGACTTCCATTTGGATAAGGGAGTCTTAAGGCACGTTGGAATACGTGGCACTTCTCAGGTCGAAAATGTCGATCATAACCGTCTAGTTCGTTTTGTCTCTAAGTATTTAGGTGGAGACCAAGAGAAGTGGAATGAGTGGTTTGTAAAGAATGTTTTCGACTCAGTCGATGTTATGGTTCGGATTACGCCAAAATCCATGGTTGCAAAAGATGTGTCGTTCTTCAAAACAGGACCTGAGCTAGCTGGTAGGGAATCCAATGCATGCTAAACTTCACTGTACTTTCAGACCCATTGTAAATGTCGATCGAAATCTCATACATAGGTGGCTTGATAAACCATACGTGAGGAAGTGGTTTTATGGAGATGGTCTTGCAAACACATTGAAGGGAATAGATGAATGCATCAAAGGAGTCTCTGATACGAAGTACTGGCTTGCTTGCAATAGAGATAAACCCTTTGCATTTTTGATAACATCACTGGTCAACAAGCCTGAAGATGAGCTTTCGAAATGGTGTGTTGCAGAAGGGACCACTATCACACTGGATATGCTGATCGGTGAAGAAGAGTATTTGGGGAAGAATCTTTCTCATATTATTATCAAAGAGTTTCTCTCAAGCGAATTTCCTGAAGTCGAAGAAGTCTTAATTGATCCTGAAGCATCTAACTCACGCGCTGTACATGTTTATGAGAAAGTGGGATTCCAAATTTTAGGTGAATTTATTCCCTCCCATAGCCCTCATCCTCATTATATGATGCGGTTAGATATGAATCGGTTAGAAAACACTTTTGGGCTCCCCCTTGAATACAGTAGCTTATCCAATTACTACGATCTCCTTAGCCAAGGAAATGATGAGTCGACACATTTGAGTCTAGAGAAAATATTAAGAGAGAACAAAGCGAAAACAGTTTTGGATTTAACCTGTGGGACAGGTGCGCAGGTGTTTTGGTTAACGAAGAAAGGATTCCAAGTTGTGGGTTCTGATCAAAGTCATGAACTGCTCAAAATTGCCTCAAAGAAGGCCAAAGATGCTGGGTTCTCTATCCCATTTCACTACGGGGATATGCGTGAGTTTCGCTTAGGAAAATTCGATGCGGTGATTACAATTTTTAATGCCATTGGTCATTTAACAAAGAAAGATTTCGAAACAGCACTGAAAAACATAAAAGAAAACCTCAAGCTTGGTGGGATTTACATATTTGATATTTTTAATTTAGAAGCTTTAAGTGACCAAGCTGTGAAGAACTTGGCTATGGATATCAAGAAGTCTACCGATAATACGATCATTCGCCATATTCAAAAATCCATTCTCGATAGAGCTTCTGGCCTCCTCACATCACTCGATGAATTTACTATTCAGAAGGGGACAAAAGAACCTGTGACTATTAAAGAGAAGTTTAGTCTGCAGCTTTATACCGCTCATGAACTTAAGGAGATGCTTGCTAGGAATGGGTTTGAAGTTGTTGGACAGTATGATTTAGACGGATCCCCATTTTCGAATTTGGAATCAGAGCGAATCTTGACAGTTGGAAGGAGGACGGTTGAATAATAGATTGATTGAAGCTCAAAAGCAACTAGAGAGCAGTCTAGAACTATTAAAAACGACCCTAGGTCCAGACCTTTTAGGCGTTTATCTTTATGGTTCTTCCTTAGTAGGTGGTCTGCAAAGATACAGTGACATCGACTTGCTTGTTGTCATCAAGCGTAAAACGACTTCAAAGGAAAAAGCGGCCCTGATTGACAAGCTTCTTCAAATCTCTGGCATCTACATGAAAAGTTCAAAATTACCCTTAGAACTGACCCTTGTTGAACAGTCAGCGATTAATCCCTGGTGCTATCCTCCGCATTTTGATTTTCAATATGGGGAATGGTTGCGTACAGCTTTTGAGGAGGGAACCATTGAATCTTGTCAGACAAATGAAATGCCTGACCTAGCGCTCATTGTTACTCAAGTTCTATTGAAGAGCCAAATTTTATGGGGACCAGAACTTGAACAAATACTCTCACATGTGCCGTACAGAGACTTTATGAAAGCGATGCTTCATGATTTAGATAGGCTCTTTGCTGAACTTGAAAGTGATACTCGAAATGTTTTACTGACTTTCGCTCGGATTTGGAGCACTTTGGTAACCAATGAAATAAGGCCCAAACCATTAGCAGCAGATTGGGCAATAAATCATCTACCCAAACATTTTCAGCCCGTAATGAAACGAGCCAAATTGATTTGTATTGGGGAAGAAAATGAGCATTGGGATGATCTCAAAAAACTTGTAAAGCCTTGCGCAGATTTTATGATGGATCGAATACACGCTCAAGCTGCATTGATAAATTACGATGATCAAAGCAAAGCAATAAGACTCGCTGAGGAACCATTAATCATTGTTCGTTCATATGATGAACAAGATACCGTGGAATTAGCTAAAATTTATTATTACACAATCCATAACATCAACTGCCGAGATTATACAAAGGAGCAATTGGATGTTTGGGCTCCCAAGACCAGCCTTTTGCCAGAAGGATGGCTGAAAAAATTTCAGAGAACCAAACCTTTTGTGGCGACAGCTAATGGGAAAGTCGTTGGTTTTGCTGAATTTGAGAGAAATGGGCATATTGATTGTTTCTATTGTCATCACGATTGGATTGGAAAAGGTGTCGGATTAGCCCTATTAAAAGTGATTAATAAAAAAGCCGTGGAATACAAACTGGATAAAATTTTTGCAGAAGTAAGTATTACAGCAAAATCTTTCTTTGAAAAAAATGGATTTAAGGTAAAGCGTGAACAAGAAGTTGAGAGAAAAGGTGTTAAACTTGTTAATTTCCAAATGGAAAAGAGGATTGATAGATGAGGAATACCTTTATCACACAGATTTGTTTTCAGGATGTAGATGCATTGGTAAAAAATTTTTGTACTCCCCAGGACGCTCCAGAAAAAACACATAAAAAACGGATAAGGATATAATGAATAACTGCAAGGGAAAGCTCATAATTTTTACAGGTGCGTCGGGTGCAGGGAAAACATCTATTCTGAGTGAGCTACAATCATCAGCGACTTTAGAAGATGCTGTTTTTTTACATTTCGACTCTATCGGTGTTCCTGACACGGAAACAATGATTGCCGAATTCGGATCACCTGAAGAATGGCAAAGGTGCAAAACACTTGAATGGATGCAACAAATTAAGCAAGACTATCTCCCTAAATCCACAGTCATTTTTGAGGGGCAAATGAGAATTTTTTTCGTTAAAGAAGCCCTCAAAGCAACAGAGTTAGAGGCTCAAATTATTCTAATCGACTGCGATGATAAAATTCGCCATTCGCGACTTCAAGAACGTGGGCAACCAGAGCTTGCTGATCAAACGATGATGAACTGGGCTGCTTACTTACGTAACGAAGCCTTACAAAATAATCTCTTTATTCTTGATACAGGCAACCTCTCCCGTAAGGAAACGACTTCAGGACTTCTCGCACAAATTTTAAATCATGAAACAATCTAACCTAATTTCAATTTTAGCCCTTGTTCTATTAAGTAATACCAGTGATTTGTATGGTGAGTGGATTTCTGGTATTACCTCGAAAAAAATTTACCCTCACAAGAGGGACGAAGTAGACCCTTTTATTTCACCGGAAATGGATATTGAAGCTATTCATGATTTCTTCGATAAGACCTTTTATAAAGTTGATGCCAACTTCTTCGAGTATAATGAATGTAACCCACTGAACCTGTCTACAGAATTTATGGCAGCGTATTTATCCCAAGCTTATAAACTTAGAAGAGACTCTTTCATCAAGCCAGTAAAGAACCTTGAAGTTGACGCTATCATTTGCAGTCTCGGCTCCAGTGCAATGACTGTCAGGCTCATGGCTCTAAAGAAATCGATGGAGCTTGGTTGGGAGTTTAGAAAAGTACATGTAATCACTCGTTCTCAAACTGAGAAAATCACCTACGAAAAACTGATAGAAGAAGTTTTTTCTGATAAAATGACACTTCCAGAGTTCAACTATATTTTCACTCATCAAGCTACACAAAGGTGTGAACGAGGATGCGAAATTCTCAAACGCCGCAACCAACTTTCTTCGTACTACATCGTCATAGAGTCTTCTGACTTCTTTGCTTCAAAAGTTGAGGGGAGATGCAGGAAGGCTCTTGGGCTGACAAGCACCTGCCTTGGATCCAATATTTTTCCAATAAAAGATTGGCTCGAAGAAGCAAAAATTCATGGATATGATGAGCTATTCAGTGATGAACAGATAGTGTGCCAATGGTTTTACTCGCATATGCAGTTTTTAGCGAGAAAAATTCACTATGAGTTTATTCACGGGCTAGATCTTGATGAAGAGGAGCTATTTGCGGTGTCTCAGTTAAGACGAGAGCAAAAAATGACCACACCTCTAAAACAGAATCCCATTTTTGAGAAACTGGCTCTTATTCACTATGAGAGGGCTGTATGTGAGTTACAAAAAGAATTTTGCTTTGTAACGCAGCTGCTACGTTCTTTTGGACTGATTCACTACATCCAAAATCTCCCCGTTCCCACTGATACGGACACGTTATCATCACGAATCCCATATGCCATGAATCAAATGAGTCTGGCTCCAGGAAGTTGGGATAGACTCTTAATCCAGTCCGAGATTTATCGTCAAAGACTAGAAAAACTACGAGGAATTGCCTCAGAAAAAATCCTAAACCCAGACTGTGATACCGCTGATCTCTTTTTTGAGATAAATCGCCATCGGGATGATATCTTGCAAGAGATGATCCAACACTCGGCAAAAATATTAGGTCCTCCTCCTTGTGAATTTTCCGTAGTGGTTTATGGGTCGAGTGGAAGAAATGAAGCTACTCCCTACTCAGACTTAGAGTTTGGTGTGCTATACGAGATGGATACAAAAGCTGTTAAAGAGTATTTTCAAGCCTTATCAGCGTGTATCATGTTTCAAGTTATAAACATTTCCGAAACTATCCTCTTTCAGTTAAATTTACCTTGTTTCAACTTGAAAGATCCTCCAGAAGCAAAGCATCAATGGTTTTTAGATGATGTTATTCCCAGAGGCTTTAGTATTGATATACTCGATGATCCTCACTCCTCAAAATTACCCATTGTAACGGGTAAGGGCGTGACATTTATTGGCACCCCGAAGACCATGGCAGATAAGTGTTTATTACTGATGCAAGAGGAAAACTTCGGTTATAGTAACCTGTCGGAAAGACTGACTTACGGCAGTAAGAGACTTTTTCAAGAGTATCGAAACAACAAACGTCAACTATTTGATGCTATTGGCAAAGAGAATTTGGTCCAAACATTTGAAGAGGTCATGAGGAACTACGCCAAAACTGTCATTCGTTCATGGGACAATAAAATCGACATTAAAAACACATTTTACCGCCCAATATCACTGGCACTTGAGAGCCTTGCAGACCTCTATCACATTGATCGTGTAAGTTCATTGGACCGGATCGATGAACTGTACATGCGCCAGATCATCACGAAAAAAGAGGCTTGTGTATTAGCAAAATACCTGCTTGCTATTCAAAAAATCCGACTATCCCTGATACTTAAACGTAATGGGCAGTATGAAGGTGTTGAGAAAAGTGATCTACCTGAAATAGAAAGGTTTTTTTCTGACAAAGCAACAACTGAAAAAATATTTAAACAACTAGAGCGGAATCTTCACCAATAAGATACATCCTTGGTGACTGTCGTTTTAGCCTTTACCTCAACCATCTTATCGATTGAATCGACAATATTTTGAACGAACCACTCATTCCAAGCTTCCGAATTAGAACCAAGATATTTGCCAACAAACCTCTTTAGACGGTCATGGTCGACATCCGTCACTGTAGCGACCCCGCGAACGCCCACGTGAAGCAGAACACCCTTTTCTAAGTCAAAATCAACAATAGACAAAGCACACCTTGGCTCCGCAGTTAATCGCCTAATGAAGCTGTCATCGCTCACACCAAACAACCAAATAGCTCCATCTTCATAGAGAAACCAGAGTGGTGATGAACGTGGTGCGCCATCCTCAACCGAAGCCAAATGGGCCATTAATGGCTTACTAAGCACGCGAACTGGATCGAAGTTGTTCTGCAAAGTCATCAGGATTCCTCGGGTAATCTAGCTCCAATAAACTCTGCCAAGTCGGATGCTGCTGGTGGATCTAAATTAGCCATTACCGAAACCACATAACCTGACTTTGGATAAATTCGCAGCTCTGCGTTTACCCCGTCTTCCCTTCCTCCGTGTCCAAACCAAAGATCACCGTCCTGAAATCCTAGCGTGTATCGAAACCCAGGAGAAACTTCCTGTGGGGTAGTTAATAACTCTACGGACTTAGGGCTTAATAAGGCACCACTTTGCAATCCCCTTGCAAAACTATTGAAATCCGTTACCGTCGAATATGCCCCTCCAGCAGGGGAACCACGCATTGGCATAGTCTCTCTGTTACTATGAAGGCCATCAAGTTTCCGGATATAGCCCTCCGCGGTATTCTCTAAAGACTCTGTTTTCGTAGGGTAGCTAGAGTTTCTCATATCCAACGGTTGAAAAATTTTTTCGGAAACAACTTGGTAATAATCTTTTCCTGTAACAGCTTCGATGACACCACCAAGAAGCGTAAAGCCATAGTTGCTATATCTCCAATCAGACCCTGGCTCAAAGTCAGGCTTACGACCCTTACCATGCTGGATTAACTGTTGCACAGTTGTTGACTCTGCTCTGTACTCTTCATTCAGTGGGCCGGCGCCAGCTGTATGGGTTAAAAGCTGCTGTATTGTGGCTCTAGCAAGGCCACTATCTAACCCCTTAACATATTTACCGACTTGATCATGAAGCTTTATTTTTCGTTGCTCAACGAGCTGAAGAATAAGAACACTTGTGAACATTTTTCCACAAGAAGCTATTGAGAATTTGGTATCAATCGTAATCTGATCTTCTTGTTCAATGTTTGAGAGTCCAACAGCTTGCTTAACGATAGGTTGTCGCTCGCCCGGTTTAGTCACTAAAACGGTTCCTGAAAATCGGCCATCTTTTGCCAAAGACTCTATTTTTTGGTTAATAGCCTCAATAGCTGCAACCTCAGATATGCGCTCAACTTTAGGTGGAGGAAGGTCTGTCGGAACAAGTTGTGCATTTACAATCTTATGTGGACTTTCGGGATCTATTTCAATAGTCAGCTCTGCATACTCTTGAAACGCACATCGCTCTCGTAAAACAGCCGTAATACCGGTGGCGGTCTCATCTTTGATCTCAATAAGGTTAAACCCTTGTACACGATCGAATAGCTGCAGAAGACCATTAATACTTTCTGAGGGCTGAGGCACCTTGAAGCCTTGCTGCAATACTTGTACCTTAGAACGCTCTCCACTATTAAAAGCATTAAGCCAGTTGTCAAGCTGCCTTGCGGCAACGGAGGGTATTCCTTCTTCTTTAGCGATCAATCCAGCCAAGTCGACGGATAGGGGCTCAAATAGCGCAACAAAACGTTCGTAATCCCGGCTCTTCACAGCTTCATCTAATTCTTTTTGAATAAATAGCGGATCCGGATACTGCCTAGAAAGAAAGTGCTTCAGTTTCCAGAGGTCTTCTTGTCTACCAGAAGATACATATTTTTCCCAACACCCCCTTGCCACATTTCTTTTCTTCTTGATATCGAGCTCACTGCTTTGCTTGGCAATTTTTTTGTTCTCTCCACGCATTCTTTGCACTTTCTCACTCATGGCTTTTTGCGCCGATTCAGCGGAATCTGAGGTAAGGATATCTGATAACTCACGACCTATAAAAGGCTCAACGTCTTCAGCCTGACAGTTTGATAATACAATGAAGGCGGAGTTTGTTTCTGGGTAGGAAACCAGTAGAGAACCAAACCCATCAATAGCACCATTCTTCCAAATTTCTGTATGCTCCGAACCTGTTGAGATGTTCCATCCAAAGCTACAGTTATAGTTGGGTCGAAAATCCTGACCGTGTTCGGTTACATGACCGGTTTGTTTAAGAGAATCTGAGGTTTGAATGGATCCAATTAACTTTGCAAGGTCCTCAACCGTAGAATACAAACCGCCTGACGAGTAAGCTTCTGATAAAGGAGCTAGTTTTTCATCAATATTTACAGTTTGAGTCCCATTCCATTTCATGGGATTAGGCAAGACAACTGACCCTGTACCAACATAGCCGGAACTCTCGCAGCCTTTGCTTGAAAGGAACGCATTAATCTCCTTCTCAAACGACTGACCGGAAACATGTTCAATCATTTTTCCAACCAGATGGTAGCCGAAGTTACTATAACAATACTCACTGCCACCTTTAATTTTTCTATCACGAATTAAATTAATTGCATCTAGAGGAGAAAGAGGGTTACTAACATCTCCACCTTTGGCCTTCATGAGTTGAGCGCCATACTCTGGAAAGCTCGGCAATCCAGATGTATGGTTAAGCAGGTCTTGCAACGAAACGGATTTCCACGTGTCTAGAACTTCGGGGTCAGTTGGCAAGCAGTTCTCTGGTAAAAAATCGGTAATTTTTACCCGAGCTGGGTTTTGGATGGACTCAAATCGACCGCTCGCAACCATGTCAAGAACCGCCATTCCTACAATAGGTTTTGTAAGAGAAGCGATTGGTAATGGTGTTCTATCTGTAATAGGATCTCCACCAGCACTAGATATGCCGTATCCCTTCTGAAGGGATACCTTACCATTCTCAATGACGAGCACTGCACCTTGGAATCCGCGCTCTTTACAATACCCCTGTAGACGCTGGTCTATCAGGGCTGCTTTCTCAGATAAGCTAGGCTTAGGCGTTGCTTGCTGTAGTTGTTGGACTCCGACTGTATTAGTTTTTGAAGTCGGGCACACCGAGACATATGTTACTGACGGTATATGCCGTAATTCTCGCGATAGGTCTTCAATTGAGGACGGGTTCTCGTCAAAGGCGCGCTGAATTAATTTTTTAATAACGGAAAGATCCGATTCATTTTTTGGGAGAATTGAGTATCGTCCTGATCCTGTTGATGTGGTCCGGAGGTCAAACTCGTAAGTCTTTCCTTCAATTGAAATCCTAAAGTTAAAATTATTATCACCTAGGGACATAGGTTCACCTTCATTTTACTCTCTATCATGCAAGTTCCGTGCCATAATTGGCAGGCTATACACATTAAAGCTTACCGCCTTCTCCTTCAAGTATTTGGGCGTGAAGGTTTGCAACATGGTCATAGCCAATAAAATTCTTATTATAGGAATTAAAACTCGAAGGTCTTACATTAAATATTGCTTTGATAACTGAATTATGCTCATTCATATACGCGGTATAGAGCACTGCACGCATAATCGTATCGACTCTTTCTTCTAGTGCACCATCAAAATTGCCCACAGCAAAGGCTTTTAGTAGATCGATGCTGTCTCCATCTCTGGCAGCTACAATGATTGCGTTCTCAAGATCGATTAACTCTCTTTGTACTTCGATATATCCAGAAAAAGCAGTTCCAAAAAGATCGTTGTTGTATATTGTCATATCATTCTCTAAATAAATAGCCACCGAGCACGATTTTAACCCTTATCCAGGCAGCCAGGGTGTCCTTTTATTCCACCACCAAAACTACACCCCTCTCCAGTTGAGTGACCTTGATACCTTTCTCCTCTTGCTGGTCCTCCGCCTGAATATCCTCCGGTTGAGCCAAGGCCACCTCGTGGTTTAGCATCAGAGCTTCGTGATGACCTACTGCAAGCTTTACGGCGCATCGCATCTGTTTCTTTCTCTGCTTTTGTTCTAGCAAATTTTGCTTTTGTTTTCCTTCTTGTTCTATCCTGCTTAAACCATTCTTCACGCTCTTCCATTTTTTTAACGATAATATCTAGTCTAGATTTAAAATCTTCTAGGCTCAATTCGCGGCACTGTGAATAAAATGACCTCATCAGATCATAGTTTTCAGCTAGTTTTGAGTTACGCATCATCTGTATTTTGGCAACCCTGTCTTCCTCAACTTCTTCCGTTGTCATTTGAGAACGAGAGCCATAACCCCCGACACCTACAACAACTTCTCGTCTGGAGCGACAGAACGATATCAATACATCCGAGGGTCGTGGAGGAACACTAGATATTGACATGTCATCTAGAGAGTAGCGTTTTCCAGAAGGCTTTCTAGGGGGTGTGTGTGTATTCATTTGACGATTAGTCACTTGCCCCTTCAGAGAAAGAGAGGCCGACGGCTTTGATTTCAGCTCTGACTCAAGAACTTTCTGAAACTCCTCTAGCGGTAGTTTTCTGTGCTTTTGAAAGAAGAGTTTGAACTTATCATATGAGCCAAAAACGATCCCAGAGTCCATCATCAAACGTATTTTATCCGCACGATCTTGTTCGATTCCCTCAATTACAGCATTATGTTCGTCAGCAGTCACACCCCTTTGTGGGAAATCAACTCTTGCTGGATGCCGACGCGGTCTTGGTGAGTAAAATTCTGCAGTTTCATCTTTACACTCGAGATACCTATCCATGACCTTGTGGGTTTTTTTAAGTGAAGCTGCTATAGGGTTTCTTGAGTGTTTCCCTCCAAAGACCCACGCTTCCCTTAGATCTTGATTTCGTTCCCAACGACACTGTTCAAGAGATTTTTCTCGTGACCATGGTATAAACTGAACTTCCAACTGTTCTTTTTCTTTCGTTGGACAGGAAATTACGTTTTCCTGATTTAAACCTAAAGGGTCATAATGGTGCGTACCAAAGGCACTTTCACGTAAACTATCAACATATTCGTTAAGTGTTTCAGCAAGTCTCTTTTCTTCAGCAGCCCTTTTCTCTTCTTCAGCAACTCTTTTCAATTCTGCCTGACGTTGTAATTCTACCAGCCTTTCTTGTTTTAGTTTTTGGTATTTTTCATGCCCTAACTCTAAGATGGTAACGAACTCATCGAAGTTAGGATAAGGTCTAGGGCCTTGAAAGTAGGGAGGTCTCCTATTCTTCAATGCATCCAAAGTGGTGTGACCGTTCTTATTCTCTACATCTCTGGAACCATAACTAAGTAGGAGCTCAACCATCTCAGTGCTTCCTTGTCCAATGGCAAAACTCAAATTTACAGCGTCTTGTAAAGGTGTATAGACGCGCCCCCAGCCTGGGTGATTATTTACAGCGGGAGGGAAATTGGGGTTTGCACCAGCATCTAACAGCAGCTTCACGGTCTTGAGGAGGCTTTTGAATGTGTCCGAATCGCTGCCACCCTTATTAATTAAGGCCATTTTCAATGGACAATACTGGTTATCCTTGCTAACTGCATCTGGATTTGCACCATGCTTTATCAGTAGATCCACATATTCATGTGGAAGGGAGCTTTTTGACATACAGACCTGTATCAATATCGAGCCCCAACCAGAAACCTCAAAATTTGGATCATACCCAGACTCTAGTAAGGCTTTAAAGCCCTCAAGATCTTTTTTATAGTGAAGATGATATAGCTGTTGAGTATTATAATCATGCTCAAGGACGACTTCTTTCACTTGCGATGTTTTATATACGGATTGCTTAGACTGGGCTTCTTTTTGCACTTCCAGGGCCCTTTGCCTTGCTTCTTCTTGTCTTTGCAACTCCTCTTGGCGTTGCCTTGCCTCAACCTCCTTTTGTGCTTGTTCTTGGCGAAGTTTTTCTTCAGCTAACTTCTCTGCTTTTTGTTTTGCTTCGAGTAACCTTTGTTGTTTTTCTGAATATGCAGGAAAACCTCGCTCAAGCAGCAAGATGCAATCTTCCGTAACAGCATGATATTTAACTCTATCCGAAGAGGAATATTTCTTTATTATACCCTTTAAATACTGGAGCGATGTTGTGTGGTGCTGATGATTGTTATGATCTATTATTCCATGCTTCACTAAAAGGGCAATAATTTGTGGATCACGTTCACTGACAGTTCTAAGTACAGCACCATGTAGTAATTTATTTGGAACAAGTTTCCTTACAACAGCTCCAGGAACTTTTGTATAGTCGATGTCATATACCGAATAGTTGACTTCAGCACCATGCTGTAGAAGCAAGCTCTCTATTTCAATCAAAGTTTCCTTTGGTCCATAAAGATTTTGAAATAGCAAGGATATAACACGCTCATGCCCAAAAAATTCCTGGTTTCCACTTTCTTCCCACCTTGAAAAATTTGGATTTGCACCTTTTTCCAGAAGAAGTTTTACGTATCGCTCGTCGCCTTTCTTGTATTTCCTACATATTTCCGCCAAAAGAGTGTAACCACCACAAGAAATCCTCTCAATGTCGGGGTGTTGTTCGTTCAATAGTTTTTGTATTTCCTGGTAATCATTCCTTTCATAACATGAGAATATTGACATATAGACACTTTACTCGACTTTAGTGTTCTTTTAAATTATTTATTTTCGAAACAACAATAGGGAAGTATCAATGGTGTCAAGTTAAGCTCTCGCATTAGCAAGCCCTCCGGTATACATGGTGGCTTTTTGGCTTGCCAACTCCTGCTCGAGAATAATTCCTCCCAGGCCTAACTTTTAGCATTGATCTCCTGGCCATCCTTTCGAATTTTGCGCTATACTCCTTCATTGAAATCATCTCAAATATTGCTTCTATTGTTGCATCCCTCATGCTTCCAAAAATCACGCTTCTATTGACGTGTCGTTTTGGCAATGCACCAGGAATCCAACATCCCTCTATCTCAATGCATCCCATCTCCATCAGATTACCAACCGTAAGAGTAGCCCAATATTCTTGTCTTATCGCTGTTGCTGTCTTCCCAGAAAAATTCTCCAATTGCATTGTGATCTTCTGTTTTTTATATCCTTCTTCCATCGCTGTCCATCTCCCTTGATACACTTCAGATAATGCCTCTTGAGAATACAATGTTTCATCCGTTAACGATGTTAGCAACAGCTCATCTTCTCCACCAGGAAGAGTAAACTGTGAAACCCTCAACAAAGGCCAGTCTTCCGTCATGAGAAAATTCTCTTTCTTCTTGCCTTGATAAATTTCGCAGATGGTCTTATTAAAATTCCTCGGTACCCTAAAAATAAAATCCACACCCAACTCAATATGCTGATTAATGAACTCTTCCGATGGATATCCTCTGTCATAGACAAATAGCAAGTTTTTCTGACCTAAATTTCTCATCTTCTCAACAACTTCGGTCAATTGTTCCCTTGCAAGCTCATCTTCCGATGTACGACAAGGGGCTATTCTTCCACTTAGCACTAGTTTGGTTGCAATATCAGTAAATTCAGAAATACGCGCGATAGGGGGTGACGTCTTTACCCCTTCACGAGTCGGCCACCTTCCAAATTCTCTCGCTAGCTCTTTGGACTCAGGCAATCTAAGCGTTGATCCATCGGCAGCGATGATTCGAAAATCGCGCCAAAGACCTTTTTGAGGTTCTAAAGTGTAGTTGGTCTCGAGTCCCTTCGCATGTAAAGCTTGAAAACACTCGGGAGAAATTTGTTGACGGGCAAGACTGAATGCCTGCTTAGACGCGGGTTCGACTCCTATGAAATCTCCAAACCAATTGCATGTAATTTGTAGGCTTTGCTTGATCATCCTTAAAATCATGCCTGCCACGATAGGAAAAGTCAATTTTCTATTTCTTGTGAAAGCTGACGCTTTGAGCTTGTATTTATTCTGGAATGAAGGCGTATTGAGTAGACTGGTTAGGTCTGACATTGCTTGAGAATGAGTCGTCATTTGTGATCTCCGTTTTGTTTTGAACGAAGATTTTATAGATAAAATTTTTATTGGAAACGCTTAACTTGACACCATTGAGGGAAGTATAACAATTTTCTTTTTCTTGTTCAATATTATAGAATTTTTTTATAGAATTTTTGAAAAACAAGCATGTTATGAATAATTTTCACAAATACTTTTGGCAAAAGTTGAAATGCTGTCATCCAAATCTTGTGGGTAGGAAAATTTCAGAAGAGCAGCCGTTTCCGTACTAAGATCTCGAAAAAGTTTCATTGTTTGGTTAAGTGCTTGCCAACAGTCTTTGGGGTCAAAGCACGCATAACATACCTGTAGCCTACTCCACGTTTCCCCAGCAACCCAGTCTTGCATTCGCTTACCCTGTGAATGCGTTGAATAGTTCCACTGGTGCTTTGCCTGCTCGTGCCAACGGATCATCTGAAGCAAAAACTCTTGTTTGATTCCATGATCGCGAAATTTTACAGACCAAAGATCACTGCGCGCAAGATATTTAGCAACGTGATACACTTCAAACCAAAACTCTTCGATAATTCGCAGGAATTCCTCTTGGCTAGGAGGGCTTTGCTGGTAACAGTTATCAGATGGTGGATTCATAGTCGATGCAATTCCATCCTTATCAACCAGAACGTAATACCCTGCAGCAAATTCATCAGGGAGGGGTTTGCTAGCTAAAATCTTCAGTACTTTAATTGGGTAGAAAGCAAAGTCGATTTTCACGCCTGGTTCAAAGATGACTAGCCTTGTTGGGATAATATCCTTCTTCCAGCTGATTTGTTCATGAACACATACCCATGGTTTTCCAATTTCTTCGAGCCACGCATCATTTAACGTGAAGGGAGTGTTGTCATCTAAAAACACTGCTATATCATAGTCAGAAAGCTCATCACTTTTTCCTTCTATAGCTCTTGAGCCTGTCAATATTAATGACCGGATCTCTGCATTTCTTTTTCCCCAAGCGATTAACTTTTCTGTTATCAAAGATTTTGGGCTCATTACACATTTCCTCTTAATTATTGTGGCCAAGTAATCGTATCACGAATGAACGTGGTAACACCCGAAGCAGACGTGTAAATAGAGAGTAGAAGACAGAATTTTCGATATGCGTTTTTCCTTTCAGAACCTTGCTCACCATATATTTTGCCATTCGTTCTGCTGACCAAACAAAGGGCAGCTTACCCTTTAGTCCTTCTGTAGCTACTGGTCCTTGGTAAACCACAGCAAATCGGAGGTTAGCATTATGATAAGTTAGTGCTAACCCTTCAAATGCCTTTGCAACAGCGGCCTTGGATGCTGCATAAGCGCTTCCTGTTGGTGGAGCAAAAATGGCATTTACGGAACTTGTTACCACAAAGGTAGTGTTTTGCTGCTTACAAACAGGGAGCCACTCCTCAACCCAAGAAAGTACCCCAAAATAATTCACATCAAATACCTCTTTATGTTTCCTAATGGAGAAGCAATCGACTGATTCGCATGCAGCTTCGCCCGCAACCCCGGCGTTTAAAAAGAAGAGGGACGGGATCTTTTCGTCAATAATGAGCTTTTGAGATACGCGGGCTACTTCCTCTTGCTTTGCCACATCACAGGCGACTGCAATAAATTGATCCCCATACTCCTTCTCTAGATCTTGTAGCTTTTCTTTTGAACGAGCTACACCAATAACTTGCCAATCTCGACGAATTAAATCTTCTACCAGCGCCCTGCCAATTCCTTTTGAGGCACCAGTTACTAATGCAATTTTACTCATTAAACTCCCTTAGTTGGTTTCGTAACCAGGTGAATGAGGCATCAATGACGTCGGGTCTCTTCCGCACATAATGATCCATATCACAGATACGCATATAGGTAATAGGGGCTCCTGCAGCATGTGCCTTAGCGACAAACTCATCGCTAGAGTCGATAATCGTATCTAAAGCACCGGTTACGACTAGAAAAGGGCTCGACAACTCCTCGTAATTGTAGTTAGGGTACACTTGCGCATCAGCATGATAGAGATAAGTCATATTGAGAAAATATTCATCTGGCGTTGGGTTTTGCATAATAAAATTCATTAGAGCATTAAACTTGTCTCTTGTAGTGGTTAACTCAGAACATATTTCACAGTCACTTAACAGAACAGAATGCGGGCACTGTGGATTTGTCTCTATCAAGCGTTGAAGAAAGACCCAAAGTTCATCACGCCAATGCCAATCTCCTGCCCCCGACCAATTGATCGTTGCGACTGTCTCTTCTGAATATTCAGTAGAGAGTGACGTTACTATAGCACCACCCTCTGACACGCCTATGAAAACAAACTTTCCATTCCAACCTTCAAAAGGATTAGCTTTCAGATGTGCAAGGACTTCCCTATGGTCTCTTAATCGCTGTGTTCGTGTGTAGTGTGCTATACACTCTTCTTGATCGATATCGTTACCATCGATTCCCCATTGTTCAACTGTAACAACTCCAAGTCCGAGGCCTTTACATTCCTGTAAAAAGTACCGATGAAAATGGATAATGCTAGAAAGATGCTCTTTGTCTGTAGATCCACCACACAAAATCGCTATCGGGTAGTTATCGGACTTCGGTATACTTCGGTAAAAGACGATATCACTATCTGGTACTCCAGATCGACTTGCCGTAAAACGCGATGCCGCTGGAATTTCATAGTTTGGGAGCTCATCTTCAAACTTGTAAGGTGTAATTTCTTCCTCGCTCCAAAGAGATAAATGCGACAAAAGGAGAAAGAAAACCCTAAGACATTGTAATATTTTCATCCATTCATCAACTTATTTTTATTTAACCTCTACAACCGCTCCCAGGCCTATATTCTCATACATCCATTGTGCATCAGACATAAGCAGTCTTACACAGCCCTGACTGGATGGTTGTCTATCCATAAACCTTTGCTCTCCCTCTTGCACCATAGGGTGGTCTCCAAAGATCTGACTGTGAAATCCAATGTGACCGCTAAAATTTGAGAGAAAGTAATAGGTGATTTTCTTTCCATTCAATTCAATCGCACGATTGCCAACTTTTTCATATGTCTTAAACAAACCCGTTGGCGTCGGGGTTTTTTGCATCCCGGTAGAGCAGGGTATTTCCTTGATGAGCGAACGATTTGCGAAAATTCGAACCTGTTGCTTTTCTGTATCTACTTCAATTTTAACGTCATGTCCTGATAGTTGATTAATCAGGGTGGGTTCCTCAATTTTAACAGAGCTGGCATCCAACTTCAAAAAAGCCCCAAACAGTAAACAGGTGATTAAAATTAATATTCGAGGCATTTCAAGAGTTCTCCATTTAAAATTTATTCTGTTATTAGCTCTTAAATTTGTGTCGCAATGAGAGGATATAGTAACTTAAAATGGTTCAAAAATTTCAACATTGTTTTAATGGTGTTTAATGATGATATTTCTACATTGCTCGAAAGGGTGACATTTTCGCTTTGTGTTGACATTCCAAATCGCGCGAATCGCAGCCCTGGCCCCTTTCATAAGCTCTTGCATTTTCAGATCTCCTATTTTTGGTTGGAAATCACCAATATGATGACACATGTCTTCAATTATGTCAAGATTGATTGTGATCACAGATGTTACGTTTGTAAAAATTATGATTACTATGCTATCCTTTGCTTTTTCATGTGTAGTGGAGTCTTCCTGATGAAATTAGATGAGTATCTCTTTCGAAAGAAGTTAAGTAGGACCGCTTTTGCCGAACAGCTGGGTATTTCAAGAGGCCACCTACAGCACATACTCAATGGTAGTAGACGTCCAAGTGTACCACTAGCTAAAAAAATTGAAGAAATAACAGAAGGGAAGATCACCAAGGAAGAAGCTTTATTCCCAGAAGATTTTGAGACAGAGGATTTAATATGAAATATGAGATTGATAAAAATTCTAAGATAGCCATTTTTAAAGGGAAGGAAATACGTAAAACTATTTTCAATGATGAGTGGTATTTTTCCATTATCGACATTGTTTCAGTGCTTACAGATAGTGCTAATCCTAGGCGGTATTGGTCTGACCTCAAGTCGAAACTGTCAGAAGATGAAGGGTTTGACCAACTGTACGAAAAAATCGTACAGTTGAAAATGGAGGCTGCAGACGGGAAAATGAGGGAAACGGATACGGCAAATACTGAAACAGTATTTCGCATCATCCAATCCATTCCTTCTCCAAAAGCTGAGCCATTTAAAAGATGGTTAGCTAAAGTTGGATATGAAAGAATTCAAGAAATTGAAGACCCTGAACTTGCCACTAAGCGAACACGCGCGCTCTATAAGGCAAAAGGCTATCCAGATGATTGGATTGAAAAAAGGATGCGGGGCATTGCAATTCGCGAAGAGCTCACCAATGAATGGGAAAAAAGAGGCATCAAAGAGCAGAAGGATTACGCAATTTTGACGGCAGAAATTTCCGAGGCGACATTCGGGTTAAAGCCCTCCGAGCATAAAAAGCTGAAAAACCTAAAGAAAGAAAATCTTCGTGACCACATGACCGACTTAGAGCTTATTTTTAGCATGCTGAGCGAAGCTTCTACAACTGAAATTGCAGTGCAAAAGGATGCTCAAGGCTTTGAGGAAAATCGAGATGCTGCAAGGACTGGTGGGAAAATTGCTGGGAATGCCCGTAAGGAACTGGAAGAAAAGAGCGGAAGAAGAGTCGTCAGCTCGTCAAACTTTCGAGATATCGCTATTTCGGTTGATGAATCAGAACTATTGACTCATGATTCCTAGTGGAAGATAGTACCAAGAATATCTTTTAGAAGTTTTTTGGTGCTGTCTATTTTTTGACGAAAGGCTTTTCTTTCGGCAATTCTTTCTTGAGAATAGCACCCGTTCTTCATTCTGTCGTAGAAGAACGGCAATTCAAATAAGTGAATGACATGAATAAATCTGATAAGGTTTTTATGGAAGGCTATTTTAGAGCTCGCACTGAGCCCTCACACTGTCGAACAATCTAGGCGGGCATCGGTTCTATATCTTGGGAATCTTTGATTTCATATCCAATTGCT
>CAZVSU010000009.1:0-43961 GCA_964629645.1 uncultured bacterium | reverse complement strand
CGATTAAGATCGGCCCATCCCGGCGGCTTAGAATTCGAATTTGTAGAAAAACTTTGTTAACCAAGTACTAGGAGCCCTTGTTTGACCCCATCGATCGGAGTTGTCTTTGTCACGCACAAGGCAAAGGGCCACCTCCCTCATTGCCTGCCCCCTATCTTGAACTCGCCGCTAAAGCCCCGCGTGCTTGTGATGAACTCTTCGTCGGGTGACGGAACGGTGGCTTGTGCTGAAGAGCTCGGCGCAGAAACGCTTGTGATTTCAAGAGATGCGTTCAATCACGGCATCAGCCGCGAAAAAGCGAGGCGCTACCTCCAAACGGAGATCGTGGTGATGATGACACCCGATGCCTATGCGCTCGATGAGACTATGTTGACCCGCCTTATCGACCCCTTAATCAAAAAAAAAGCCTCGGTTGCCTATGCGCGGCAAATCCCCCACGACGGCGCCTCTTTTTTTGCAGCGCTTCCCCGCGCTTTTAATTATCCCGAAAAGAGCCAAATCCGATCTTATGAGGACAGGCATATTTTTGGCGCCTACACAATCTTTTGCTCCAACTCTTGCGCCGCATATTTAAGCGATGCTGTCGAGGAGGCGGGAGGGTTTCCTTCTGTTTTGATCGGAGAAGATACTTTTCTAGCGGCCAAGATGCTCCGTCGCGGCCACAAGATCGCCTACGTGGCCGATGCCATTGTGAAGCACTCCCATTCTTATTCGCTCTGGCAGGAGTTTCAGCGCCATTTTGATACGGGCCTTGCCAGAAAACAGCATCAAGATCTTCTCTTCGGCTTGCCTTCGGATGAAAAAAGGGGGCGGGAGTATGTCTTGTTTTTGATGAACCGCCTCGCCCGGGAAAAGCCCCATCTGCTTCCCTACGGCTGCCTGCAAACAGCGGTCAAATATTTTGGCTACCGCTTTGGAAAAGCGAGCGCCCGCGCTCCCGTCTGGCTGAAAAAATTGTGCAGCGGTCAAGACTTTTACTGGCACAAAACGTGAACCGGCAGGTTTTAGATAGAAATCTTAGTGAAAGAAAACGCCCCGACATGGTTTAATCTACGGAGACACATTTCGGAATTTTGCATGCATCGCCTCTTAACGCTCCTTCTTTTGGTTGGTTTGACCTCGTGTTCACCTCAGTGCTTTGATTACTGCGTCGAGGGAGCCGATGAGTTTGTCATCGATTCGTATCAAATCAGAAACGGAAAATTAGCGATTCTTGAAATGGAGGGGATTTGTGTCGACGAGCTGCCTTGCGATGCGATGTGCGAGTATGAAGATGTGATTGCCGAAGATGACATTTTGAATATCGCTGTTTACCATCCGTCCCGCCGCGACCTTATGGAATCGATTCGTTTCATCAACGAAACCATCGGGTTTAAAGTGGTCAACCACTGTGTGGATATTCCCGATATTCCTCCTGTCTTTGTCGGCGGGCTGACTCTTTCTGAGGCCAGGGCGGCGATTCAGAAATCGTACCGGGGGCACATTGAAGATATTGAAGTGTTCATCAGCTACAAAGACCGCCTTGCGCGAAAAGTGGATCTGGCAGGGCTTGTTTCCGTTCCCTACATCCCGGTCGACGGCAAAATTCGTCTTTACGAGGTGCTCTCAAAAGCGCGTGTCCCCACCAACGCCAATTTTTTTATGAGCTATGTGGAACGAGGCGGCGCTCTCATGCCGATCGATATGCATCGCCTGATGGTGGAAGGGGATATGTCGCAAAATATCGTGATGCGCGGGGGAGACAAAATTTTTATCGCCGACCCTATTGAGTCCCGCGCCATGGTGATGGGCGAGGTCGGAAGGCCGATGGCCGTCAGCTTGCCGGCCGGCTATATGTCGCTTCGAGAAGCGCTTGTTCTTGCCGGCGGGATTCCCTTCACGGGAAATAAAAACTGTATTCAGGTCATAAGAGGCGGGCTTGTCAATCCTAAGATCTATGTCCTTTCGTGGAAACATATCATTCATCTTCCAAACGACAGCCTTCTGCTCATTCCCGGCGATACAGTTTACGTTTCGGAAAAGCCCATCACAAAGTGGAATCGTTTTATCAGTCAGCTGTTGCCAAGTTTAAATGGAGTGAGCTCATGCAACGATGTGTATCAACTTTTTACTCCTTAGAGGGTTATGAAGCTTGAAGACTATTATTTGACTTTTGGCGATATTGCGTTGACCTTGAAGCGCCGCCGTCGTCTCATCGGCATAACCGCTCTCATTTTTTCATTGCTCGGCAGTTTTTACGTCATGTCGCGCCCTGCGGTTTTTGAGGCCAAGGCCCATTTTCGGGAGCTTGGAAAAAATGAGAGCGGGGGCAGCGTCTCGATTACAAGGGCTCTGCTCGGCGGAAGCAAAAATGCGGGAAGCCAAGCCGTCTCAGCATTAAAATCGCGCGCAATTATAGAGGATGCCGTCCGCAGGCACCATTTTCAGGGTCAAGTTATTCCCGAGGGAAGCACACCTACGATATGGCATCACATTTTTGATCAGTTTCGCGTCATGCTTGCCCATTTCAAAAACTGGGAAGAAGTCTCGACGAGTGCGCCGACGTGTACGCTTTGTCTTGAAGATATCCATTACGCGGGGGAGCGAACCATTTCGCTGACTCTCGACTTCACCTCCTCAGATACCTTTTTGGTGAAAAGCTCATTCGGTACGGTGGGAGAAGGGCAGGTAGGCGTTCCTTTTCGCACCGATCATTTCTCTTTTACCGTAATGGGAGCGCCTCAGCCGGATGTTAAGCGCTATACGGCATCCATTATGCCCCTTTCCCGCGTCGTGAGCGCTCTTGAAAACGGGGTCACCATCGAACTCGATGAAGACGACACGACCCTTGTGGTTTTGGAGTACTCCCACCCAAATCGTTCTTACGCCGTCGACGTCTTGAATGCGATTATGGAGAGCTATCAAAACTATTTGGAGCGGGAGCAGGCCCGCTTTGCCGACATACAGCTGTCTTATCTGAAAAGAAGACAAGAAGAGATGTTCGACAGCCAAACGGTTGTTATGCAAAAACATGCGGCTATGCTGTCACAAGATCTGTCGACATCGGGTTTTGTCAACTTCGAAAAAGAAATGGAGTTTTTGTTTAAGAATCGGCTCGGTTGTCTCGAGAAAATTCACGCGATCGATTTGCAGCTCAAGCGTCTGAAGGAGCTTTCAGACGACGGTCCTTCCCGAAGCGGCGACATTTTGACACATAGAGAACTGGCTGTGGTCCACCCTGCTTTAGAGGAGCTTCTTCATTTGAAAGTTCAGCGCGACGCGCTGACACTAGCTCTCACAGAATCGAATCGTCAAGTTGGCGACTTGGAGCGGGAGATCAGCGCTTTGGATGAGGTGAATCGCGACTTAAACGATCTTGCCGACATTGCCCTAAGAATTGAAGCAAAAGAGCCGGTTGATCCTGCTTTGCCGCTTCTCTTAAAAGAACGTTTTCAGGTGGGCGGCTGGGTCCGGCGGCTGAGTGCGGAAAGCGGCGAGCGGCAAAACCATGAAACGGAGGCCTGCCTGTTATACCTTGCCAATTTGAGGCGCCTTTTGGAAATGAAGCGGCGTATTTGCGAGGAGCGGCTGACCTACCAGTCCGGGCAGTCGCCTGAATTTCAGGGAATTGATCTCGAAACAGCTGTAAAGCTGCATCTCGGCTATATCAATGAGGCGCATCAGTTAGACGGCGTCGTCAACGAATCCCGTTTTATTATAGAGCAGCTCGAAGATCCCGATTTTGAGATCAATAGCTTAAGCGCAACCCTCACCGATCCAATCAGTCAAGAGATCATCCGCAAGTCCTCAAATCACTCGCTTCAACTGAGAGATCAAAAGTATCACAGCCCGAAAGAGCAGGAAAGGACGAAAGAGGAGCTGGCCACACAGAAACGCTTTCTCAAAGCCCACCTCGGGCAGACTCTGGAAGTGAAGCAGCTGCACAGCGACCTTCTCCAGGGGCGCATGCATGCTTTGCAGGGAACGATGCTTGAGCTGATTCATGAAAAAATCTCTGTTTTGGAAAACCATATCGCCGACTATATCCTTGCGGAAATCAACTCGCTCAAACAGCAGAAGACGTTGATTTTAGATACGATGAACGAGATCAATCAAAATATGGCAACCCTGCCCGATAAGTGGCTTTCGGAGCAGCTGATGAAGCAAAATGTGGACTTGAACAAAGCCATTGTCGAAGAGCTGACCCGCCTTGTGGAAAGTAAAAATATCAGCCACAATCTTCAGCTTATCGAATCGGCACCGCTGGATCTCGCGTGGACAAAGCCGCTTCCGAGAAGTCCCCGCCTTTTTCTTGTCGCCACTGTTTTTGCCTGTTTCGGCGCCTTTTTTTCTGCTGCTTTTGTCCTTGTGAGGCAAACGGTTCGAGGCGTGATCGCGACTAGAGAAAACTTGGAGGCCTTCGATCAAACAGTCTTGGGACATTTTGACGAAACAGCTCTTGACCCTGCAAGCGACCACAACCTCAATCTCCTGCGCCAGCTCTCCACTCAGCTCGATCGGTGCGGCAAAATTCTTCTCGCTGTCCCCGGCGAGGGACCCAACTATGTACGAGCATTGGCCAAACTCATGGTGAGAAAGAGGCAGAAAGTATTGATCCTTAACTCTTTATCCAGCGAACCGGGTTTATTGCAGTTTTTGCAGGGGTCTTTGGACACTCTCCCTATCCACCCGAGCGAGGGAATCGCTACCGTATTTTCCGGCGGCGCCAGTCGTTATTGGCCGGAACTTCTTGAATCGACGGCTTTCAAATGTCTTTTGCGCGACCTTTTGTCCCAATACGACCGCATACTCTTGGTGTGTCATGAAGCGCCGACAAGCGCCGATGTGACCGCGCTGATGCCCCTTGTTGATTTGGTCGCCCTGACGCTTGCGGAAGAAACGCTTCCCGAAATCAGCCGCACCTTTAATGCCCTGCCCAAAATTGTTTTCATGTTTGGGCATCCATAAGATTGAGAGACAACCCTTTCGTCTTTGGTTTGAAATGAAACACCATTATCGGCTAATATCTCAGCCAGTGACTTTGATTTTGTCGTGATTCCGATCCAAAATTCACATGCTAAACGACATAATTTTTCGACACTTTTCGGGTTGACTTTTAACACGAAACGCGAGATACAGAAGTCTAATAAACCACTACAAGTTGTGTTTTGTAAACGGAAGAACCACAACATATAGTGTTTGTTGACGGATTAATAGGATTCCCAATACCCCGCCTTTGACGCGGATTTTTTCGTCTAAGGGGGCAAGGAAAAAAACAACATGAGAAGTAAGGGAGACACTAAAATGAGCAAACCGACTGCAAGAGCAATGGCGACGGCCTTAAGAACGTATCACCGTCCCATTAAAGAGGGGGAGATGCTGCTAGAATCGTGGGACCAGGTTGTCAGCCGCGTCATCAGTCACCAACAGTGGCTTTGGGAAAGAGCGCTGGGACGCTCATTGAATGACCGCGAGTATAACGAACTTGAAGAGTGCCGCATCTTGATCACAGATCGAAAAATGATGCCGGCAGGGCGCACTCTTTGGCTTGGCGGCACCGAGCTGAGCCGCAAGCGGGAATCGTGTATGTTCAATTGCTCCTACACTCATGTTGAAACGGTCTACGATTTGGTCGATGTTCTTTGGCTCTTGCTTCAAGGGTGCGGCGTGGGCTTCCGTCCTATAACGGGTACGCTCAACGGTTTCCGCCGTCCTTTAGAAGAAATTCAAGTGATCCGCTCCACCCGCACAGACAAGGGGGGAAACGAGCACAACATAGAGACATACGATCCCGAAACGCATGTTTGGACCATCTCGGTCGGCGATTCGGCGACAGCATGGGCTAAGGCTGTCGGAAAGCTGGTTGCCGGCAAATTCCCGGCGCGCAAGCTCATCCTCGACTTTAGTGAAATTCGTCCATCGGGCAAACGGCTCAAAGGTTACGGCTGGATCTCGTCCGGTGACGAACAGATCGCGAAAGCGTTCAAGGCCATTGCCGAAATCTTATCCGACCGCGCCGACCAGCTTTTGACTCGAATGGATATTCTCGATATCGTCAACTGGCTCGGCACGATTCTCTCGAGCCGCAGATCAGCGCAAATCGCTCTTTTTGAATATGGACAGCCCGAATGGGAAGACTTCGCCCTTGCGAAAAAAGAGTGGTGGATCAGAGGCAACGCCCACAGGCAGCAGTCCAACAATAGCCTTTTGTTTTACCAAAGACCAAGCCGAAAAGAGCTGGAGCATATCTTTGAATTGATGCTTGACGCGGGCGGCTCGGAGCCGGGATGCATCAACGCGCAAGAAGCGGAAAGGCGCGCCCCCTGGTTCAAAGGGTGCAACCCTTGCGTCGAAATTCTATTGGGGAACAAAAGTTTCTGCAATCTGACCGAGGTGAATGTTTTGGCTTTCCGCGGTGATAAAGTGGGTCTTGAAAGGGCGCTTTACCTTGCCGGAAGGATGAACTATCGCCAGACAATGGTGAACCTCCGCGACGAAATTCTTCAGGAAGCTTGGCACTTTAATAATGAATTCCTCCACCTCTGCGGCGTCGGCTTGACAGGCGTTGCGGCCCGTCCCGATTTGACGGCTTACGACTTCAAAAGAATGCGCAACATTACGGTGAGTGCCGCTTACAGCATGGCCAACGAACTCAAATCGCCGCTGCCAAAGAATGTCACATGCATCAAACCGAGCGGCACAGTCAGCAAAATTATGGGAACCGAAGAGTGGGGCGAAGTGCCAGAAGGGGTGCATATGCCGCTTGGACGTTTTGTGTTCAATTGGATCACCTACTCGAAACACGATCCGTTGATTCCAAAGTTCGAGGAGGCCGGCTACACGGTCATTGAAAAACCTTATGAGCCGGAATCGGTCCTCGTCCGTTTTCCTGTCAAATATGAAAGCGTTCCTTTCAGCCGTACGACTGTGACGCGCAAGAACGGCAAAGTTGAAGATGTCGATGTCAATTTGGAGTCGGCAGTGACTCAGCTTGAGCGCTATAAAATGTTGATGGAAACCTGGTGCGAGCAGAACGTCTCCAATACGATCTCCTACGATCCCTCCGAAGTGCCCGAAGTGATCGACTGGATGCTCGAAAACTGGGAAAGCTACGTCGGCGTGTCCTTTCTCTTTAGAAACGATGCGACCAAAAATGCGGAGGACCTCGGCTATGCCTATCTCCCGCAAGAAGTGGTCACCGAAGAGATCTACGAAGAGTATGTTGCAGGCTTGAAGCCGATCAGCTACGACGGGATCGAGCTTCGCGACGATGCGCTTTACGAAGAGTGCTCAACAGGCGCCTGCCCGGTTAAGTAGCCACTTGAATCGGCGTGAAATCGAGATAGTCGCAAGACGTCAGGACATAGCGGACGCCTCTGGCCTCACCGAAAGGGAGAGCGCCGGGGCGGACGTTGTGCAAATGGCCGAAGACGCAAAGAGCCGCCTTATATTTTTCGAGCAGATCAGAGGCTGCCGAGCGATTTAAATGGGCATCGACAGGAGGGTAGTGGGTCATGACTATCCGTTTTTCGGGAGGCCCTTCGAATCCTTTTAAGCTCAGCTCCAGACGGCTGATTTCTCTGTCATAGATTTTGCCGCTATCGACTGTTTCCTTTTCTTTTTTCTCTTTGGGATTTTTCCGAAATTCAATCACATCATTGAAACTGAAATCGCTGTCCCAAAGGCGCGCTCCGCCAATTTCGTAGCCCTGCCACCGGTATACGTCGTTATGGACGATATGGACAGACGGCGGGAGGCTCTGCCTGAGTTTTGCCGGCGAGCTCCACCAATAGTCGTGATTGCCCCTTATCATCACCTTTGTGCCCGGCATGGCATCGATCCATTCAAGATCGGGAAGGGCGTCCGGAAGTTTCATGGCCCACGAAATGTCGCCGGCAATCAACATCAGATCGTCGCTTGAAACGAGGTTTTCCCAATGCTTTTGTATTTTGAGGTGGTGGTCGACCCAATTATCTCCGAAGAGCCCCATTTTTTTGTCGGGAACGCCAAAAGAAAAGTGAAGGTCAGCAAGAGCCCATATCGCCATCGTACATCCTTTTTCGCGAAAGTATAACAGAAAGGCTAAAAGGTGAAACCATCCGGGAGAGTCGCTCCCCTCGTGACGACAATGATGCCGTCTCGGACGTAGAGGTGGTCGCCGTCGTAATGGTCGAGGCCCTTTTCATTGATCAAACGGACTCCCTTCCCCAAAAAGACATTCTTATCGATGATCGCTTTTTCAATAAGGCACTCTTCTCCGATTTCCAGTCTTTCCGGAAAGTGGGGTGAATCTGTGACAGGCGGCTCGTAGTCATCATTTCCCATAATGTAGGAATTCTTGATAACGGTCCCCCTCCTGACGATGGAACGGGTTCCAAGAACGCTCCGGACCACTTCTTTTGCCTCGATAATTGAACCTTCGCCAATAATAGAGTTTGTGATTTTGGTATTGAAGATTTTCGGCCCGGGAAGTTGGTGGGCAGAGGTATAAATCGGGTTGTTCTCGTCGTAGCAGTTGAATTTTGGCAAGGGTTCGGTCAGGGCCATATTGGCATCGTAAAATGTTTTGATCGTTCCGATATCTTCCCAATATCCGTCATAGATAAAGGCGTAAACGCCTCCCTTTTTCACTTTATCGGGAATCAACTCTTTCCCGAAGTCGACGCCGGGATTGTTTTCCAAAAGTTGAAAGAGCACATCTCTTTTGAAAAGATAGATCCCCATAGAGCCTAAGTGACGTTTCTCACCAAAAGGAGTGAAGCCTTCGTGCTCAAGAAAGCTAGGGGGGAGGGAATACTCATCTAGAACCGCAGGCTCTTCAGGTTTTTCGACAAAATCGACAACCTCATGATTCTCTTTGACTTTGAGGAGCCCCAGCTTTTTTGCTTCCTCTTTTTTCACAGGAAGAGCGGCAATTAAAAGATCGGCGTCTGTCGTCTGCGCGTAAGCGACCATCTTTCGAAAATTCATGTTGTAGAGCTGGTCTCCCGACAGAATCAAGAAGTAGTCGGCGGCGATGTCGACGAGAGCGTGGCGATTTTGCCGCACCGCATCGGCAGTTCCTTGAAACCATGTTTTTTGTGTCGGTTTTTGTTCGGCAGCTAAAATATCGATGAAGCCAGAAGAAAATTGATCCATATGATACGCCTGAACAATATGGCGGTGGATCGAAGAGGAAAGAAATTGGGTGATGATAGAAATCTTGTAACAGCCCGAGTTCACAGCATTTGATATGGGAACGTCAATCAGTCGGTAGCGGCCGCCGAAGCTGATGGCGGGTTTGCTTCTTGTCGCTGTCAAGGGAAACAGACGAGTGCCGCGCCCTCCTCCAAGCACGATGCAAGACACCCGATGCATATCGACAGGAATGATTTCTCTTATCGATCTTGGATGGTGTAAAATGGACGAGGACATATTACCGTCTTTAATTCAAACCTAACGCTAAGTTATAAAAAATAATTGTTCTTTACAAGAATAAATAAGATTAATTTTTTCAACGATTCAGGGATTCGTTTTGACAAGACGATCAGAGTATGAATGCCGCAAAGACAATCCTCCGTTTTGTTTCAACACGGAGATTGAGAATAATCGCCGGCAGGTTTAAGATTGGGTAGAATAGGAAGTCAATGCGTCTTTATTTTTTTACGGGATCACTATTTGCGCTCTTTTTCATTTCTCTTCTTGTGTCGGGATGCGGCGGTCCTGAAGAAGCAAAAATTTACCGCATTGCTAGAGACCGCTCCTGGTATCCGCTCAATCTTCTCGGAAAAGAGCGCAATATGCTTGCCTTTACCGACGAGCTGATTTATACGATTGCTGATAATGAGGGGTTTAAGGTCGATCTTGATTCGGCGCCACACAACGCTCTGACCGAAAACCTCGACCGGGGCATTTTTGATGCCATCGTCACATTTGAGAGGCCGACGCAACGACTGAAACGAAAATATGAATTCTCCGATACATTTTTTCTTTTGGGCCCGATTCTTGTGGTCCAAATCGACTCAAAGGCTCAATCGCTAGAAGATATGAAAAACCAAGTTGTGGGAATTGAGCCGCGCACTTCGGTGAATTATAGGGTTGACAACACCAACGGGATCATTTTCATTCCCTACGAGACTATTTTGTTTGCGCTGAGAAATTTAGCGGAAGATCAGATCGACGGGGTCATTATGGAATCGCTCCCCGCCCATGAATATGTCGATAGTTTTTATCAAGGGGAGCTTAGGGTTGTGCCCCCTCCGTTGACAGACGACGGGCTTCGCTTGATGACCCGCAGAGAACCCTTAGAAAAAGATATGATCGAACATTTTAACCGAGGGCTTCAGAAGCTGATTGATGACGGCACCTACCAGAGACTGTTAATCAAATGGGGCCTTTTCGATCCGTCCACTTACACCGGCGCTGAAAACTACGATATTTAATTGTGTTTCCCCACCATTCCGCAACGACTGTCAGACGAGAAGAGGGCGCGGGTTAGGGTTTAATAGATACGGCACTGATCGGCCTCTCTAAAGTCATTGCTGACTCTCTCGTAAATCTCAGGATCCGGCTTGAAGGGCTGGATGTTCCATACCTTTTTGGCGTAGTTCAAAATCGAGCGGTCAGTGCTGAATTGCCCCATGCGGGCAATATTATGGAGACAGGTCTCAGCCCAGACCATCGGTTTGCTAAAGAGCTCTTCGACTTTCTTTTGCGTAGCGCAATAGCTTTCTAAATCTTGAAGGACAAAGAAAGGGTCCGCCGGTACATCGACGCCCGTTCCCTCGACGAGTCGGTGGTAGAGGTCGCTGAACGCTTCATGTTCGTCATCGTTTTCAGCAAAGGAGCGGTCGCGGAGCATATCGACAGCTCTTTGTATCTGGCTGTTGTGCGTCATGATCTCAATGGGATTGTAAGACCCCTCCTCCTTGAGCTTGGCGATCTCTTCGGCACTAGAGCCAAAGGCAAAGGGCCACCATTGCGACGTGATGTCTTGCTCCATCTCGATATTCGCGCCATCCCTTGTCCCAATTGTGAGCGCCCCGTTCATCGCAAGTTTCATATTCCCTGTCCCTGAGGCCTCAAGCCCGGCCGTTGAGATTTGTTCTGAAAGGTCGGCAGCCGGAATGATCAGTCCGGCTTTCGTCACGTTGTAGTTTTCATAAAACAGAACTTTCAACTGCCCTCGAATATCGGGATCGCGGTTCACGCGGCGCGCCACACAATTGATCAGGCGAATGATGGTTTTGGCGACGTCGTAGCTGGCTGCGGCTTTTCCGGCGACAAGGCATGTCCTTTTGATCCTGACGCCGCCGGGATTGTCACGAAGCTCATTGTAGAGGATGATCATATGTAAAATATTGAGCAACTGACGTTTATATTCGTGTATCCTTTTGATCTGGATATCGAAAAGGGATGAGGTGTCGATAATAGGGTATGGAATTTCTCTTTTATCGCCCACTTCATCGAGATGGTCGACAAGGCGCTCTTTATTCTTTCTTTTGATCCTTAGGAACTCATTTTGGCTGTTGGAATCGGAAGCAAATCCTTCAAGTTTTTGGATTTCAGAAAAATCGGTGATCCAACGATCGCCGATTCTTGTCGAAATAAAGGATGCGAGATCGGGGTTGCAGTGGAGAAGCCAGCGCCTTTGTGTGACGCCGTTGGTCACATTGACGAATTTGTCGGGATACATGTCATAAAAATCTTTGAACACCTTGTTTCTCAAGATATCGGTGTGGAGCTCGGCCACTCCATTGACGCTGTGGCTTCCCACGATTGACAGGTGCGCCATATTCACTTGCCCATTTTCAATGATCGACATTCTTCTGACACGCTCTTCGTCGCCGGGGTATTTCGTCCGAATCTGATTGCAGAATTCTTCGTTCAACCTTTCGATCACTTTGAGTTGTCTCGGGAGCAAAAAGCCCATAAGATTCTGTTCCCATTTTTCCAGCGCTTCGCTTAAGATCGTGTGGTTGGTGTAGCCGGTCACTTTTCTTGTGATGTCGACAGCTGTCTTCCACGGCAGGTCGTATTCCCTAACGAGCATGCGGGTCAGCTCGGCGATGACAAGGGCGGGGTGGGTATCGTTGATCTGAATGGCCACTTTATCGGCAAAATCGCGGAAGTTTTTGTGTCGTTCAAGATAGTTTCGGACGATGTCTTGAAGAGAGGCCGATACTAAAAGAAATTCTTGTTTGAGACGGGTCCTTTTCCCCGCGTCGTGCCAATCGCTCGGATAGAGCACGTCAGTGAGTGTGGTGTTTTCGGCGGCCTGGTCGAGTCTGCCGGCATTGTAGCGTTGCAGCTGGAAATTGCGGGGCGATTCCTTTGTGGACCATAGCCTCAGTGTGAGGACTGAAAAATTGTGGTCGGTGCTGTAGCCGACGATTGGAACATCGTAGGGGAGGGCGCCCACCTCGTCAAAGTCGTGCAAGTCGTAGATCGGGTCGCCATGAATATTGCGCGTTTCGGAAATATGTCCGCAAAAAGGAACCATAATCTTTCTCATGTCGCGGCGGAATTCCCAAGGGTATTCTTTGAGGAGCCAAGCGTCCGGGGCTTCGATCTGTTCTTCGCGCTGGATCACCTGCTCAAAAATCCCGTACTGATACCTGAGTCCATAGGCTTTGACCGGATAATGGTGGGTGGCCAGCGAGTCTAAAAAGCATGAAGCCAGCCGCCCGAGACCGCCGTTCCCAAGGCCGGGATCCGGTTCGTGGGCGATGATTTTTTTATAGTTGCGTCCCAATTTTTGCATCACGTGGATGACAAGTTCTTGAGCGTTGATGTTCAGAATATTATTGGAAAAAAGGCGGCCGGGAAGGTATTCCATCGAAATGTAGTGAAGCGTCCTTAAGTCTTTCTTATACATCGTTTGATAAGTGGCAAGCCAGTTGATCATGATCTCTTCACGAAGCGCGTAGGCAAAAGCGCGGTAGAACTCCTCGTCATCAGCATGATCGTTCACCCGTCCCATCTGCGTGATGAGGTAATGTTTAATTTTGGCCGAAAGCATGTCGACCTGGCTTTTGAACTTAATATCCATGGGGCACCCTCTTATTTGAGCCTATCTTTATTCTTAAGGGATCGCATTATTTAATAAAACCCATTATAGTCATTGAAAAAAGGAGGTCTCCTGCCTTGAAACCCATACACTTCGGGATGTTGATCGTTCCACTGCTTTTTATCTTATTGATGTCCTTTGTGGCGTACGCGTCTTTTTTCAGACGCTCCCAAGCAACAGGGCAAAGCGTCATGAAAATGAGGGAGTTGCGCACCGGAAATTTATGAGTCTTTTTCTTATGCTGCTTCCCACTTATCTGCTTGGCAATTTTCACTGCATGGGGATGTGCGGGCCGCTTGTCATGATGCTGGGGCACCATCGCCATAAAGCGTTTTATTTTGTCGGGAGAACGGCGTCGTTTACGCTTGCCGGGGGGCTCGCCGGGGGATTGGGCGCTGTCGTGAATGTCATCTTGGCCCGTACCCACATTTCTGCGGCCACCAGCCTTATTTTTGGTCTTGTGATCGCGTCTGCCGGGGTGCTCACGATGATGGGTCGGTCCATTCCGCTCCCTAAGAGTTTCCAAGGCGTCAACCAGACGATGTCTCTTCTTCTTTTAAGAGATGAAAGACTGCCGACGTTTCTCTTTGGTTTTGCCACAATTTTGCTGCCATGCGGCCAGACGCTTATCGTGTTTTCGGCGTGCGCGCTCTCTGAGAGCGTATGGGTGGGCCTTGCAAACGGCGCTTTATTCGCTTTGTTCACCTCGCCCTCTCTTTTTTTTGCCATGCAGGCAAAGACACTGTTTCATCGATTCAAATCAAGCGCCAACACATTGATAGGGGGATCGGCCCTCATTGTCGGCGGACTGGCCTGTCTGAGGGGGCTTGCAGATTTAGGGTGGATCTCCCACCTCATCTTAAACGAGCAGTATCACATCGCCCTTTACTGATTGAAGTGTGCCTTCAACTTGGCGATGTCGGCGTCCGATAGGTCGATTTTGGCGCTGGAGTCTTTCTCGGTTCTCTTGGTGAGAATGGACTGGACGGCTTGTTCGCTCTCTTCTTCGTCAAGGCAATGGAAGTAGTCTTCGCATATGGAGAGAAGATCTTGAAACTCGCCTTCTTTCTTAAGGAGAGCGATCACCCGTTCTGCAATGAGTCTAAACGTTTGGTGGTTCCCCTCTTGAACGAGGGAAGAGAGAAATTCGAGGTGAAAGTTGATGTCGGTCTCTTCGGCTGTCAATTCGATGAGATGCTCCACGAGATCGGCCGCTTCTTCGGGCTCGCTCGAAAAAAGAAGGCGTGCTTTGAGGAGGGCGAACCATTTAGGGTCGTCGACATAATCGTTGAAACCTTCCAAGACATCCGAGGCGTAGATGAGATTGTTGTTGTCGATCTGCAGGTCAACAAAGTGATAAAGAAAATTCTCGACGTCGTGTGCGCAGGAGTGTTTGACCGTCTCAAACACGTCTCTTGGATCGGCGCCATCGTCCACTTCTTCATCGAGAATGTATTGAAGGTTCGCAATGGCATCTTCGAGCGGTTCGTAAGACGGGAGTTCCTCTCGTTCGAACTGTTCGATTCTATGGTCCAATTCGTCGCAAAAAAGCGACATCGTTTGCCTCTCAGGCATGAGCCGGCGCCAGAGTTCGAAAATCAAAAGGTAGATATAATCGGCGATTTCGGGCTCCACTTCGGCATCGGCCAGAAACTCATCGGTGAGCGCTTCCGGAGAGTCGCAGTGCTCAGCATAAGCGGTAAAGCTGGAAGGATCGAGGTGAATGTCAAAGGAGGCGAGCTGTTCAATCAGCGACTCAGTTGACTCTCTTCGGTAATTGGTCACCTGCCATGGTTCGACGTCGAGGTTGGAATCTTCCAGATAGTGAAGTCTCAGTGTGTTGTAAAGAACGCGGCGATCCACAGCGACTCCGGTGGGGTCTCTTTTGTCTGGCTTCTGATTCACTTTTTTTCCAATTTGAAGAGTCTCATAAATTTGAAGGATCAATTTTGGCTTTGGTATTCATTTTAGCGAAAGTCACCTTATACTTGAACTTAAAATTCGCGCCGCCGTCATCGGGATAAAACCGACGGTTCCTTCTTGGGTTGTCACTTTCAACCACTCGCCATCGGCGTCGAAATCGATGACGCCGACGACCGATCCGGCAAAGAGGGGGTGAGGTAAGACGATCCCCCCTTCCGCAGCCGGTGTTCTGTAAAGTGGCGAAGAAGAGATGATGGCAGCTGGAATCGGAGTCAAATAGCGCCGTCTGGCTGCTTCTGCAAAGACCATCAAAGAAGCGGCTAGGGCAAGAGCAAAAAAGAGGGGCCACCGCCTATTTTTTAACCATATGGCTAAAGACCCCAACACCGCTGTCGCCGCCACGAGCAAAGAGAAAACGAAGTAAAGGGACGTAAACGTTTGCGCCTTCCACTCTGTCTTTGATCCCGGCAATGCCGCCAACGTCAGATTCAGGGTCTTTTGCAAATCAGTGTTGCCCGGATCTTCTTGCAGAGCCTTTCTGAAGTAAAGAACAGCCCAAGGAAGCTCTTCCAAGGCGAGATAGGCATTGCCGATTGCAATAGGGTTGTCCGACTCGAGCGCTCTTGCGAGGTTTTGGTTGGGATCCGAGGATGCGAGGGATCCGGTCAAAATGAGTAAAAAAAAGAAAAAGCGTCTCACGCAATGACCTCCCGAGCTTCGGCGAGCAGGCGTTCTTTAGACACACGTTTATTTCCATAGCGAATCGCATCGAGCTCGCGGCGAAAAGAACGGGCCTTGTCGCTTTCAATTCCTGAAGCTGCCTCTCTCATTTTGAGGTAAAATCTTCGGTCGTTCAAAGAATAACAAAGCGCCTCTTTGATCAGAGTTTGGCGCGGCTTTGGCTTTGGCCGCCTCCACATTTTCAGCAGCTGATCCCGAGATAAGTATTGAGCCAACAGAATGAATGCCGCAATGCAAAACGTCGCGACAAAGTGAGGCCACGAGGGAGTAAGTCTGCGTTTGGTTGCGACCTGCTTTGCCGGCGGGAGCGGAGTTTGTCTTTGGGATTTTTCCTCTTTCCTTTGTGCAACCGGCGGCCGCGAAAGCTCAGGCAGCGCTGCCGGCGCCACCTTGAGTGAAAGCGGGCGGGTTTTAATCGTCGAATAGGCGTTTGTTTTTGAGTCATAGATCGAAAAGGATAAGGGAGGAATCTCGTTGACAAGGTGTGTCAGCGGCACCATTTCCACGGTGAATGTTTTCGTATTTCCCTCAATGGAAGAAACGGGAGGCGCCCTGGTCGCGTCGAAAAAGCCCATGATCGCCGGCTGGCAAAAAAGATTGGGAAGATGAAGGCTTTCCAAGTTGCCATCGCCACGGAAGACGAGTTCGAGGCTGATTTTATCGCCTACTTTGATTTGACGCGGCGATCTAAGGCGGGAGCGAACCGTAAATATGCCGCCGGTACCGATAAAATTAGCCGGTTTTGTTTCGACGGGAAAGGGCTCGATCGTCAAAGTAAAGGGCTCGACAGCCGTTTGAACTGCTCTTGATCCGTCGATGATTCCCTCCAGGAGCGACTCTTCGAATGTGAAGTCTCCCGGTGCGACGGCCTCGACATCCTGGGTGATGATTTGCACTTTGAACCCCTTTTCTTCCGATTCGGTCACTCTGAGAGGCCCAATTTTTTCAAACCCTTCGGCTTCAATTAACGGCAGCTGATCTTTTGTGAGCTGAACGTTGCCCAAAAAGTAAATTTTGTAGATGAACTTCAACCGCTCTCCGGGATAAAAAGGGGCCTCCCCTTGGACAAAAGCTTTGAGTCTGAGGCCCGAATCAGGTATTTGGTAGACCACCTCGTAGATTAAGGCAGGAGATGCGACCGTCTCATCACCAACGCGAACGCGAATACTAGGCAGGGCATTCAACCCCTCCTGGCCCGGCATGATGTCAAATTGGAAGAAAGAGCGCACGACTCCGTCTTCCTCTTGTTTTTCTAAAAAGTCAACGGCTAGAGGCCGGCCCTCCACTTGAAACGACTCCATATCGACCTCTTCGCTTGGAGTGTGGATGATCGTGATGCGCCCTCTTATCGGATCGAAAGGGATCGTCGGTGTTTCAGGAACCGCCACATCCATTGCCGCTCCGAAAAGTGCCGAAGCGCTCATCGCCAAGACTATTAAGACCCACTTCATGACTTCAGACAATATTTATTTTGATCAAGGGTGTCCATACAAAATTAGAGGACACAACGGCAGAAAAAAAATGAAGGCGATGAACCAAACCTTTCACGTCGAAAGGCTCAATGCGAGATGGTTCATACACATTTTTTTTGATTTTGAAGACGTTCCCTATTTTTGCCCGTAAATTCGGCGGTAATGATACAATGGCTGTCATGGAGACTTTACTCTTCACGCATGAAAAAGGGCAACAGGCGCGCTCTGCTTTTTTGTGGACGTGGCTTCTCCGCACCCCCTTTTGGGCGATATACAACCTTCTTCCCTTTATTCTCTATCGCGATCTGGATGCGACCGCCTGGCAAATCACGATGATGATCACGCTCAAGCCAGTGGTGTCGATTTTTTCGGTTTATTGGAGCGACTACGTTAACAGAAGGCGAGATCGCTTAATGCCAAACGTTGTTTTGGGTTCCATTCTCGCCCACGCTCCCTTTCTTTGCTTTCCGTGGATGGAAAATATTTGGTGGTTTATCGGGTCTTTTGCCCTCTATATGCTCCTTTACCGCGGGATGATTCCTGCATGGATGGAAATCTTAAAACTCAATTCCGAAAAAAATACGAGGCAGCGGATTGTCGCCTATGCCATCTCCTGCTCATATGTCGGAAGCGCGATTTTTCCGGTGTTTTTTGGTTGGATGATGGACGATTATGTGCAGTCGTGGCGGTGGATCTTTTTCGTCACATCGCTGATTTCTCTTGCAGCAGTCTTCCTGCAGATTCGAATTTATGTGAAAACAGGGGTTCTTGAAAAGACAGCCTCTTCGCAGCCTTTCTTACGCCCTTGGAAAAATGTTTGGGAGCTTCTTTGCTTGCGCCCCGATTACCGCGATTTTCAGACCGGTTTTATGTTGGGGGGATTCGGCATTATGATTCTTCAGCCTGCTCTTCCCCATTTTTTTATGGACGTGCTGCAATTGAATTATAAAGAGCTGGGCCTTGCGATCACGATGTGCAAGGGGATCGGTTTTGCGTTGACGTCCGGACTTTGGGCCGAATGGATGAACAGGGTCAATCTCTTTCGTTTCTCGGCTCTCGTTGTCTTAATGTTTTCACTCTTTCCGCTGGGGCTCTGGACGGCTCAGTATTCGGTTGTTCTCCTGTTTGCGACCTATCTTGTTTATGGTGTAGCGCAAGCGGGGAGCGAATTGGCGTGGAAGCTTTCAGGCCCGATTTTTGCCGATCAAGAGGACAGTTCGCTTTTCAGCAGTGTCAACGTCATGACGGTCGGGATCCGAGGGTGCGTCGCAAATCCGCTGGGGGGATTGATTTGCCTTATGAGCGGGCCGGGACTGGTGTTGGGCCTTGCCTTGCTCCTCTGCCTTTCTGCTCACGCGTTTTTTCTCACTCGAGTGAATCGTTTTCCTGCTCTTTCATCTCCCGGATAATCTCGAGATTTCTGCGATAAACCTTATTTTTCGGAAATTCGGCGATCAACTCTTTGGTCAACTGTTCGGCGCGTGTCCATTCACGATCTTTGATCGCCTTATGCGCTAGGAACGATTTGGCCGTTGGCGACTCCCTTTCGATGTTGAGATAAATCTGGTAGGCCAGCTCCGGCTGATTCTGTTCTTTAAAAATTTGCGCGAGCAGCTCCTGTCCGGAAACGTCGGTTTTAAGGTGGTCTGTACCTGTAATAAACTGCTTGGCTTTTTCGTAGTCGTTTTGACGCATAAAGGTTTGCGCTATGATGCGAGAGGCGCGGAGGCCGACTTCCCCTTTCTCTTTGGATAAATGGTGCAGCTCGTTCAATGCCAGGTCGTCGTCTCCCAACTCGATGCGGATTTCAGCAATGAGGAGTGTGAGCTCGGGCGTCGGCTCCTGATTTTCGGCAAATTTAAGGGCCGCCAGCTTCCCGCGGTTTTCTTTCAGCGCAACGGCCATTTTGTAGGACGCCTGCTTGGGGAAATTTGGGGGGAAGCGGCCCAGCTCGCTCAGCATGATGGCCCCTTCTTTCCATCCGCTGTCTAGGAGAGCAAGCGCAATGATCTCGTCGCTGATCAGCATAGGGCGGATATTATTTGGCACCGCGTAGTTGGGATCCATCTCCTCTTCTTCTGCCAGCTCGCTCAGCATAAAGGTGAGCGGAGTGATATTTTGCGCCGCTTTTTTGACCCGGGCAAATAGAGGGCTTCTGCTGTCGAGGCTTAAGCTGCGATCTAATCGGTATTGAATCAGCCTTAATAAATTGATTTCGAGCTGGGGATTCCACGATTGAAAGGCAAAAGGATTATTTTCGAGAAGCGTATGGGCTGCGCGGTATTGCTTGGCTTGCAGCGCAGCGAGGAGCTGGAGCCAGTATGTGATCTGCTCGTTTTCGAGATATTCGTGTCTGTAGGGGACGCGTTCAAAGCGATCGGCGTCCCAAAATTGTCCTTCTTTCAGAGTCAGAACGTAGTGGACAAGAGGCGTTGCATTTCCTTTCGGAATTCTGTGCTTCTTAAAATCAAAGCCTACCGGTTCGTAGACGTGGCTCAAAAACCACGCTTTGAGCCACACCTGATCGGAAGAAGGGGGCGTCAGATGTTCGCGTAAGAGTTTTTCTGCAGCCGCATAGTTGCCTCGCCGCATCATGAATCCCGCATATTGATCGGCAAAGGGTTTATCATTTTCTTTGACGGCGTAAGCGAGGGCATATTCCTTTTCGGCGAGGCTCGGCTTGCCGACCCCCTCAAGCATGCGGGCGCGATAAATGCGGACCTCGGGATTTTTCGGATCTTTTTCCATGGCTCTTTCAAGGTAATCCCAGCTTTGCTTGGGATCGGCATGGATCGAAGAGATGGCAAGAGCCACATAGTCTTCCTCTTCTTCGAATTGGAAGTGTACCGCGTCATCCTGTTCGGGAGCCGGCTCCGGCTCTTCATCTTCAAAATAGGAGGGATCCGGGGACTCTTCGTAGATCTTTTCTACTTGAGGCTCGATGACCGGCCAGCTTTGGTAAAGACCGAAGCCAAGTGCAAAGAGGAGGGCAAAAATCAAAAGTATCCAAATCTGTCTCATATCAAGAGTCCCTTCAAGTGAATTGTGTGAATCTAATGCTATCTTCGATTAGAGTTTTGCTGCAACTTGCGATCATAGTTTTTTTTTGCATTGGCGCGGCAAGCGGGGCAATCGCTGACTTTTTTTTCGCTGGTCGATTGCCGTCTTTGGACCTGCTTTCTAAAGGGATAGGGTTTCGCAGAAACCGAATTTCCGCGATATTGAGCACTTAGAGGGAACGCACCCAATAAGAGCGCTGCCGTTAGAAGGAGTCTCCATTTCTTTTTCATGCTTCCTCCTGGAAAACCATTTACGTTTGAGGCTGTTCAAAAGCGACGACGGCCGCTTCTACGGAGTCGTAAATCTCAAATATCTTATGCATGCAGACAAGCTCGAAAATAGTATGAATCGGACTCGACATATTAGCGAGCTTGATGTCTCCTTTAGCATTGTTCAGGGTGCGCATCAGGGAGAGAAAGCAGCCGAGCCCGGTGCTGTCAATAAAATTTAAATCCTCTAAATCCAAAACGACTTGGTGGGATCCCTCTTTTGAGATCAGGTCATTGATTTGCTGCTTGAAATGGGGAGCTTCCTGAGCGTCGAGATTGGCCCCTTCCAATTTCACGATGATGACGTCGTTTTCTTTTCGGTGAGAGAGATCCATTTGTTCCCCTTGATAACAGATTTTTTTACTAATTCTCAAACAATTCCATCCGTTTTCAGATTTTTTTCTTTCATAATTGACTTTTTCGGCAATTTCTTTCACGAGGTAAAATCCGAATCCCCCTACTTTTTCACCCTGCAGGTTGGGATGGTTGATTAAAGAGGGGTCGAAGGGGTCTCCTTGGTCGAAAAATTCGAAGACAAGAGTGTCATTTTCGACGCCCCCCTGGATGATGATTTGATGCCCTTTCTGCCCTTTGTAGCTGTGGTGGACGATGTTGCAAAAAATTTCATCGGCCACAAGCTGCATTTGTGTCGAAAACGCCGATGGTTCCTCCATAATCGTCAAACAAAGCGATTCGACAAATTTTCTCACGGCTCTTAGCTGCGATAGATCGCTATTGAATTTGGCGACATCTTCGGAAGAGAATTCTTCTATCCCGGAACATTCGGTAAATTTAAAGATCATCAGGGTGAGATCGTCATCAAACCCTTCCTTTTGGGTGAAATGAGTGACCTCTTGCTTGATCAATTCAATCAGCTCATTCGGTGACAGGTGCGGGTGTGATTGAATCAGCTTGCCGAGGCGCTCCTTACCGAAAAGCGATCCGCCGGGAGAGAGCGCTTCTGTGATGCCGTCGGAGTAAAAAATCATCAAATCATCAGCTTGGAAAGTGACCTTTCGTTCGGAGTACTCTTCGCTTGCAAGGCCGATTCCTAGGGGGAAGTTGTCGCCTTTGATTTCGACAACCCGGCCGCTTAAGGCATGGTAATGAAGCGGTTTTGTGCTGCCGCAGTCGACAAAACTAAAAGACCGAGTCTTAAAATTAAACCGTCCATAAAGGAGCGAGACAAAATATTCGAGCTTGATGAGCGAAGGGACCATTTCGACGCTCACATGCTTTAAAATATCGGAGGGGCTCATCAAATCGACATGCCAGCCGCGATCTTTTTTATGCGCAAGGGAATGATAAGGGGGCGCTGCGTAGTGGGCGAGCTGGAATTTCATGGCCGTCGCCACAAGGGCGGAAGGGAGCCCTTTTCCCATGACATCTCCGATAACAAAGTCGACAATGTGGGGAGCCAGCTGGTAAAATTCGAAGAAATCGCCGTCAATTTCTCTCGACGGCACAGTCAATCCTGTGATTTGGACACCCGGCAGACTCTTAGGGACTTTGCCTTCCAAGAGAAGGTTTTGCACACGTCCTCCGATCGACAGTTCGTGCTTTAAGCTTTCCTGATTTCTTTTGAGCTCTTGATTTTGGATCACGTTAAGTTCGCTCAGTCGGCGATTTTCCCTGATCAGGTTGAATTTTTCGACAGCCGATTGGACCGCTTGAATCAAGACCTTGTTTTCCCATGGCTTTAGGATAAAGTGGGAAATGTGGGCGACATTCACAAGATCTGCCGCCTCGTCCAAATTTGCCGACCCTGTGATCACAATGCGGCTGGCATTGGGCTGGAGGACAACGGCCTGCTTCAAAATCTCAAGGCCGGTCATGTCAGTCAGTTTGAAATCGCTGATGATGGCGGCAAGGGGCGTTTTTTCGAGAATATCCAGGGCGGCTTCTCCTGTAGACGCGCTATGTATTGTCATGCCGAGGCTTTCCAGCGTCATTGTCAGGGCGTCTAATGTTATGGGATCGTCGTCGACAATCAAGACGCTCTCAAGCCAATCCGGATGTTCTTTTAAATTTTTAAGCTGTTGATAGTGAGAAACATCCATAAAGCGTCCTATTATTCTAATTGGATAGTCGGGAATCGACTGTAAATTGTCAAGATTGTTAGGGGACGTCTTCAAATTAATTGGATGCCAAATTTGAAGACGTCCCCTCAAGGAGTCTCTGATGATCAACCTCATCGCCCTCTTTGGAGGAAATTGTGCCTTCGAGTAAGATGGGCATGATATGGCGACGCACACAAAAACCCCTTTTATTTTTCGCTTTCTTTTTGGAAGCGCCCTGATTTTTCTGTTGGGAATGATCTATTGGTCGAATCTGATCATTGAAAATGATGTCAACCGTTTAGAAGAACAGGTGGAGCAACTGGGATCGCAAATCGAGCGGCTCCAGACCTTTTCCAGAAAGGGAGCGCTAGTCAATCAAACGATCGCGTCAGAAGAGGGCAACCTCTTAACTCCCGATCCTTTTTATGAAAGGACGCTGCCCGAAATGCTCGGGCCGCATTTCATCCCGCTCGGGAATTTTCGGCAAGCGACATTGGGAAAACCTAAAAATCTCCACCCGTTTGCCAATTGGGCTCAAGTGAACGAGTGGATAGGCTTTAGCTCTGTTTCCCTCGCCAGTCAACACTTCGGTATTTACGAGACCATGGCCCCGGCGGCCGCCCTCCGGATGGAAGAGAGGATCGATTCAGAAACCGGTGAGCCCGAGTTTTGGGTGTTTCTTCGTCAAGACCTCTATTGGGACGTTCCGAGGCATGAACTTGAACTTTCCGATTGGTTCAAAAAACGGCATCCCGTCACAGCCCACGACTTTAAATTTTTCTTCGACGCTATGATGAATCCCTCAGTTCAAGAAGCGGGAGCGGTTGCGCTGAGGACGTATTACCAAGACATTCAGTCTTTCGATGTCGTCGACGACTATACGCTCAAGGTCCGGTGGAAAACGAAATTGATCGACGGGAAAAAACGGCCTCGCTATGCCGCTAAACTGCTGACCGGAGGACTCCGCCCCCTTGCCTCTTTTGTTTATCAATACTTCCCAAATGGAAATAAAATCGTCTTAGACGATTCTGCACCTCATTTTTACCGAAAAGATTCTATTTGGGCGCAAAATTTTATGGAGCACTGGGCGAAAAACACCATCATCAGCTGCGGCCCCTGGACGTTCGAGGAATGGAACGACCGCCGCATCGTGTTCAACCGCAATTCTCAATTTTTTCAGCCGCTGGCTGCGCTCATGGACCGGCGCGTGACGACATTTAAACAAAATCCCAATTCTCCCTGGCTCGATTTTAAAGCGGGACGACTCGACAGCGTCGTCTTACGCCCCGACCAGCTGATTGAATGGGAGGAATTCCAGCAGTCCGCCCTTTACCGCGAGCAAAAAAGGGCAGGCAACACCATCGAACGGCTCGACTATCTCGCCCGCAGTTACGTTTTTGTCGGGTGGAATCAAGCGACCCCTTTTTTCGGAAGCCCCAAAGTGAGACGGGCCATGACAATGGCCATCGACCGCAGACGGATGATCGCCGACCTGCTCAACGGCCTTGGAGTTGAAATCACGGGTCCCTTTTTTATCGGATCCCCAGCTTATAATCGCTCTGTCGAACCTTGGCCCTACGATCCTGCAAAGGCGGTCAAACTACTCGAAGAGGAAGGGTGGTATGACCGAAGCGACGACGGCATTCGTGAAAAAGAGATTGACGGAGAGCTGGTCTCCTTTTCATTTGCGCTGATGTACTACGTCAAAAACGACACCACAAAGGCGATCTGCGAGGCGATTGCCACCTCGCTAAAAAAAATCGGGGTCGACTGCCGGCTCAGCGGTGTCGATCTGGCCGATCTTTCAGCCGCTTTCGACGACAAAAGTTTTGACGCCCTTTCTCTTGGGTGGGGACTCGGGACTCCCCCGGAAGACCCCAGGCAGCTTTGGTCATCAGCAGGAGCCCAAGAGAAGGGCTCGTCGAATGCGGTCGGTTTTTCCAACGAAGAGGCCGATCAAATCATTGATGAGCTCGATTTCGAATCGGACTCTGAAAAACGGATCGCCCTTTATCACCGCTTCCATGAAATTATTCATGAAGAAGCGCCCTATACGTTCCTCTATACGCCAAAAGCGGTTTTGCTTTCGCGGTCGCATCTGCAGAATGTGTTCATCCCGAAAGAGCGGCAAGATTTGATACCGGGAGCGAATGTCGTCGAACCGCAATCCTCTATTTTTTGGTTGAAAGTCGAATGAAACGTGCTTTAAGTGTAAAAGCCGCCTCTTTTTCTCCTGTTCTCACTTTAAAAAAGAGGAGCAGCGGATGATCTCCTATCTGTTCAGACGCCTTTTGCTTTTGCCGGTCACATTATTTTTTATTATCGTCGTCAACTTCGTGATCATTAATTTAGCTCCTGGCGAGCCTACCTCTGTGACGGAAGTGTCCCCGACCGGACAGGCGACAAAGCGTGAAGAGGGGGCGGCAGCGGCAGCGGGCGCTGACCGTTATCTTCAGTTTAGGGAGCGCTACGGACTGACGCTCCCTGTTCTTTTCAACACGTGGCCATCTCTATCGCAAGATTATGTCGATGAGACACTGCACAAGCTCGTAAACAGGGAAGGTCAATCGTTCAAACAGAAGCAAGACCTCAAAATCAGATTCGGCGATCAAGCGCGATTTATCATGCCCAAGCTTTTTCATGTCTTCGCTTCCGATGCCCCTTTACCCATCAAAAAAGAGGCGATGCGTTTTGTGATCCGGGGCGGGACGCGTCAAGGAATTTTAGGGGGCAACCTCTCAGACGAACAGAGGGCGTTGAACAGAGACATTTCCGAGCAAAATTTATTTCTCCGGAATCAATTCCCCTTAAGAAAAGAGACCCTTGCGGCCACGCAAGAGAAAATCGCGCGGCTTAGCGAGTGGTACGAAGAAAACCAAAGCCGCTTTCTTTTCAGTGCGGGGGAAACATTTCAAATTTTTTGGACCGATACCCGTTTTTTTCGTTATTTCAGCCGCGTGCTCACCCTCGATTTCGGCTCGCTTAGGGACGACCCCAATAAATCCGTTGTCAGCGAAGTGGCGAGCCGATTCAAGTATTCACTAACTCTATCGGCAGCGCCGATGGTGATCACATTTGCCCTCTGCATGATTTTCGGGCTCGTGATGGCGCTTTTTCACGGCAGATTCATCGATCATGGGCTCAACACCCTTTTTTTGATTCTCTATGCGATCCCCGTTTTTGTTGTGGCGCCATTTCTCATTGAAGAAGTGGCCATGAAATATGGGCTCCCATTTAGCGGATTCACCAGCCCGGAAAACCTCTATTCCAGTCAAAATTCAATCGAAAGAGCAGCCGATATCGCCCGCCACATTTTTCTGCCCATTGTCGCGATTATGTATGGATCTTTGGCGACACAGTCAAGGCTTGCCCGGACCGCTGTTTTAGAGGTGGCCAAACAAGATTTTGTCAGGACTGCCCATGCAAAGGGGCTTAAGCGGCGCCATATCTATACCCGCTATCTCGGACGAAACGCGTCGATCACCATCGTTACGGCCCTTGCCGGGTCGCTTGGGGTTTTGCTTGGAGGATCGCTGATTGTCGAGATTCTCTTCGAAATTGATGGGTTTGGAAAGTTCTTTTACGATGCCGTTTTAAACCGCGATTATAACGTGATCATGTTTTCGGCGATTGCGGGTTCGTTTTTGACACTGGTCGGCTACCTGGCAGCCGATATTTCGTATATGCTTTTGGATCCGAGGGTGACGCTTCAATGATGGTGCGGGAAGGACAGGACATTTGGCAGCAATTCAAAAGGCGTCCGCTGGGTTTGCTCGGCGCTCTTTTTCTTGTCGGTTTCATCGCGATGGCCGTTTATGCCCCCTTGCTTGCCTCGAGCCGTCCCTTTTTTGTCGAGTACCGGGGGGAGTGGTATTTTCCACTTTTCCGCTCTCTTCTTTTTCGCGGTTTTTTTACCAAACGGCTCGATCTTTTTTTTAATGTGCTCATGTTCACGTTTCCCTTTTTTTTAGCCGCCTCGTTTTCAAAAAGATATCGATCTCTTTGTTTTGCGATCCTTTTAACAGTGCAATTCGGACTCTTTTTCTACGCCGCTTTCGGCCCGACAGACGATCCCGCTTCCGATCCTTCGCTCAACCGAGCCAAACAAGCGGCCATTTTCGAGGGGAAAAGCCCCGATTCTTGGTCTTTTCAACTTCGCTATTTGAACGATTACGGCAAGCTGGAGCAGCTCATCCGTTTTCGCCTGCTCAAAGAGCAAAACCGCCGCCTCGTGGAACAGACCGGCAAAGAGACGCTTCCAACACTTTTCCAAATTAACCAAAGAAACGAAAAAGCGATCGTCGAAAGGCTCAAAGAGGCGGGCAACACAGAGCGGCTTCAGTTCTTTCTCGACAAACAGAAGTGGCTTTCGACTGAAAGTGACAACTTGCGTCATATGTGGATGCCGCTGATCCGCCCTTTTCATTGGCAAGATGATGCAGGCGGCAGCCAAGCCCTCAACTCCCTTGTCCCTTGGTGGGAGCTCACGAGGACGAACCGGAAAGATTTGACGGCCGCGCTCATTTTCGGCGTCCGCATCTCGCTTGTTGTGGCGGTCATTTCCGTTTCTATTGCGCTTCTTATTGGGGTTCCGTTCGGCTCTATTGCAGGCTATTACGGCGGCCGCTTAGACATCTTGCTCAGCCGGATCTTAGAGGTTTGGGAATCGATGCCGGTGCTCTTTATGCTCCTCTTTATTGTGGCGATTTTGCAATCAAAATCAATCTTCCTTGTGATGACAGTGATCGGTATTTTTGGATGGACCGGTTTTTGCCGATTTATCCGGGGCGAGTTTTTGAAACAGCGCAACCTCCCTTACGTTGAGGCGTGCCACGCCCTTGGCTTCCCCGACAGCCGTATCATGCTGCGCCACATCCTCCCCAACGCCATCCCCCCTCTGCTCACCCTTTTGCCTTTCGCGATGATGGCCGCGATCACAAGTGAAGCCAGCCTGTCTTTTTTGGGTCTTGGCGAAGAGGGGTCATGTTCGTGGGGCGTGCTGATGGACGAAGGGCGCAAAGCTTTCCCGGGTGAAAGCTATCTTCTTTGGCCCCCGGCGATTATGCTCACCATTCTCTTGATTTCGATCGCTTTAGTCGGCGACGCCCTCCGGGACGCTCTCGACCCTAAGCTCCGCGGATAGCCCCCCCTCCCTTTAGCGCGCCCTCCTAGGGGACGTCTTCAAATTCAGTTGATTCCAAATTTGAAGACGTCTCCTACTTCACCATTGTGACCATTGAACCTAAAGCGCGCGCCTTCTTGATTGACTCAAGAGCTATAGAATCGACGTCGCTTCGAGGCAGCGTTAGCACGAAGAATGGCGTTTTCACACAATCAGCAAGAGCTTGGACGAGTTTTTTTTCTCGCAGCTCGACAGAACCCTCTATGATTTCAAGTCGTTGCAAAGGTATGCCGTCGAGTGTTTGGAGGAGAGTTAAAATGGCGGCATCATTTAGCCTGCTGTCGGAAAGCACCAATGAGAGATGATTTGCATCAGGATCTTTGAGGTATCTGGCCGCAGCTAAGCGGATTGCGGGAAAGTTTTTATCGAGCGCACTCTCTTCTCTTGATATCAGTCCTTGTCGGATCAGATCAGAAAGAGAAAGATCAATGGTAAGAGTTCCTCTTCCGAGCCTAATTTTTTCTTCTAAAACAGCGATCAAGGCTTCAAGATGTTCATATTCAAGTTCATTTGATGGACAGTCCGTCAGCATCAAATCAGCGACAGATTTTTCAAGATAACGGGTCTTCAATAAATCCAAGAGGGCGTTGTATCCCTCGAGATTATTCGCAAAGCGATGTGGGTTGGTGCGTTCTATTGAATTGCGAAGCGAAGTGGCTTTGTGGATAAACTCTTTGAGACGCTTTGTCTGTATTGCGACGATTTTTTCTAATACTTTTTCTTCGTTGTCGCTGGAAACACTCATATTGCCGGCTCTTTTTAGAAGAGAAAGGCTCAATTCGGGGGGGAGCGTGCGATCTCCGAGATTTCCTCGCTCTATCACTTCGTGAATTGCGAATCCCACTGAGGGTGATTGAGAATCGGTTTTGACATGAGAACTGTCATGCTCCGAAAACCGTGGCTTAGATGCATGCGCTGTAGGATCCATAACAACCTCCTCAAAAGTTAATAAAATTATACCATATTTGCAAATTAAGAGAATTATTATCGAAATTTTATGTAAAGTAAACAAAGTAAAAGTTTTGCAATAATATTAAATTTTTGTTTATAATAGAAAAATGGTTAATATTTAAATATGGTGTATGATGCCGGTCAATTTTCATTCACAACCTCCTGATCCAGAATCCCTAAATGTTTCCAGACAGCGGCATTTCGGGTCGTTAAAATCAGGTGGATTAGACCGCCCTGCCGAAAAACGAGCCAAGACAATTGCCACAAAAACCCTCATTGCTCCTCTAAAGGAGAGTCAGACAGTTGGCGGCAAGAGGGTTAAGGCGCTTAAAAACACGGCAAAAAATAGCACGATTCAAAAAATTGTCGCCTATCAAGAAATCAGTCGCCAATCCGGCAAAAAGGTCGCACAGCCCGATGTCCACAGGGCGAAAATGGGGCTCGATTTACAAAGAATTGGGCGTCGAATGGCTGATGTGAGTCAGGAAGGGACTTATTATGAAATCGCTAAATTGGGCGCTTCAGCGAATCCGGTCGGGCGCATAACCGATGAACTGTTCATTCCCAAAAAGGATCTCGTCGCTTTGACAGAAGGAAGCCACGTGATGAAATCGAAGGAGAATCTCCTTAAAGAGATTGTTCAGCGGACCGGAAAAGTGTTTCAGAGCCAGCCCGAAGAAGGGCAAAAATATATCAACGAAGCTTTCAAACACATTGTGAAAGAAGACAAAATCCGCGAAAGGCGGAACGTTCGCTCCCCTAACGTTCAGGAATTTCTCGGTCAAATAAGGGAGAGATTAGAAGATAATATTGACGAGCTCAGCGGAAAAAGGAAAGCGGCGTGCCAAGCGCTTCTGGAAGCTTACAAAAATATCGACAAGGGGATCGATCTTTCAAAGGTGAACCCACAAATTGAGAAAAGCGCTGTTCTTTCCAATATCAGGGTGGCCATTGAAAACACCAAAAATGACGAGGAAAAGCAAACTTTGATTCAACTTAGAAAGGATGTCGATGCGTGCCGGGGGGACTTTATTAAAAAAGACGTTCTCACCGATCTTTCTCCAGACAATATTGGAATGATGACAAGAAATTGCCCGGAATACATGTCATCGATGGAAGTCATGGCGACAAATGAGTATAATCCGGCAATTGCAACCGGCATGGAGCAAATCGTAAAAAATAAGGGGGCAGGCGATGTCGGCAGCCTCCAAAATCCCGCGTTCGCCGATCGGCCGGGTTACGCTTACAAGCGCGGCAACGAAAACCACCGCGAGGTCTTAGCAGGAAACATTGGAGATCTTCTAGGAGTTCAAAAATTTCTCACTCCTAAACTAGAATCGAAACTGACAAAGGGGAAGCTCGGAAGTGAAACGAGTCCAAGAGGGCTCGCTTCAAAGTGGCTTGCGGAGGGCACCCCGCTGAATCACCAAGCTTTCTTTCGTTTCACCAAAAAACAGAATCAAGTCTTTCAAAAAGAGTCCAAAGGGGAGGCTGTCACAGAACAAGAGCGAACCGAGCTTGAGGAGCTCAAAAAAGCCATCGCCCCCGAAAATGATCCCGGTGCCCCCGGACCTTTGAGTGTCAACATGCAGGCATGGCTTGATTTGGCGACCTGTTCGTACGACTCTCATGCCAACCAGTATATGATCATTGACGGCGAAGCTCACTGCTATGATTTTGCCCGATTTTGCGCTCCCTCCGAAGCTTATCGCGATGAAGAGATGCTCATGCTCACACTGCGTTCTACATTTATCGACCACCCTTTTTGCGAAGAAGATATGCCCGAAGAGGCCATACACTCTATACTCGATGTCGACGTTGATCAATTAGAGCAAAATCTAGCCGAAAGAGGCCTTTTAGAAAACCAAAGTTTTTTCGATGACCACGCTCAAAATATTCGTCAGGCTGTCAGCGATTATCACTCTATTAGGGACGGCTCGATCTCAAAAGAAAGGTTTGCCGAACTCATGGAGCGGCATGGTTACACAGAAGACATGGGAAGAAGCGACGTTTTTGTGACAAAGGCCATTCTCAATGAGTACAATCAGTTAAAGGAAGAAAGTTTTTCGAAAATCCACCCCAAAGCTCTTAGGGGCATGACTGAAAGGATACGCTTGGGTCAAGAGTACATCCGCTCCTGCCGGAAGGAAAATGTGGCGCCAACTATGAAATCGGCATTCAAAGCCATGATGCCTGCTCAAGCCACTTTGCATCGTCTTTTCGCCAAATATACCGGCGAAGATCCCGGAAACCGAATGGCAATCGAAAATGTCGGCGGTGCCATTGCCCCTCTCAACTTAGTGGCCTGGCTTGAAAAGACAAAAAATCAAATGAGTCCGGAAGATCTGAAAGAGGCCCAAAACGCCATTGAGACACTCAAGGAAAAAAGCTGCGACATCTCCGAACTGTGCACGACTATGGACATAGGCGATAATTAAAAAGTGCACTCTTCGGAGTCGTTTGCTTCCTCTTAAGGGAAAAGAACTCAAATTAAGTTGATTCCAAATTTGAAGAGGTCCCCCTAAAGCTTCTAGCGTATTTTTATTAATTTTATTTAATTTTAACAAAAAATATAAAAAAGAAAAATATCATCAATCTTTACTTTTAACTATTTTGAATTTAATTAAAAGGTTTTATTATGGATCCAATCAGACATCATCATTCAGGGGATCGGACTCAGCCTCCTCGCGAAGCTGACAGGGGGCCTGAAAACGATCCCATTCAAGAGGCTGCCATTCGATCGAAGCGTGAAAGAGAAAGTGCGCAAACCGGCGTCCCGGATACAGTAGATCCTAAAAAAAGACGTGTGGAAAAGAAAAAAAGGGAAGGGCAAGGGCCCGAACTCGAAGACAAGATAAAGGCTTTGCAGACAATTGTCTTGAGCCGCGACTTTGACCAAAATTTCCGCCGGCAAGCAGATGCAGAGCTCCTCATCCTCAAAGAAGAAAGCCCATTTGGCATTTTGCCGGATGAAGTAGTGCTCCATATCCTGTCCTTCATACCCGATGCGTTTCCAAATTTAGAAAAAGTCGATAAAAAACTGAGCGCCCTCGTCAAAGATCCCTATGTTGTCGACCTTTATTTTGAACGCTGCTTTGAAGAAATCAGGACAAAATTTGTTGAAAACGGCCTGCAAGAAGCAAGGCTTGACGCTCATATCGAGCACGTCGCAAGAGGCTTCAATGCAGATTCAAAGGCCGCCCTCTTACAAGGACTCATCAATTATCAAAAGGAAAGGTTTCCGCCTCCGCCATTTTCATGCGATATCGACCCGGTGACGATCGAAGGATTTATCCAGCGCGAGCTGATCATCAAAAAATATAATGCGAATATGTTCGCTCAAAGATATGCTGGAGAGGTCCTTCCTTTTCCCGGGGATATCGAAAACATAGAGCAACTGAACGCAAATTACGAGTGGTTGTTGGTCAACAAAGACGCGCTCTTTTTTAGCGCTGAAAGTGTCTCGATCTCCGATTCGCCCATTTCGGAATTGCCTGCAGAGCTGATAAGCAGTTTGCGTTCGGCTAGAGAAATTGACCTGTCGAAAAATCTTATTTCTTACGTTCCGAGCAACTGTTTTCAAGGCTTGGACCACTTACAAACACTCAGACTCGAGCACAATAAAATTTCCATCCTCAGTGATCCCTCATTTTCCGGACTGTCCGATTTAAAAACCCTTGATTTAAGCGGGAACAACATCAGAAGCCTTGACGAAAACATATTATCCGAACTAGTGCAGTTAAGGACTCTTTTTCTTAATGAAAATCAGATCAAGGATCTTCCCGAAGGCTTGTTTGCCGGACTCGCAGAGGTGAGCTTTATAAGCCTTGCTCAAAATCGAATCGAAGCACTTCCTGAAGGCGTGTTTGCCGGGCTGGAAAGGCTAGAGCAACTTGTTCTCTTTCACAATCAGATTAAAGATCTTCCGAAAGGCGTGTTTGCAAGCCTGGAAAGCCTTCAAGAGCTTAATCTCGCTCACAATCGGATCGAAGCGCTTCCGGAAGACATGCTTGCCGGGTTGGAAAGACTTCGAGACCTTAATCTCAGTGAAAATCAGATTAAGGATCTTCCAAAAGGCGTGTTTGCCGGGCTGGAAAGCCTTCAAGAACTTCATCTCGCTCTCAATCGGATCGAAGCGCTTCCGGAAGGCGTGTTTGCCGGGCTGGGAGAGCTTGAGACACTTCAACTCAATGAGAATCAGATTAAGGATCTTCCGGAAGGCGTGTTTGCCGGGCTGGAAGGCCTTCATGAACTTCATCTCGGGCAAAATCGGATCGAAGATCTTCCTGAAAGCGTGTTTGCCGGGCTCGGAGAGCTTGAGACGCTTCAACTCAATGAGAATCAGATTAAGGATCTTCCGGAAGGCGTGTTTGCCGGGCTGGAAGGCCTTCATGAACTTCATCTCGGGCAAAATCGGATCGAAGATCTTCCTGAAAGCGTGTTTGCCGGGCTGGAGGGTCTTCAAGAACTTCATCTCGGTCAAAATCGGATCAAAGATCTTCCGGAAGGCGTGTTTGCCGGGCTCGAAGAGCTCGATAAACTCAATCTTTCTTCCAATCAGATCAAAGATGTAACAAAGCTAAGACTAAAGTTAACCAATATCAAGACGCTTATGCTTAATCATAATGACATCACCGGCCGGGGATTAGATTCTCTTCCCCAAAACACATGCAGCCTTTCTTTATCCGGATGTACTGCATTGGAAGATTCATCTTTGGCTTTTCTTTCCATGTACCCCTTAACTTTTTTAAACGTGTCTGCTTGTCCAAAAATCACATCCTTGGGGCTTTTCTTTCTTCCTCAGGATCTTGAATGGCTTTGCTTGGATCGCTGCGATCAAATCGATGATACCGCCATAATGTCCCTTTTGTATCTTGAAAAGCTCGAACGAATAAGTGTTTTGGGATGTAAAAATGTGACGGCGGCAGGAGTCGAAAACTTTAAGACACGCCACTCTCGGGGAAAGTCAATCGCGTTCCTTACGGACCCCGCTTAGCGGTTTTAGCAAGACATAGTGATCGGGGCGGGATCCGACATGCTCGGCCCCGCCTTAAAAGAGTTTTGCTACGTCTCATGGTAACCCCCTAAAAAAACTGCCAATTGTTTGCTAAAGAACGGCGGTGATCGCATAGAAGAAGGCAACGGCAGTGATTGCGCCGATAGGGATTGTGACGACCCAGGAGAGGACGATATCACGTATCGTGCTTAAATTGAGAGCTTCAAGCCCTCTCGCAAAGCCGACGCCGAGGACAGAGCCAACAAGGGTGTGGGTCGCAGAGATGGGAAAGCCGAGGCGGGACGCGATCAAGATTGTGCTGGCGGCGCCGAACTCAGCCGAAAAGCCGCGGGTTGGGGTCAGCTCGGTGATCTTACGGCCGATGGTATCGACAACGCGCCATCCCCATGTGGCAAGGCCGAGGACGATGCCCAGGCCGCCAAGAGCCAAAAGCCAGACAGAGACGATTGAATCGGGCGCTAAAGAGCCATTGAGCAAGACATTGGTTGCGACAGAAAGGGGACCGATCGCATTGGCGACATCGTTTGCGCCGTGGGAGAAAGCCATCATGCAGGCACTTAAAATCTGTAGGCGGGCAAAGACCTTTTCAATGACGACGAAATCGGGAACATGGAGTTCGTCGCTGGCTTTTTTGGCAAACTCCCCCGAGACACTGTCGAAGCGGTCGATGATGTCATTAAGCTTGTCTTGCAGCGGACCTCGCGAGTAGCGTTTGAGTCTTGTGAGATACCGCTTCGCTTTAGAGACTTCACTGGCCATGTCGGGGTGAGACACCGTCGCGGCAGCTTCCGTTTGATACTTGGTCAGATCGCTCAGCCAGTAGCGGGCGATCAAAAAACCGATGAGCGCCACGACCGTCGCACCGGTCAAGCTTTTTAGGAACGTCGGGTTATAGTCAAAGGCATCGAGATCTTGGTAGAAAAAAACGATGGAAAAGACGAAGACGAAAGTAAAAAGGATGTAAGGGGTGTAAATTTGGGTGGCTTTGATGGGGTTTGACGCAAAAAAGATTTTGGTTCTCAAAAAGTAAAAGAAAAGGTAGGAAAGCATCCCCCCAATCAAAGGGGAGGCGATCCAGCTGGTCGCGATAAAAGCGACATTCGACCAATAGACCGACTGGATCCCTCCAACAGCGACGCCGAATCCTACCATGGCGCCGACGATTGAGTGGGTCGTTGAAACAGGGAGGCCGAAGTAGGAGGCGAGAAACAGCCAGGTGCCGGCTGCAAGCAGAACCGAAAGCATCCCGTAGACTAAGATGAGCGGATCGCCCATGAAAAAGGCGGGATTGATCACCTTCTCTTCGATCGTTGTGGTGACGTGGGAGCCGAAAAAGAACGCCCCGCAAAACTCGAGGATCGCGGCAATGACGACAGCTTGCCTGAGGGTCAAAGCGCCCGAACCGACTGATGTGCCGATTGCGTTGGCCACATCGTTGGCACCGATGCTCCAGGTCATGTAGAGACCTGCAACAAGGGTGATGGCGAGCAGCACAAGTGTGAAAGTGGTCATCGACACCTCTTCTCTTACTTGATATCGAGTGTCATTCTCATGCGGTTGGCCAGCTTTTCCGATAGATCGGAGATTTTAGCCACCAAAGTCAGCGTACTTTGCCAGACAAAAAATTCGCTGTAGGAAAGTTCGTTTTCGGATGCGAGCAGCGCTTTGAGCAATTCATGTTGTAAAATGTCGGCTTCGTGCTCTTTTTTGGCGATGTCATGGACCATTTGACGCACCTTTTCTGCTTCAATTCCGCCGAAAGCGGACTCGACAAGATCGTGAAGCTCTCTGATGACGTCGTGGCACACCTCGAAAGCTTCGATGTTTTTCTTGAGGAAAGACTCGAAATGAGCGTTCAGCTTTGGGGGCATCTTGACCGATCTGAGCGTGATGATTTTAGCGATGTCTTCAGCGGCATCGGCGATGCCGTCTTGTATGGACAAAATCTCTAGGATTCTTGTTCTGTCGACAAGCGAGAGGAGGAGTGTCTTCGGAAGGTGATTTCTGATGTCATTTTTTGTCAGGTCGGCTTTGTGCTCGAGTTTTGAAATTTCAAGCGCTGTCTCATTGAGTTTTTTTTCGTCCTCGTTTTTCAGAGCATCAAACAGGTCCGAAACTTTGTGGACGCATGCCGATACGAGCTCCATATGGGAAAGGAGGGGAGCTAAAGGAGATCTCCCGAAAAGTTTGGAAATGGTCAACATGTTGATCTGCCAATTGAAAGATTAAGCGTCATCATAAGCCAACTGCATGTTTTATTGAAGTTCTTTCATAAACTCTTCGAGTTCTTCCCAAAAATGATTTTTCAGGTGCGTCCAGTATCCGTAGAAGGGATGATCGAAGTAAGGAAGGTCGTCGCGGTCGGTTCCGACAATAACGCTGTTGGTCCCTTCGAAAACGATGGCGGAAATAAAACCGATGGGATCGAAGAAAGAAATGTAGTCACGGCAGCTAATGATGTTGGTGACGCTGTGGAAGCGGTCATCGCGGATCAGAGTAGGAGAGCCCATTGTGATCACGCGGATCATTTTAAGCTCTTCGGGGGTCATCAGATTTTTGGCCAGATTCGTTGTTGTCCCTCCGAGGCTATGGGCATAGTGAAAGATAATCCCACCCGAACCAACACCGCCCAGATCTTCGATTTGCCTTCTCCAAATGCTGGCCAGCTCTTCTGCTTCGGCGTTGACGACGCCTCCTTTGGAGAAAACAGCCCGTATCAAATCATTTGTCCATCCTCCCGTGCCGACATAGCAGTAATGAATGTTGCAGCCACCGTGGGATTCGGAGATGAGCGTCATGTGATTTTCCAGGTGTTCCATTGTGGTTAAAATCCCGTTGACAAAGGTGACGCGGTATTTTTTTGGCTCGAATCCGTGGCCGAAAATACCTGTTGCCGATTCACAAGGGTGAAAGCCTAAAAACCGCATGTCTTCTTCACCGAGAAGATCGACCCCGATTTGATCGGCAATGCCCGTCAACTTGCTGATGAGCTCTGTGTCTTCCAAGAAATGGTCGATTTCGCCGTCGATTCGTCGGTTGATGAAGGAGGCCGCGCGGTGAAGACTAGTCAACAGAGAGCGGACTGAAAAAGGGGAAGACTCTTCTTTTGGCTGACTGTCCGGCAGGCTGTCGATGATTCGGACAATATGGTCCTGAGCGTCGTAGTGATATTCGTAATGAAAAGATCCGTCGGGAGAATAGACCCGGCTGATGCGGCCGGAATCGTTGTACTCAAAATGCACTTCAGCTCCTTCCGAATCAGTGATCAGTTTAATTCTTTGCCTGCTGTCGTAATAGGTGATTTTGACCTCGGTTTCATTGGTAAGGGACGACTCGACTCTTTTGAGAATGCGCCCCGCCTCGTCGTAAATCCAGCGCACTTCTTTCTGCTCCGAAGAGGTCTCCCGCTCCAAAGCAAGCTGTCCCCCCTCGTTGTAGCGGTACTGCCTACGCGACGCGACGTCTCCTTCAGGGTTAATGAGAGTGATCGACTCTACTCTGCCCAGTGCGTCGTATGTCGTATTGGCGGTAGTTCCGTCTTCATAGCGGGTTGAGGTCAACAAGACACGGCGCCCCCTTTCGTCTATGTATTGATAATCAACAGTTGTTTCAGCAAGATCGGACCCGCCCGGAATTTGTGGTGCGGGCAAAGGAAGCGTGTCGCTTTGCTCGCCTCCGGAAAAAGAAGCAAATGATCCGTCGGGATTGTAGAGGGTGCGGTCTTCCGAGCCGTCGGGATAGATCACGCGGCACACTTGCCCCCTCGCCGTATATTCGTAGCGAGTGACTTTTTGATCGGGATCAATTCTTTTGACCATGTGATTGAGCGCATCATACTCAAATTGCGTAATGGGTCTGTATTCGTCTTCATTTTCGTTCAAAACAGGAGGGGAGATGATGTGGGACAAGCGCCCTTGCCGATCGTAGATGCACTCGGTTTCATATCCAAGCGCATCTTTGAAGCGGGTCAACTGTCCCAAAGGATTAAACGTATGTGATTTTGTCACAGGCCATCCCTCTTTTGACATCTCAGTCTGTACCTTTTCGAAGGGAGTGTAGGCGACGCTCTGCAGACCAGCGTCTGTTTTTTCTGAAGAGATTTCGCGGCCGAGAGCGTCGTATTCTTTCCTGACGACGCAGGTGTCGTTTTTCAGATGATCGATGACGGTCATTTCAACGATTTGGCCTCGTTTCCCATAAATATTGAGCGTCGTTTTGTGGAGGATTGTCTCTCCGTCTTGAGTGGTCGCAAACTCTTCGACGATCATGGGGAGGCCGGCAGATTCAGCAGCTTCGCTGGGCGTGATGATTTTTTCGTGAATGAGTCCTTTTTTCCGGTCTCTGATCACTTTTGCTGTCGGCACACCCCTGTTGTCGTAGTCGATTGTGACAGTCAGGGCCTCAGAGGTCATGCTTGTCACATAACGGCCGACAGGATCGTATTCGAGGGTTGTTTTGTTGCCGTTGTCTTCTCGAAATTGCGCGATTTGTCCCTCGCTGTTGAAAAGTCGGTAGTAGCTGTAGGAGTCTTCTCCCGAGCCGGTGAGGTTTCCGGTCAGAGTTTCGCGAATCCGCCTTCCGAGGTAGTCGTAGCCGTACTCGACCTTTTTGACGAGGCAGCCTTGATTATCCATTATTTTTTTCTCGACAAGCAGGGGCTTTGTCTCGAGCCAGCGGTAGAGCTCTTTTCTGTCTTCAAAAGAAATTTCGGTGATCAGGCTTCCGTCGAAACGGTATAGGGTCCGGCCGCCATTGCCGCCAATGACGAGAGTTTCAGACGTTTTGTATTCATATTCGGCGACCAAGTGGGGCTCATCATCTTTCGACGACTGGATAAATTGCCTGTACACTTTGCCGGCATTTTCAGACTCTTTTGGAAATAGCTGATTGATCAAAATCGTCCCGTCGGGACTTATCCTTTTGACAATTTGCCCTTGGTCGTATTCGTAGCAGGTCATACTGCCTTCGTTTGAGAGAACCTCTTTCAGAAAGAGTCCTTCTTGAACGAACTCCCAAATCTGCCCGTCGTGAATCCGAAGCCAAAAACGGTTTCTTTCCCACTCGAGAGCTGCTTCGCTGAAGAGGTCTTGAGTGGAGCGGCTGACGACGCGGACTGATGGAGGAGCGCCCTCCCGCTCATGGTTTTGAATCAGCTCCATGGCCTCATGAACCGAAGTCGCGGCATCTTCGATCTGCCATTGCCACGTGCTGCCCGGCCCGCTGTATGTCCTAGTGAGAAAAAGGGGGCGGGGGCCGGGGATATAAATATCGGTATTGGATTCAGTAAAATGTCCATTGCGAACGTCGACAGAATGTTGCGAAAGGTGAACTGGTTCAGACGAAAAAAGGGAGATGGAAATTAGAGTAAAAAAAACACAAACAAATCTTACCATCCTACAAAATCTCTATTACTATTAGAATAATTCAGTATGATAGTTGAATCTGACATTAATTTGTAGGGAATAAAAATTTTACTTGTTGCTTCCATTCTTGAGCGTATACAATGGAAAAAAAAGGAATTTGATCCATGAATGTGGTGATCATCGGAGCAGGACAGACCGGGCGGCACATCGCAGGGCTTTTATCGCGTGAAGGACACAACGTTCAGTTGATTGATCCCGTTCCGGCTAAATTAGAGCAGGCCGCATGGGATACCGACGTTGCTGTTCGCGAAGGTTCGGGCGCCGATTGGCAGCTCCTCGACGACTTGATTGAAATGTCTCCCGAACTTCTCGTGGCGCTGACAGATGAAGATGCGACCAACCTTGTCTGCTGCACGACAGCAAAAAACCTTGGATACCCGCGCACGATTGCAAGAGTGAGGGATAATCGTTATTTGAATCGCACGCGGCTTGATTTTGGCCGCCTTTTTAATGTGGACGACTTTATTTGCCCGGAGCTTCTTGTCGCCAATGAGATCTATAAGAATATGCTCACTCCCGAAGCACTTCGTGTCGAAACCTTTGCGCACGGAGCTGTGCAGCTGAGAACCATTATGATTCCCTCAACCTGGAGAAAAGCAGACATCCCCCTATCCGAACTCGAGCTGCCCAAGGGGATGATGGTCGGCGTGATCCGCAGGCGGCATTCTTCCGAACATGATTATCTTGAAAAGGAAAAGGCCGACATCATTTTTCCCCATGGCCAAGATTGTGTCTTGCCCGGCGATGAACTGACCCTTGTCGGGGAGACAGAAGTCATCGGCGAAGTCCACAGCTATTTTGGAGTCTCGCAAAAAACAGTGAAGTCAGTGATGGTCATGGGTGGATCGCGCACTGCAGTCAATCTGATCAAAATGCTTGAAGGGCTTGATGTTTCGATTCGGCTGATCGAAAAAGACCGCAAAAAATGCCAGCAGCTTGCAGACGTTCTCACTCGAACAACAATTATCAACGAAGACGGGACAAACCTCGATCTCCTTCTTTCGGAAAAGGTGAGTCAAACCGATGCTTATGTCGTCAGCACAAGAAGCGATGAGCTTAATATGATGTCCGGTTTATTGGCCAAGGAAGCGGGTTGCGACAATGTGATCGTGCAAATTTCCAATGCCAACTACGGCCCGATTGCCAGTCGGCTCGGGCTCGGGTTCACATCATCGCCCCGCATTATCGCGGGGAATCGGATTTTGGCGACAGCACTGTCGGGAACTTTGACATCTCTTGTCTCCCTTTATGACGAAAAAGCAGAAGTTTTTGAAATCAGCGTTTCCGATAAATCGAGTATTACAGGCATCCCTCTATCAGAGCTCGGGCCTTTGCTTCCCAAAAACTTTTTGATTGCTGTCATACAAAACCGCGGCCGCGTGATGATCGCAAACGGAAATCGCATCATCTCGCCAGGGGATACCGTTATTTTGATCAGTGATTCAAAAAACCGAAACGAACTGCAGAAAATATTCTAGAGCCTATGATCCGTGATATTAGCAAAATCGTCGGTACGTTTCTTTGGGGCTTTGCTCTCGTGATGTGCGCCCCGCTGCTGCTCGCCTTGTTTTATGAGTTTATCGGCGACCCTGCCGATCACCCTCAGCCCCACAGCACACTGGCCTTCGCCCTCTCCATCGCAGTTTGCTGTCTCGCCGCTGCTTTTTTCTCTTGGATCGGTTCGAAATCATCGGGGCGGATGTTTCGTAGAGAAGGTCTCGCGGCTGTCGTGATGATTTGGCTGCTCGCTCCCGCTTTCGCCGCCCTCCCTTTTTTATTTAGCGGAACTCTTTCGAATCCGGTGCAGGCCTACTTCGAGACAACATCCGGAATCACGACGACGGGCGCATCTCTTCTTACCCCCAAACGGTTCAACGCCGAGGGCGAAGAGATCCCCTATATCAGAAAAGTCCGCTACGAACTGGTGACCGATTACATCTGGTACGGAACGGTCGAACCGGTCCGAGGCAGCGACGGCGCCATCATCAAGGAGGGGATAGAAGCTGTCAGCAAAGCGATCCTTTTTTGGCGGAGTTTTCTGCAATGGCTGGGAGGGCTGGGAATCATCGTGTTGTTCGTGGCGATTCTCCCGGCTCTTGGCGTCGGGGGGCGCTTGTTGTTTCATTCGGAAATGCCGGGACCGATCAAAGAGTCGTTGACTCCGAGGATCAAGGAAACAGCGATCGTTCTTTGGAAAATTTATGTCGGCCTGTCGCTTGTTCAGATCGCGCTTCTTTCCTACACCAACCGGGACTTGCCCCTTTTCGATTCAGTTTGCATCACCCTTTCGACGATCTCGACAGGAGGCTTTACCGTTGTCAATGGCAGCATAGGCGCCTACGACAATGCCGCGACAGAGTATGTTGTCATGTTGTTTATGATGATAGGAAGCATCAATTTTTCGCTCTATTATTTTGGTCTTAAAGGCAAATTTTTCCGATTTTATGACGTGGAACTGATCGTTTATCTTGTTGTGATCACGCTCTCGGCGCTTTTTGTCTCGGCCAATCTTGTGGGGACTGTCGATTATCTGACAACCTCAGGAGAATCGGGCGTCTACTCGGTCACGCAAGCCTTAAGAACAGGCTTTTTTCAGGTCATCTCAGCGCAAACCTCTAGTGGATTTGCTGTCGCGAATTACGACAAGTGGCCCTACCCCTTGCAGATGCTGATGCTTATTTTGATCTATCTCGGCGGCATGGCAGGATCGACAGCCGGTGGAATGAAAATGATTCGCCATATCATGTTGTTTCGGATCTGCAAAGATAAAATCGAACTCATTTTCCGTCCTGAAACCGTCCGCAGCCTTCGGATAGGCAGCCGCACAGTCGATACGGGGGCGGCCATCACAGTTCTTTGCTTCTTCCTCACAGAAATTTTTATGGCAGTGCTCGGGACATTCCTTCTCACTCTCGACGGCAACGACCCGGAAACCGCAGTGACTGTCATCACAAGCACCATCAATAATTCAGGTATGGGCTTTCGCGAAGCGGGACCGACCGATTCTTTTGCTTTTTTGTCCAATTTCGGCTGTGTGCTGACCTCTCTTTGGATGATGCTGGGGCGTCTTGAATTTTTTACCGTGCTTGTCGTCTTAGTCCCTGAATTTTGGAAGCGGGATTGAGCATGACTGAAAAATATATCAAAGTGACGGTTCGGGACACGGTTGACGACACGTGGAAGGACCTGGAAGGGCGGGGGCTTGTGCCGATGTTTAGCGAACAGACGGCAAATGGGGATGGATCGATCTACCTGTTTTGCGCCGACCATTTTCTGACCGATGACTTCCCTTACCTTTGGGAGGAGCAGCCGGCGCCAAACATTGATTGGGAGGCTCAATGGCAGACCCATGCTCCCGGTTTTGAAAGGGGCGTTCTCAAAGTCCCCATTACGGGCTACGGAGATGTGCTGCTGAAGCCGGGACCCGGTTTTGGCGATCTCTCCCACCCCACGACGCGCCTTATGCTCGCGGCAATGCCCGAAATTGTGAAAGGGCGCGCCGTCATCGACATCGGATGCGGCAGCGGCGTTCTCAGTTTATGCGCCTTTGCCCTCGGCGCCCGCCCCGTGCATGGGGTCGACATCAGCGCCGACGCGCTTCAGCACTGCCTGGACAATCGCAGTCTCAACCAGATGCACGAGGTGACCTTTTCCCTTCCGGACGAGATGCTCTTTGCCCCCGATCATCCCGTTGTTTTGATGAATATGATTGAATCGGAACAGATTCACGCCTGGCCGGCCCTCCCTCAGCTGCATGCGATCCGAGCCAAGGTGTTGACATCGGGCATTCTGACGCGTGATGAGGCGCGCTACCTCAAGCTTGCAGATTCCTGGGGATGGAGTCTAGAGGACGCGTTCTCTGAAGGAGAGTGGTCGGCCTATTTATTTTCTCTTCAACCCTAGGGGACGTCCCCTAGAAAATCGATTTCTTTATTGATGATTCGATTCGAAAACAAAATGGCATTGTGGCCGAGGTGCGGCTCGAGAATGTTTCTAGCCCCGGCAGAAGAGGCGCCATTTAAAGCTGATGTGTAAGGCTTTACAAGAAGATCGGCTTTCGATGCGACGTGCATAAAGTTAATGTCAGCGGTTTTCTTGATCTTGTCGCTTAACGTCATCATGTACGGGGACTGATATGGCATGTTGCGGACACATGGACCAGCTCCCAGCTAGTACACCTTATAAAAAGTTTTTCTACAAATTCGAATTCTAAGCCGCCGGGATGAGCCGATCTTAATCGGCTCAATATTAACAATATAGAGCCGATTAAGATCAGCTCATCGCGGCGCTTATAATGCCGAATTTGATCAAAAACTTTTTATAAGGTGTACTAGTGTGTTTTCGTCCCCTGCAGGGGGGAATGCAGCGTGATCACATGAGTCACTGTTGTCTTGTCTCGAAAAGCTTGATTAACGGCATAGTGAGCGCTCACGACTCCCCCCATCGAATGGCCGATCAGTATAAGGTCGCTTCGCCCTGTCACTTTTTTGACGTGTTTGACTCGCTTGCTCAGCACTTCGGCATAATCTGCGATCGATTTCGCGGGGAGAGCTCCGAGATCAACGGTGAAGAGGTTATGGCGTCCCGCCTTCCTGAACTGCTGTTTGTGATGGTTCCACCCCGAGCTGTTGTGGAGATAGCCGTGGACAAATAACACGGGAGTTTCGCCTTCTACGACATCATCTTTTTTCGGGTCGAACCACGTTTGTTTCACAAAATACAGCGCGCTCAATTTGAGAATGGCAAACGCTTCTTGAGCATAAGCTGAGACGCGCGCGGAGAGTAAACGGTCACGGGGTTGAAGATTGAAATTGAAATTTGACCTCAAGTTTTCTA
>CAZVSU010000008.1:0-46214 GCA_964629645.1 uncultured bacterium | reverse complement strand
ATTTCATCGGCAAAGATAATTGTCGTTCACCGGCAAAGATAATTGTCGTCATATAGGGCGTCATGAGTCAGTCGATAAAAGATTTAATTGCTCAGGTGACTCTTCTGTCATGCCTGCAGGGATTAAAGGCTTTTCAATCCGGTGATATAGCCGATTTCGTGTCCTGTTTTTGGATATTGAATATTATGACGAATTACTTCTTTCAGTCCGTAGCTCCAAGCAGTCAGCTGCCTATTGAAAAAGTGACGATCTATACATGTATAAAGGCTGTTTTTTAGGTGCGATAGGGCTGCCGTAAAACAGGCTTCCCATTTCTTCGAATCTGACGGGATCATCGGAAACATAAAAATGATTGTCCGATGATCTTTTTTTGTTTAAAAGAGAGAGCGATGTGAGCCTGTTTTGTACGTCTGCTGCGCATGTTGTGGCAGAGTCAATGATACAGGCGCCCGGGACCGCCTTTTCAATGATGTGTTTCATTAAGGGGTAGTGGGTGCAGCCGAGAAGGAGCGTGTCGCACCCTTTTTTTATCGCTGGGGCGAGCGTCTCTTTGACGATCCATTCAGCCGCCGGCGAATCAAAATAATTTTCCTCGACAAGCGGAACAAAAAGAGGGCAGGGAATCGATGTCACCTCTAGATGAGGATTCTTGATGCAGAGCGACGTTTCATAAGCGTTTGACTGAATGGTTGAGCGGGTGGCCAAGACGGCCACTTTTTGCGCTTCTGTGGCTTTGGCTGCGGCTTTCACCCCCGGTTCGATCACCCCAATCACCGGGATAGGTAGAACTTCAGCCAGCGAGGGGAGCGCATGGGCGGAGGCTGTGTTGCAGGCGACGACGAGGAGCTTAATGTTTTGGGCAAGGAGGGAGTCGGCGATCTCATGGGCATAGCGCCTGACGGTTTCGGCGCTTTTATTGCCGTAGGGAACGCGGGCGGTGTCCCCAAAATAGATCAACTCTTCTTCCGGGAGGAGTGCGGCGATCTCTTTCATGACTGTGAGGCCGCCAAGTCCTGAATCGAAAATGCCGATGGGATCTTTGTTCGAAGCCATAAGTTAGGGAAGGTTAAGCTTTTGGCCGACGATGATCTTGTCCCCTTTCAGCTGAGGATTGGCTTTCTTCAAGGCCCCGATGGTCGTCTTATTTTTTTGCGCAATTCCTCCGAGTGAATCGCCCGGTTTGACAACGTACGTGCCGCTTGAAGGAGTGTCGATTCCGAGCGCCTCCATCACATGACCTAGGGCCCCTTGAATCGTCGATAATTGAGTCCCCAGCTCAAGGTTTTTTTTTCGATTGGTCTCAATTTCGTCAGCGAGCTGGTTGAGATACGTTTTGATGGTTTGGAGTTCGGTGTCAAGCGCTTCCATCTGCATCATCGCCTCTCTATTTTCCTTATTCTTGCAGGAGGAGATGTCATCTTGAAGCGACTCGATCGCGGCATCCTGATTGGCAAGGCGCTCTTTCATTTGCTGAAAGTCAACCTCGAGAGAGTGCAAGTCGTTCCGAAAAGCGGTGAGGGGATCTCCGTAGGGAGGCCCCCCAATCAGACTCGTGATCGGGGCGAGACTCATCAGTACGATAAGAAAACGTCTCATCTCAACGCTCGTAAATCTTAAACTGCGCCCGTCTGTTTATGGCCCAAGCCTCATTGTCATGTCCGAAAACGAGGGGGCGCTCTTTTCCATAAGAGACCGTAAAGAGTCTTTGGGAATCGACCCCTTCGGCCACCAAGATTTGCCGGACGCTGTTTGCGCGTCGTGTTCCAAGTGCCAGGTTGTACGCCTGAGGGCCTCGCTCATCGCAATGACCTTCGATAAAGACGTAAGTGTTCGGATTGCGCTTCAAGTAGTCAGCGATCGTTTGGATTTTTCTCAAATTGTCTTGCCCCTGAATCTTTTCACTGTCGTAGGGAAATTGAATGTGTTCAAAAACGGCCGAGAGCATGGTGTCGTTGTCGGGATTGCGGAAGCTTTCGATTCCCGGTATGGAGCTGCCGACGTCACCGGGCGAGATCCTTGACTGCTGGATCGCTTCCATGCAGATCAGATCGTCCCCGTGCTCATCTTGAAGGGGGATAAAATCATCTTCTTGGGTGCAAAGTTGGGGCCTGCAAAAATCTTCGCGGCAGCGCACTTGTCTGGAGTCGCCATGTTTTCCTCCAAGACAGCGGATCCCTTGTCCCATGTAGCGGCTACAGGTGTTGGTGTCATCCCAAACTTCTTGAGATGAGCGGCCTCCGCATCCTGCGAGGAGGCAAAGTGATAGAAGTAATAGCGAGTGAAGTGTTTTCATAATCTCCCCTGGAAAATGATCGTACGTTTACCGCCTGAGTCTAGCATACGATGGGGAATTCTCGAAAGTGAATTTCACCTCTTTTCCCAGCTTGGAAACTTCTTTTCCGACGATCCTGTCGTGATCTTGACAGGCTTTAATTGATGCAAATTTAACATGTAGAGGTTGTTTGGATCGTTGTAGGCGAGATGAAGGCTGTTCGGAGCCCATGTCGGGTTTTCTTTATTGCCCGGACCGAACGTCACTTGTTTGTCGATGCCGTTTGTGAGATCGATCACCCAGATTTGCCTCACCCCTTCCGCTTTGGATGTGTAGGCGATTTTTGTCCCGTCGGGCGACCAGCTTGGCGCAGTACAGCTTCGGTTTTGTTTGATCAGAAGTTTGGGCTTAATCTCATTGAGCTTCTGCCCCTCAGCGGGGATTGGCATCGTGTAAATACGGGGGCGGCCGTCTTTGTTTGAGACAAAAGCAATCTCTTTGCCGTCGGGGCTGAAGACCGGGCTCCCTTGCGTGGCGAAAGGAACGGCGTAGATTTGTCTTGGCTTCCCCATGGGTCCTCTGAGAGGGTCGAACCGGGAAAGAAAGACATCGGGGTTTCCTGCTGCGTCGCTGATGAAAACAAGCTGATCCCGCTCCCGGCTGAGCTCGGGCATCAGCTGGTTGCCCCGAAGAGTCGTGACCCGCTGGCCGTTGCCGCGGCCGATAGCAGTTTTAAAAATTTTGGGCTGACCTGTTTTATAGCACACGTACAGGAAGTCTTTCGACCTCATGCCGGGGCTGGGAGCTATGAACGACGGAGTGACAGAAAGGGATCCCTGGCTTGTCAGCTGCGTCAAGTTGCCCCCGTCATAGTCGACGCCCCAAATTTCGCCCCATTCCCCTTTTTTATCTGTGAAAATGATTTTTGTGGCGGCAATTCCTTTGACGCCGAACAGCTCTTCATGCAGTTTGTCTGCGAGTTCGTGGATCAACGTGCGGTCTTTAGACAGCGTCCCCTCGAGCTTGATTCCGCCGATGCGGTACTCGGTCATTCCCTCTAAATCGTAGATTTTTGTTTCCAACGTTTTGCCATCGATTGTCGCCTCTATGACAAAATAAACATCGTCTCTTTTCCATGATTTAAAGTGAAAGTTTTCCCTCTCTTTTGTCACTGCGAGGGTGAAGGTCGATCCATTGTGATTGAGATCAAAGCGCAGGATTTTATCGAGCTCTTGATAATAGGGAATATTCAGCTCTTTTCCATCCCCTTTCACACGGCTCATATAGACGGGGACGAGGGGGACTTCAGTTGCGAGCCGCACTTCCATCGGCTCTTCGCAAAAAATAAGAAGCGGAAGTGTCAACAGAACGAACAAAAAATCTTTCATGGTGCACTCATTTTAATAGTCGTTTTTCAGTACGATAGCAAAAGTGTGCTCCGATTCGCCAGAGAAATTGCTGCCAAAGGAGGAGAATTGCGCATGTCTTAGAGCTTTTTCTATCGACTGTTGATTCAGATGGCTTTCCGCTTTCGTCACCTGCAGATTGACAACGTTTCCTTGCCGGTCAAGTGTGACCGAAAGCGCCACCTCCCCGTATTCGGGAAGCGTCAGCATAGATTTGAGCGCGCGGGCGAGGCTGTCTGAGTAGGTGCTGTCGCTTTCAGTTGTTTGAAGTCTGGAGATCGCGACATTGTTAAGCGATGAGGGCGCGTTGACTTGAGACAGGGCCTGTTTCGCTTTTTCAAGCGACTTCTTTTGCTCATCGCTAAAGCGCCCCTCTTTCTTTTTTTGTTGTTTCGGCTTCGGCTTCGGCTTAGGTTTAGATTGTGGTTGTGTAGACGGCGCGGCGGCGATCACTGTTTTTTGTGGGGGGGATAGCTCGATTGTGTGAACAGATACTTTTTTCTTTGAAACGGGAAGGCTTTCCCATGGCGGCTGCCAGGCCAAGGCGGCGAGAAAAACCCCGTGCACGAACACGACGAGTGCGAAAATGACACGAAACGAACCGTTCATGAGGAGCCCGGTAAAAGCACAATATCCATTTCTTCAAACCCTGCCGCTTCCACTGCGGTTTTGACCGATTGATACGTCCCGAAAGCGGCTCTTTTATCGTGAAAGACCTGAGGCCGCACACCGGGGTGCGACTTTTTTGCAGACGACAAGAGAGTTTTAAGTTTTGGAAGAAGAACAGGGCGTTCGTTGAGCTTTAGTGAGTTGTCAGCGTAGACGTGGATCGTGACGGGGCTTTGTTTGATTTCAGATTCGGTTCGGGTCTCATCGCTGCCCGCGAGTTCAATGCGGTCCACCTCAAGCAGAGGTGCGATGACGATAAAGACGATGAGGATCACAAAGACAACATCGATTAACGGGGTCATATTAATCGTCGGTTCTTCTGCCGCTCTTTTTTTTTGGCGCCTACGGCTCATGGGCGATGAATATCCACTTGTCGATATTGAAGTTCAAGCGACGCCATCACTTCGCTTGTAAACGCCTCCATATCCGCCTCCGCCTCCGCGATGGCGTGTTTGAAGTAGTTCGAGCCGACAAGAGCGGGTATCGCAATGATCAAGCCCCAGACAGTTGTTGTGAGGGCCAGAGAGAGGCCGCCGAGAACCATTTGATTCTGCATCCCTCCTTGAAAGTCGGAGAAGGTCACCAAAATGCCCCAGACGGTTCCAAGGAGCCCGATAAAAGGGGCCAGGGTTGTGATCGTCGATAAAATCCAAAGGTTGTTTTCCAGTTTATGCACCTCGAAATTGATCCGGGCGGCTGTGTGAGTGTCGATAAAGTCGATATCGGCTTGGGAGAGAGTAGCCGGCGCCTTTGTGTCTTTTGTGAAATGGCGATTTTTATTGAGCAGTTCCAGCGTTTGTTTTTTTAAATTGACGTAAAGCTCTTGCAGTGAGCTTTCACTTTCTTTTGAGACTTCGAGACTTAAAGGATTTTTTTTCTGCTTTTGGAAGGATTGGTAAAATTGCGCGTCTCTTTGTTTTAACGTTCTCGTGAGCAAAGCCTTTTGTATCAAAATCACCCAGCAAAGGATGGACAAAGCCAAAAGACTGATGTAGATCCCTTTGCCAAGAAAGTCGGCTTGGATGAAGGAGTCAAGGAAGGGAGAAGCGGCAAGGAGAGTCATAAATTATCCCTGAGTGTTTTTTTTTGTCATCAATCTGAAACCGGTTTGTAAACATGAAACGGGAGAAAAGGTGAGCGGCAATGGAGAGAAGGACGTGATTGAGTCTGCATGTCGGATCATACCGAAGATTTTTGCCGATGATTTTGTATTTGTCAAACAAGGCTTTTTTTCGTCATAACAAAAATTTAACTTAACTTCTTCTGCCTCTCAGTCTGCGCTCACCGTATAAGATTGAAATTTTATTAAAGATGTGTTAATTTATTCCTTCTTAACGAAGCGAAATAATCAAGGGGGTTTTTTTGCACCGAATCTTATCTATTCTATTGATCGCGCTGAGCTTTGGATGCGTGTCCAAGATCCAGGCAGATGCTTTCCCCCAACCCGTTAAAGCAAAAATTGTGGCAGAGGATGCGTCCGTGCAGCCGGGACAGCCATTTTGGGTCGCCGTCATTCTTGATATTGACAAAGGATGGCACGCCTACTGGAAAAATCCGGGAATGAACGGCTTTCCCCCTTCTATCGAGTGGACCCTGCCGGAAGGGTACAGCGCTGAAGAGCCCTCTTGGCCGCTGCCCGAAAGGCTTGAGCAGCATGAAGGCGTCAGTTATGGCTACCACGACTGTCTGACTCTTTTGACGGAAATCACACCTTCGGCCGAATCGGCGGAAACCGAAGTGGAGCTCCGAGCTGATGTCAACTGGCTCGTCTGTTCCGACTCGGCTTGTCTGCCAGGAGGCGAAACTCTCAGCTTAACAGTACCGATGAAAAATAGCCCGCCTGAGAAAAATCGATCGGCTCTCTCTCTTTTCAAAACAGCGCGCGCAAAGAGTCCGACAATAAGAGAGTCGCTTGCTGTGACAAGCGACGGAGAGGTGTTTCATCTCGACTTACCGCACCTCGGCCGCATCACCCACGCCTATTTTTATCCTGAGGAAGCAGGGGTCATTGATGAGAGAAGCTGCGCTGCCGTGACGCCGAAGAGCGGCCGCTGCTCTGTGACTTTGCAAGCTGAAGATCAAGATCTCGCGATGCTAAAGGGGGTGCTTGTTCTTCACGATGGCGACACTGTCATCGATGCTGTGCATGTCGATCATCCCGTTCAAAAAATCTCTGACGACATCGCTATGGCCGACACCCCTCTGACAACCGGCATAAGCGAACGCCACGCCTTTCAAGGAGGGCTTCTCGGTGCGGTTGCACTCGCTTTTCTTGGAGGGATGATTCTGAATCTGATGCCCTGCGTCCTTCCGGTCATCTCTCTTAAAATATTCAGCTTCGTCAAGATGGCAGGCGAAGACAGGTGGAAAATTGCGACGCATGGCTTGATGTTCACTCTGGGTGTCTTAGTCTCTTTTTGGGCGCTTGCCGGAGTCTTGATCGCCCTTCGTGCCTACGGTGAAGTGGTCGGTTGGGGATTTCAATTGCAGGATCCGCTTTTTGTCGCTCTTCTGGCGGCTCTCATTTACGTTTTCGGGTTGAGTCTGTTTGGCATGTTTGAAGTGGGGACGATGTTCTCTGCTTGGGCGGGGCAGAAGCAAAGCGACGCATCCAAAAGCGCAGGAGGAGGAACAGCTGCCTTTTTCAGCGGTGTTTTGGCTACAGCTGTTGCGACGCCTTGCACAGGACCGTTTCTTGGGCCTGCTGTCGGTTTTGCTTTGACTCTTTCAGCTCCCTACGCGCTCATGATCTTCACATCGCTTGCGCTCGGAATGGCCTCTCCTTATCTGATTATTTCTGCCTTCCCGCCTTTGATCAAGTTTTTGCCAAAGCCGGGAAATTGGATGATTGTTTTTAAAGAGGTTCTCGGTTTTTTCATGGTGGCAACCGCTCTTTGGCTCGTCACGATTTTTGCTTATCAGACCAGCGTCGAAGCGCTCAGCGGTTTGATAGGAGGACTCTTTATTCTCACGTTTGCGTGTTGGATTTGGGGAAAATGGGCGACGCCTTTAGTGAAACGGCCGATACGATTGGGCGCTACTGTGTTCACCGTATTGATCGGTCTCTATGGATTTTATTTCATTATCCAAGCGCCAAGTCTTTCGCCCCCTCAAACTGAACTGGTTGCCATGGCAGAGGGCGGCGTTTCAGGCGATCATATTCACAAGTGGACTCCTTTCTCTCCAAATCGGTTAAAAGAGCTTCAGGAAGAAGAAAAGCCCGTTTTCATCGATTTTACAGCCAAGTGGTGTTTGATTTGCCAGGCGAATCATCTTGTATTGGAAACGGACTCTGTTAGCCAAAAAATGGCCGATCTCGGCGTCGTCAAAATGCTTGCCGATTGGACAAAAAACGACCCTGCGATCACAAAAGCATTGAGTGAATACGGCAGAAGCGGAGTGCCTCTTTACCTCCTCTACCATCCGGATGGCGAGGTGGAAGTGCTTCCGCAAACCTTGACACCGGACATTGTTCTTGGGTATCTTGAACACATCAAATCATGAGCCGATTGTTCGATTCACACGCCCATTTGACAAGCGATTCGATTTTTCCAGAAGTGGAAGAGGTTCTCGAGCGTGCGCAGAAATCGGGCGTCGATCAAATTGTGAATATCTGTACGTGCGACCTCACGCTGAAGCGAGGTCTCGATCTTCGGAAAAAATACGATTGGATCTTCAATGTCGCCTCGACGACCCCTCACGATGTGGCCCAAGACGGCGAACGACTCTTTCCTCTTATGGCCGAGCATGCGCGAAGCGGCGATTTGGTCGCAATAGGGGAGACAGGGCTTGATTACTACTACCATGAAAAGACAAAAGATCTTCAACAGCATTTCCTTCGTAAATATTTGGAGCTTGCGCTTGAGACTGGGCTGCCTATTGTCATTCACTGCCGGGACGCTTTCGAAGATTTTTTCCGTATTCTCGATGAGACTTATGTGGTCGATGGGAAGCACGCCCCGGGTGTCTTGCACTGTTTTACAGGGACCCTCGCGGACGCAGAAAACGTGATCCGGCGCGGCTGGGTTCTTTCGCTAAGCGGCATCGTCACGTTCAAGCAGAGTCACGAATTAAGAGAAGTCGCCAAGATTGTCCCCGCTTCGCAATTGCTCATTGAGACTGACTCCCCATATCTGGCGCCTCAATCGCGAAGGGGGAAGCGAAACGAGCCGGCCTATTTGGTGGAGACCGCGCAGTTCATCGCCGACGTGCAGCAAATACCCGTCGAGCATCTCGCCCAGACCACATATCAAAACGCCTGCAAATTTTTCGGAATAAAATCTGGAGCGTAACGGAGTCGAACCGTTGACCTCAACAATGCCATTGTTGCGCTCTACCAACTGAGCTAACGCCCCAAATTGAGGAAGTATGGATTTTACACATCTGGGTGATTTAAGTCCAGCCGTCCTTTGCAACAATGAGAGCCAGGTTCATGGCTAAGAGGGAGGTCGCAGCGAATAAAGAATGGAATCTTCTTGCTTAAAAATCCTAAAAACTTCATGATTGTGGTTCAAAAGCGTCAATTAAGCGCCTGTAGTTCAATGGTAGAACCGTAGCCTTCCAAGCTACTCGTGTCAGTTCGATTCTGATCAGGCGCTTTTTTCTTTTCATTCAAATGACGGGCGTGTATAATTCTCTCTTAAGAATCTAGGCAAACTAGGTTCAAAATATCAATAAACCAGACCCAATCCACCTCTCAGAGTTGGATGCCGTCGTCAAACAAAGGTGACAAGGTTGAGTCAAGAATCAAAAAATGAATTAACAATTAAAGATCTACTTGAAGCGGGCGTTCATTGGGGGCACCAAACCTCTCGCTGGAACCCGAAAATGAAACGGTTCATCTTCGAATCGAGAAACGGTCTCTACATCATTGACCTCGCCAAAACATTGCAGCAGATTAGAAACGCAATTGAAGTGATTCAAGAAGTTGCTGCAAATCGCGGTTCCATTCTTTTCGTCGGAACAAAAAAACAGGCCAAAGATGTCATTCGCGAATGTGCCGAATATTGCGGCGAGTTTTACGTATGCGAACGCTGGCTTGGCGGTATGTTGACCAATCTTTCAACCATTCGCCAGTCGGTGAAAAAGCTCGAGCGCTATGAAAAAAGAATTGCCACCGGGGGAGAGGGGCTCACCAAAAAAGAGATGACGATTTTAACCAAGCAGATGGACAAGCTTGATAAGAACCTGTCAGGTGTCCGCGCAATGCGGAAGCTGCCCAAACTTGTCGTTGTCGTCGATCCGAACAAAGAACACATTGCCGTTGCCGAAGCGAGAAAACTGGGAATACCGGTGATGGCTCTTGTCGACACTAACTGCGATCCCGATCTTATCGATCACATTATCGCATGCAATGACGACGCATTGAAGAGCGTGAAACTGATTGTTCATGCGCTTGCCGCAGCAGTAAAAGAGAAAAAGAATGAACTCAAAATCGCCTCGGGACAAAAAGAGGGCGGCGAAGACGCTGCAGCGGAAGAAAAAAGTGAAAAAAATGATGAAGTAGAAGTCGCAGTTGCAGAGGAGGCAGAATCATGACGATCACCCCGACAATGATCAAAGAATTGCGTGAACGGACAGGGGTTGGCATGACAAAATGCAAAGAAGCCCTTGAAAAATCATCCGGCGATATGGAAGAAGCCATCAACTATTTGCGCAAAGCAGGTGTCGCGACGGCTGTTAAAAAATCGTCGCGTGAAGCAAAAGAAGGAAAAATTGCGTTTGCCGAGTCCGGCGATGCTGTTGCCTTAGTCGAAGTCAGTTCCGAAACAGACTTTGTTGCGAATAATGAACGTTTCGTCGACTTCCTGAATGTGATCACAGAAGAGGTGGCTCAATCAAAACCGTCTCACCTCGACGAGTTTTTGAAACAGCCTTATTCGAAGGATCCTTCAATGTCGATCGAAGAATATCAAGGAACTCTCGTTCAGGCAATTGGTGAAAATATTCACATCAAGCGCTTCGCTGTCTTCCCAAAGCAGCCCAGCAAAAGTTTTGGCGTCTACTCCCATATGGGGGGAAAGATCGTCGTCCTCGTCGAAATGAACGGCGACGCTCCGGACGTGGCCCGCGATGTGGCGATGCATGCTGCGGCAGCCTCTCCCGACTATCTCAACCCCGAATCGGTTCCTGAATCGGTGAGAGAACACGAAAAAGGGATCGCCCGCGAGCAGCTCGCCGGTAAGCCGGAAAACATCATGGAGAAAATTCTCGAAGGAAAACTGAATGCCTTCTATGATGACGTTTGCTTGACGAGACAGAAATTTGTCAAAGACGATAGTCTCTCTGTTTCCGAGTTTGTGGCAAAAAAGGGTCAAGAGTCAGGCCAAGAGCTCTCCATCGCACAGTTCGTGAGATGGTCTGTAGGAGAATCGTAATCGAAGCGTAAGGAGCGATCGTGGGGACGAGCGGAAAACGTTTTTTGCTTAAGCTTTCTGGCGAAGTTTTAAAGGGAGATCATCCCTCGGGAATCTCGCCGGATATTTGCTCGTCCCTTTCTTTTTCGATAAAATCATTGAGCGAAACAGGCTGCCAGCTCGGAATCGTCATCGGAGGGGGAAATTTTTTTCGTGGGGCAGAGCACCCCCACCTAGACCGCACCCCCGCCGATCAAATCGGCATGCTGGCCACGATCATGAACGGGTTGGCTTTAAAGCAAGCTCTGGAAAAAGCCGGCTGCGAAACGCGCGTCTTGAGCGCTCTGGAATGTCCGCGAGCGGTCGAAACCTATACGTGGGACCGCGCCATCGATTATTTGAATCGAGGACATGTTGTGATCTTCGTAGGCGGCACCGGTCACCCTTTCTTCACAACAGATACCGCCGCCGCTTTAAGGGCCGCCGAAATCGGCGCGTCGTCGCTTTTAAAAGCCACGAAAGTCGACGGTGTCTATTCTTCCGATCCTGCGCAGCATCCCGACGCTGTCCGCTACGATGAGGTGTCTTATGGCAAAGTGCTGGAAGAGAATCTTGGTGTTATGGACGGAACAGCGTTCGCCCTATGCCGAAGGGAGAAGCTTCCCATTTTGGTCTTTCATATGGATCTTCTCTTGAAAGGAGAGCCTGTAACGATTCAACAACTTGAAGAAAACGGTAGTTTAGTTCATTAGACAATGTCCTAGGAGGAAGTGTGCAGACAATTAAAGAAGCAAAAGAGCGGATGAAAACAGCCATTGAGTATTTTAAAGACGAATTAAAAAATATCCGCACCGGCAGGGCCAATGCAGGAATGGTTGAGCATGTGACAGTTGAGGTGTACGGAACGCAAATGCGGATTCAAGATATCGCCAGCATCAGTGTTCCTGAGCCGATGCAAATCGTGATCTCTCCTTTTGACGCCTCTAATGCCCCTCATATTGGTAAAGCGATAGAAAAGGCCAATATCGGCATTAATCCCATCGTCGAAGCGAATCTTGTCCGCCTTAATATTCCCCCTATGGACGGGACCATGCGGGAAAAAATGAAGAAAACAGTTGGCGATTATTGCGAGCAAACGAAAGTCAAAATCCGTCAAGCGCGCAAAGAAGCGAACGATAGCATAAAAGGAGACAAATCCATACCCGAAGACGAGCGCAAGAACATGGAAAAAGAGGTGCAGGAACTGACCGACACCTTTTGCGCTGAAGCAGACGATCTTGCGGAAAAGAAGGAAAATGAGATTTCAAGTATTTAGGACTTGAGGCTTAATTCTCTTTCGTTGTATGATGAATATCTTTCAACGTCTGGCCCCATCGTCTAGTCAGGCCTAGGACATCGGATTTTCATTCCGGTAACAGGGGTTCGAATCCCCTTGGGGTCAATGGGTCTTTAGCTCAGTTGGTTAGAGCACCTCACTTTTAATGAGGGGGTCGAAGGTTCGAGTCCTTCAAGACCCATAATTTTAAGCCTTCCATCTCTTTGGAAGGCTTTTTTGACTTTTAAATCTCTCTTTTTCTATAGTGCGCTTTCTAGGAGAAACTATGCCTAAAAAGCCGAGCGACCCCCCGAGCAACCGCTCAGAAGACCGCCCACTCGAATGCAGTGAATGCAAGAAATCGATCGCAGTTCGCTACACTGAGGTGGTGGGTCATGCTATGATTCATACAGTGATGTGTGCCGACTGCCCTCATTTGGAGCATCGACTTCACGGCATTCCGGCGAGGAAAGAAGTCGACGCGTACGGGCCCGAAGCAGGCCTTTGCTGCGGCAGTTGCGGCACGACGCTTCAGGCTGTTAAAACAGGCAGCTTGCTCGGCTGCGCCGAATGCTACGCCGTATTTGGCGATGTGTTGCTAGGAGAGCTCGTATCGATGGGTAAAATATCATCGCGTCTGGCCACTGCCCGCAAAACGACACCGGTCCATATTGGCCGGGTCAGCGGCGAAGTCAAAGAAATGAAGCCCGCAGTGAGGCTGCTCGCTTTAAATGAAGCGCTAAGCGAAACGCTTCAACGTGAAGACTATGAACAAGCGGCTTGGCTAAGAGACCAAATCAAGCAGATCACGGAGATTATCGATGAGTAGCAAGCAAAAAGATCTGCTTCGAATCAAGAGCCCATGGCAAAACAACGGCAATGCCATTTGGCTTGGGTCGGCACTTAGCCTCCAGAGAAACATTGAAAAATTCAATTTCCCTTCCAAATTGGAAGCGGATAAGAGAAAGCAGCTTCTATCCATCATTCAGAAAGATCTTTTGGCCTCTCCTGATCTTCAAGATCCTTATTTGATCAAAGCAGAGGATATCTCCCCTTTAGAAAAAGAGTTTCTCCATGAACACTTTCTCACGCTTTCGAGCTTTGTCGAAGCGCACGCCGGCGAAGGGTTCGTGCTCGACACTTCAGGAAAATTCTTAGCGACGATCAATTTAAACGACCATATCCGTTTCCGCCTCCTCGATGTCGAAGAAGATTTGGAAAATGCGTGCAATTTTCTCGAAAAAATCGAGGTCGCTCTCGGCCGGGGCTTCAATTACAGTTTTTCTCCTCGTTTCGGATTTATGACATCAGACCCTGCCGAGTGCGGAACCGGGCTTGTCCTTTCTGTGTATCTTCAGTTACCCGCTTTGATTCACACGAATGCGCTGCAGGAATTTTTGCTGCAGCATCGCGAAGACGCGATCATGACCACCGGATTGCAAGGGACCATGGGTGACATTGTGGGCGACCTTCTTGTGATTCGGAATAATTATACTTTGGGCTTGACGGAAGAGACGATTTTATCGTCTGTTCGTAGCTACGCCACAAAATTGATTGTGCATGAAAAAGGGCTTCGGAAAAAACTAAAGAATGAAGAAAGCACGGACATGAAAGATAGCGTGAGCCGCGCTTTCGCCGTCCTGATGCACTCATATCAAATCGATGTGACAGAAGCGCTCAATGCGATCAGCCTGATGAAGCTCGGACTCGATCTCGAGTGGTTGACAGGTGTCGCATTTGAAGACTTGAATGCCCTTTTCTTTGCAGTCCGGAGAGCCCACCTACTGGCAGAGCACGGCGAAGAGTTGCCTCCGGAAGAACTTTCCCATAAACGGGCCGAACATATCCATAAAGTGCTGAAAGGGGCTGAGCTTCACATCGAAGAATAGCGGCCGCTTCCTGCGATCGTTCCGAGCCATAAAAAATAGCCGAAAAGACCGATCAATATGGCTGTGTAGGCGATGTTCTTATAAGGAATCTCATGGATCAGCGATGAAGTCCCGGGGTAGGAGGGATTGTAGTAGACGATCCATTTACTATCGTTGAGAAGCGTGGGAAGATCGTCTTTCAAAGCCGCCTCCCTCATATAGTCGAGGTGGGTCAGCTCTTGCTTTCCCCGGTAGAGGTTTCCGTCAACTGAGTAGGTATAATCGGCGACCGGGATGAAAGCGTTTGAGGCAACTTCTTTGATCTTTAGAGTCATCGTATCGGGCGTCGTGATTTCCGACATCCCCATTGTCCGCATAAGCTGGTAGGTGGTTTTGCCTCCCACCCAAAGGGTCGCGATCAAAACGATGGCTAAAAAACCGAGCCAATAAGGATTCCGATGCATGACTGAAATTTTGACACAGAACGAATAGTTCCGCAATGGGGGTCGTGAGAGCGAAAGAGAAAGCGCCAATTGACCCCTGACGTCAAAACAGCTCTTCTTCAGCCGGCGTAAACTCTTGAGATGGCGGGCGAGGGCAGCTAATCGCTGAGCGAGCGCATCAATTTATAGTTTATAAAAATAGTTGGGTCTGATGACGGGACCGTTTTTTTGTAGCTGTAAGTGATTTCGCGGCTTTCTTTGTCTTCCTCTCCGATGATCCAGATATCCTGAGAAGACCCAGCTAAGAAAAGAGTGTTTTGCTCATAAGGGTCAAACGGTACCGCACTCCAATAAAAAGGTTTATCCCACCTTCGCACAGGGCACCGCCAGTTTAAATAATTTGTCTTATCGCTTTCCAATCGATTTGAATCACTCAAAAACCTCGCAAGCTTCCTCGCAGGCTCTAAGTAATTGCCTGTTGTTTCCTCTGTCAAATCGACATAGCACACCTTATCACTTTGCTTGCCCATTTCCTGAAACCAATTGTAATCTCCTTCGAGCTCCCTCAGCGTTCTTTTTATAAGTTCTCTTTTCTCGCGCATCTGTTTCATCTCTTCCAGCTGAGCTGGTTCAGTGTGATCTATGATCAGGTCTGGTTTCGGTGACCTAGGACTGTTGAAGACCCAATCGGCCCACAGCGCATCTTTTTTGCCCCTTTCACCACCATACTTCCAGATAGTTTGAATGGCAGAAATGGTATTTTTCATCCTCATGATGATCCCATCTTGAGAGCCTGTGGCCCTGGCGGCGAGACCGCATATAAGAACGGCGGGTGATTTTGTGATGATGCAGGCGATCATGGCAATGCGTCTTATGACCTGCATCAAAAACGTGGCGGGCTTTTTAGACCAAATGCCGTTTGCGTTAAATTGCTCTTCTAAGGGATTCAACCTGTCGCCCAGGTCTTGGTCCATTTTTTCCATCTTATAAATGACGTTTTTAAGAGTTACGACAGCCCGACTTAATCGTTTGATCATCTTCTCTCGAGGGGTGAATGTCTCGTAAGTTTGGTTGACCAATAGATTGGCGGCTTTTGAGGTCTGGCTCAGAGCTTTGGCGTCGGCCGGTTCCATGTAGCTGATAATAGCGCGCTCAATTTCAACGGGAAGGTTCGATTCTGGAAACAAATTATTCGTATTTTTAATCATAATACCTCTGTGAGTTTGGTTTTCTATAAGTTAATGATTCGATTTAAATTTTTGATAAAGAGGAGAAAAAGCTTAAAAGCACAGGGAAAGTTTGACCCCCTAAAGCTGGAGGTCATCCCATGTTTCGGCCCAATGTTTTCACCCAAAATTCTTCAATTAATAGTGGATTAAACAAGAAATTAACAGGCCTCTCGATAAAAGGCCAAAATCTTGTGGGAAAGCTCCTTCTCTTTCAAGCGGATCGCTGAGCGGGGGCCAAAGAGCTCCCACACACCCTTAAACCTTCGGTGAGTCCGCGGCCTCATAGGATCGAATACCAGCGAAATAAGACGATTTACACGCTGAAGCCGTCAATCAGCCAGGTCGGGTTCATCAACGAAACCGTTTTTTTGTAGGTGTAAGAGATTTTTTTGCTGTGCGGGCCACCATTTTTGGTGATCCACACGTCGTAGAGTGAACCATTGCTGTCGGTTAAATAAAAAATCTTTTTGTCTTCAATGCGAGAGAGTCTCGGGATAGGGCCCTTAAGGTTTCGACCGGTTTTTGGGGCTCGCTTCGACATTGTTCCCACTACGAGACGATGCATTAAGGCATTCGCTTTAAGTAGCATGTCGAAGGGAATTTCAACTGGCCTCTCATCTTTTAGATCGATAAAGACGATCGGGTTCCGCTCCCACTTCATCTTCATCAACCAGTCGTAACTGTCTTTGAAACAAGACAGATTTCGTTGTCTTTGACGCATCTCTTTGAGAGCGCGTTTTTGGATCGCATCGTCTTCGCTCCACTCACATCCATATTTCCAAATCGTATGGATGGTGGACATGACTTTTTTCATTTTGACTCTGACGTTATCTGGGGATCCTGTCGCTTTGTGAACGAGGCCGTAAAAAAGGAGGATTGGCGGCCTCGTCACGATGACGGAAGCGACCTTGGCAATGCGGCTAATGACCTGCCTCAAATACTTGGCGGGCTTTTTGGACCAATTGCCGCTTGAGTGATAGCGCTTCTTACAAGATTTCAATCTGTTGTCGAGGTCTTGAATCTCTTTTTCCCCCTTTTCAATTGCGCTTTTAAGGGTACTCACGGCCCGATTCAACCTTTTCTTAAACCTGCGCTCGGGCGTGACTTTCGCGTAACGCTCGTCTACAAACCGATTCACGGATTTTGAGGTCTGACTCAGGGAAATGATGTCTGCGGGATCGAGATAGTTGATGATCTCCTCTTCAATCTCCTTAGGAATCCCTGGGTAGGGGACAGAAAAAATATTATTGACATTTGAAATCATAAAAATCGGGGAATCCGTTCGTTTTCTACAAATTTATTTCATCTCTTTTAAGATGTTATAACGGGGAGTGGAAGTTGAGTTTTTTGCCTGTGATGGGATGTTTGAAGGCGAGATGGGCGGCGTGGAGCTGAAGGCGGCGGCTTTTCATGCGGCCGCCATATTTTTTATCGCCCAATATAGGGTGTCCGGCGTCTTGGCAATGGACGCGGATCTGATTTTTTCGACCGGTTTCCAAAGTGAATTTGACGTGGCTGGTCTGTTTCCGCTCGGAGAGGACTTCGTAGTGGGTGACGGCCTTTTTGCCTTGGGTGGGGTGGGAGTGGACGCGGTAGTTGGCGTCTTCGACAAGCAGGCTTTCCAAACGCCCTTTGGGCGCGTCAAAATGCCCCTCGACTATGGCTTCGTATTCCCGCTTTATGCCATGTTTTTCAAAAACGTCTTTGAGTCTGTCGCGCGCCTCGGAGGATAGGGCAAAGAGCATCACTCCGGAGGTTTCCCGATCGAGGCGGTGGACGGGATAGACCATATTGGGTCGATGGAGCTCTTTCAGATAGGCGTGGGCGGTTTTTTTTGTTTCGTAATGAGTGGAAACGCTCAAAAGGCCGGCCGGTTTGTCGATGACCACAATGTGCTCGTCTTGAAACAAAATCTTGAGCGTGGCCGCTTTGTGCTTGGGTGTCAGTGAAATCGTGTCTCCGGGGGTGACTGTCTGCGCTCCCTTTTTAACCGGTGCGCCATTGAGCAAAACGCGGCCGCTTGCCAGCCAAGAGCGCATGCTGGTTTTAGACGCGCCCGGTGCGAGGGCGGCAAGGGCATCGAAGGCTGATTTTTCGGTGGTCACGATCAGTTTCATGCCGTGTATTCTATCAGAAAGAAGGTTTGATGGCGACTCAAATTTGTGTTATGAGGAGAGGGGGAATTATTTTGACCTTTTAGGTGGGATTCGCTATAATCCATATTCATTTTGAAAGAATAGACGAGGAATTATGGCAGACGATAAAATAAAAGCAAAAGCAAAGCGCCCTACAGCTGAAAAGCGCATGATCCAAAGTGAGAAAAGACGCAAAATCAACAAAGCCTTTAAATCACAGATCCGCACCGCCATCCGCAGATTGGAAAAAAGCATTGAGGCAAAAAATAAAGCGGAAACAGACCAATCGCTTTCGACTGTCTACAGCTTGCTCGACAAGGCAGTCAAAAACAGACTTTACAAAAAAAATAAGGCAAGCCGGACAAAATCCCGCTTGACGGCAAAAGCAGCCTCCCACTCTTAATACCCAAGGGCCGCATTCTCCATGCGGCCCTTCTTTTAAAAAAGGACAGCTCCCGATGGTTTCGAAACGCCAGACTTTTGTGTTGAGTTTTCTCTTCGTCTTGTTTGTTGCGGCCGGTTTTTTGCCGGCAGTCGACAAAGCGCCCGACCTGACGGTCAATATCCCGATGCGCGACGGCCTCGAGCTGCCCACCGATATTTACTATCCGAAAGAGGATCCTAAAACCTGCCCCCTTATTCTGGTGCGCACCCCCTCGGGAAAACGCGCCTTTTATCAATCCTACATTCCTTTGACCGAAGCCGGCTACGTTGTGGCCATTCAAGATGGGCGCAGCTACCTTGATAAGGAGGGAAAAACCTTTCCATGGCTCTCCGATGGATGGGGGCCCTTGCAAGACGGGTATGACACTGTGGAATGGCTGGCAAAAAGTCCTCACTGCAACGGGAAAATCGGGACGATGGGCTTTTCCGCTATGGGTATGACCCAGCTGCTTCTAGCCCCGACAAAACCAACGGCTCTTAAAACGCAGTACATCGGCTTTGCCGCCTCCGATATCTACTCCCATGCCGTGTTCAGAGGCGGGGTGCTCAAAAAAAAGCAAGTCGAAGGATGGCTCGGCAGCTATGCGAAAGACCCGAAGATTTTAGGGACAGCGCTGAATCATGATAAAAGCAGCCCCTTTTGGCAATGTCTCGATTGCACAGCGCAAGCAGATAAAGTTGCCGTTCCTGTCTTGCACTACGGAGGATGGTTCGACGTTTTTTCGCAAGGGACCATCGACGCTTTTGTCGCTTTGCAGGAAAAAGGAGACTCAGGCGCGAAAGGAAGGCAAGTTTTGGTGATGGGACCTTGGACGCACCACTGGCCGCGGGATCTGACGCTTGGCGATTTCAAGATTCCCGACAACGGGGTGAGGCCCCCCGTTAACCTATCGCCAAAAAACTGGTTCGACTATCATCTTAAAGAGCAGCAAAACGCCCTTCAGAAAATACCACCCGTGATCTACTACGTAATGGGGCCTTTAGATGGAAGTTCTGCGCGCGGCAATGAGTGGAAAACGGCTAAAAAGTGGCCGGTGCCGGCGAAGGATACGCTCTTTTACCTTTCAGGACAAAATGAACTGGAAACGTCTCCGCCTGCTCAATCGCATCTCAGCTTCCGCTACGACCCCCTCAACCCCGTCCCGACCATAGGGGGACGAAACCTATTTTTGGAAGCCGGACCAAAGGATCAACGGCCGATTGAGTCGCGCCCCGATATTCTTGTGTTCACAAGCCGGCCGCTTAAAGAAGACCTCGAGGTGACTGGGCGCCTGACGGCGTTTATTGTGGCCGCAACCGATAAAAATGACACCGATATTGCGGTACGGCTGACCGATGTGTATCCGGATGGAAGAAGCGTCCTCATTGCCGATGGCATTCGCTCTATGAGAACGGTCCCCGGATTCCAACCCAATCAACCCGCAGAAGTTGAGGTTGATCTTTGGTCGACCAGTCAGCTTTTCGTCAAGGGACACAGAATTCGCGTCACTGTCACGAGTTCGAACTATCCCCAATTTGAAAAGAATCTGAACACCGGCGGTCTCCCTGATGCAAAACCCGAGGTAGCGACGAATACCCTTTACTTTGGAAAGGAAACGCCTTCTCGCCTGGTTTTGCCCGTCGTTGCTGAATAACTTGATCTTTATCCCGTTTCTCGTTTGAATTGGGAACATGATTGTATCCAACGAATATGAAACGTCAGCCCATTTTTCCTTTGAGCATGGGTGGCAGTTGACACGGTTCAAAAATGGGGCTTTAGATAGTGTGTTCATCGAAGCTCCTTTTTTTCTAGGGCCACGCCTAGGGTCTCCATCTGCCCGGGCTCCCTGGGATGTGGAAGATCAGGACGGAAAGCTAGTGGCCTTTCTCTCGTCAGAAAAGACGTGGAAAGGAAAAACGCTGGAAGATCATGAGGGACAAAAATTTAAGCTACAATCTCAAGCGTGGCTTGAAGAAGAAGTGCTACATGTTCACCACTCGGTTGTGAGTGAAACCGATTCACTTGTCGGGAATCAATTTCATCTGTCCCTTCCCGATGGCGAGGCGCACCTTCTTGTTGATTCGCGCGATCATATCCGAACGGCTGAGGGCCTTTCGCCGCTCCCAGAGGATTGGGACAGAGAAAGTTCGGGCCGATCTGTCATTCCCTTAAAAAAGAGCTTCGCGTATGGAATCCGCCCCAGATTCAGCCCGATCGGAGGTTCTATCCAGCTGATAACCAAGGAGTACAAAGCGGAAGTTCAGTTCCGCTCTTCAAATGAAGAAAGCTCGTGGTTGATCAGTTACAACGAGGAGAACCCTTACGTTTCTATCGGGGCTGTCAGCTCCCAGGATCCGTGGAAGCCGAACTTAACTGTCAGTTCGATCGCTCTATCTTTGAGACTTCTTTAATTGAATGGTCATGTTTGCTATATTGAGGGTTATTAGAGTAGATCCTTTTCACCGCGGAAAACCATGTATGAGAACCGGGAGAAATTGCGGCAGTCCATTATTGTCACAATATTGGCAGCCTATTTTGCACCCGTTCTTCTATTCACTATCTTTTCTTTAAATTTTATGGAGCTGTCGCAAAGATGGCTTTTCTTTTCAAGTAGCCTTCTCGCTGCCGTTATTGGGACTATCCTTTTGATTGTCAGTATGTTGTTTTGGGAGTCCCAACAGGACATCCGCTCTGAACCGATTCCCGCGGCGCCTGTTCCAGAGAAAAAAGAAACGTCAGAGCCTAGTCCCGACATTCTGAAAGCAGCCATGATCAGAGAAAAAGAGCTCAAAACGAAACTTGATCACGCGAAGCAAAAGTGGCATTCAAAGAAAACCGAATTCGACACGCTTCAAGCGCAATTTAAAAAAGTGCAGCACGATTTTGAATCGTTACAGATCTACTCGGAAGAGCAGCTCAAAAAGAAAGACCGACTCCTCGCCGAGTATGCGCAAACAGTCAATGAGCTGCGCGGGGCGATGGAAAGAAAACAGGATCAAATCGAAAAGCTGCAAGATTCGGTCAGCGACTTAAGCTACGATCTCGATACACTTCTTAAATTGTCAAATTTTGACTCCGTAAAGGAGGCAGGCGAGGGGAACAAGAGTCACGAAGAGGCGTCCCCGGTCAAAGAGCTGCCTCGCACCCCTTCAACGTTTTGTGCTCAGGACGCGTCATCATTACTTAAGAAATGCATCAACGTCGCTCAAAAACTGACCTCCAATCAATTCACGACGAGCTCACGATTCAGGGAGCTGCCGATCAACAGCACCGCTTTGGATCAAAGGCGCCTTTTCGAAAGTTTTCGCAGTGAAACGTCGTGCCTTATTGTCATGTATTCGATGAAGGAGGGGGCGCTCACTTTCGCAAACGATATGACAAAACATATGTTGGGGTGGACGCCTGATAAATTCGTTCAAGAGTTTTCACATCTGTTTCAGGAGGGACAGGAAGAGTGGAGAACAGCTCTTCAATCCCTTTCCCATCAATCTGAAGCCATCTGTCGCTTCACACTTAAAACCCGCTTGGAAGAACCCTTGAGCTTTGCTTGCCATATGGGAATGATTCCGACCGGAGTGTTCAAAAACTACGTCGTCGGGGTTTTGTATGAAGATAAAGAGAGGTCGTAAAGTCAACGCACAGGATCGTGTTTAAGGGTATTGTACTTTCCCTCGCACATAGAGTAAATCCACGGGTCGTTGTTTTCACGCATGAGACGGTCGCAGCCGAGAAGATAGCCGTAAAAGAAGCCGTACTTTTCGATGGCATCAAGCGTGTATTGTGAACTGCTCGGTACGAAATGACTTCTGGGGCCATCTGTCTTGGAGATGTTATTTTGATGAAATTGTATCGCAACCTGCGCAAAGGTGACGAGGAGGCCCTTTTTTTTATTTTGAGTCTCAGTCGTTTTGACGGCAAGGTCTGCGTCTTTACCCCAAGGGTCGGCGGTCAAACTAGAGAGAAGCAGGAGTGTCGCTAAAGCCCATCGTATCATTAGAAAGCCCTTTGCAGCATAAGAAGAGGAAAGAGGTTTTGGTCCAGCATCACCTCTTTCGCATAACAATCATAGACGCGGTCATTGTAGTATTTCGCTGCAAGCCCGGCGCCGTTGATCCCGCCAAAATACCAACCGAATTCAAGGCTTGCCACAATAGCCCCCGCTGCCGGGTAACCGTTTTGAAAAAGTTCGTAGGTCGCGGTGATAAATGCTGCGTTCAATAAAAATGCGGTCAGGGCTGTGCGTGTTTGGCCTGTATAAAAATACCCGGCACCGGGAAGCAGGGCATTGAAGAGCCTTGCTTTTCCAACAGACAGTGTTTGCGATTGATACTGGCAGAAAATTTTTTTGTACCCTTCTGCATAGCGATGCTCCACTTGGTAGAGGGCGCAAAGATCACCTTCTTGAATACAGCGGGAGACTTCAAGGTCTTCTGCTAGCAAGCGGTCGTAATCAATAATAAAGCGGAGGATGGCATCGCGTCGATAGGGGTTGCCGACCCGGTCGTAAGAGAAGTAGATGATGACGAGCATATCTCGATAGGCGGGGAAATCCGAGGGGACATTGGCGAGGCCGCTTCTTTCGAAATGGGTCACCGCCTCATGATACTTTCCTGCGATGAAGTAGCTGTAGAGGATGTCATACTCAATTTGATGCTTTCGTTCGGCATCATTTTGAGGGATCAGGATCAGCGCTCTTTTGTATCCCGTGATGGCCCTGTAGAGATCGAGTTCGGGTCCAAAATGGTTGGCGATGAGAAGTTCTCTCCCCCAATCGGTTGCTGCCTCTTCTGAAGACAAAGGAGGAAAAGAGGAAGGGAGGCTTTTAATGTAGCCTTCAGTCGGTTCCAGAGTAACAGAGGGGTCTATGTCGTAAGCAACCGGATTGCAGCCACATGCACACCATAAAATGACGATAAAGGAGACGAACTGCTTCATGGGTCGAAAATGTCAGTTAATAGCGGAGTCGCCGTTCTTCAGGTGCGCAGTATGGCTCTTTGACATTGAACCATTCGAGTGCCTCATCCACTTCGTATTCCCAACGCTTGCGATCCCGTTTATTTTCGAGCCAAATATCTTGCTGGCGTTTGGTCACAGGATTGATGCGCTCAATATCGATGATTTGCGGTCTGATGAAGATCATCAAATTCCGCTTGTCGAGCCTATTGGCTCTCTGACTGAACAGAGACCCGATCCAGGGGAGGCCGCCAATGCAAGGGATTTGAGTCACGGTATAGTCTTTTTCGTCCCGAATCTGGCCGCTTAAGATCAAGAAATAGCCATCAGGCATGTGAACGCGGGTTTTCGTGGAGCTTTTTCTCGTTGTGGGGCCAATGTCCCCCTGGCCGCCGCCTACTGCCGAACCGTCCGGGATCACTTCCCCGCCGGCGGTGATCGTCACTGCGGTCCCCGTTTGAGCGCCGGTTAAGAGCTGATTCGTTGCGACAACGTTGCTGATCTCTTGCTCGATATCAAGGGTGATGATCCCGTTATTTCCGATTAAAGGGGTAATCTTAATGGTGGAGCCGATGTCTCGGAACTCGAAGTTACCGGTAATGATGTTGCCAAATTCGTTGGCAATCGACTGTGTCAAGAAGGGTGTGTTAATGCCGACAAAGAATTCAGCCGTCGTATTGTCTTCGATCACAATACGGGGGTTCAGGAGAACGTCGATTCTTTGGTCGACGTGAATCGCACTCACAATCGCACCGATGGAGGTAAAGTCGCACCCGTTTCGGGAGATGACGCGGCCGATGACGCCGAGATTAAAGCCCTGAAGTCTAGAGAGGTTGGTATTGTTGATCGTCTCGGACGGTATTGTGGTGTCGAGGGCGGCAGGAAGGGTTGAGTTTTCGCTTAAGAAGGCTTGAGCGCCGGCCGCATTCAAGCTGCGGAAGCGCGTTCCCCAATCCACCCCGAAGGTTAACGAATCTTCAACGGAAACCTCAAGAACCAGCACCTCAACCAGAACCTGAGGGAGCGCAGTATCGAGTTCGTCGATCAACTCTTTGATTTTTTCGAGAGTGGCAGAGGTTCCGGTGAAAATTAAGGAATTCGAGGATTCGATCCACTGGACGCTGTTGATCGTCGAAATGAGGTCATTGTCTTCGTTTTGCTCCGTGACTTGCTGCAAACTATTTGCAACTGATTGGAGGGCTTGCTGGATTTGATCTCCTTGGCGGTACTGAAGTTTGTGGATATAAAACTTTGTCGCCTCGACATCTCCGAGTCTTCCGGCCTGAGCTCTTCGTATTCTGGCCCGTTCCGCTTCTTCTTCCCGCTGCTTCTGCAATTCTTTTTGACGTTTCTCTTCAATTGTTAGGTCCCGTTCTTCTTCAAATTCTTGTCTTAGGATAGGCCGGCCTGATGCATCGCTGTCAAAACGAGTGGGGGGAAGCTGTTCGTTGGAGTCGATTTTTTCGAAAATGGCAATGGCTTGAGAAACGAGGCCGGGCGTTGAAACAATGTAGACGACATTGCGGTCGGAAAGCGGAGTCAAAACGATAGGGCGGTCTTTTGCAATCGGCGCGATCAGCTCCTCTGCAATTGATAGGGCCCGTTTGATCGGAATATTTTGGGCCTGGTACTGGCCGATCTCGAGGCCGGCATCAGGAGCGTCAATATTACTGATAAGTTCACTGATGCGGTTGATGTTGGACCGAAGTCCCGTGACGATCAGGTGTCCTGTGTCGGAAATCGGCTCGATCACTGCGTTTGCCGAAAGCATGGGTCTTATGATGGTGGCGATCGCCGACGGGTCGGCATTTGATATGCGGTAGACTTGAGTGACAATTTCACTATCGGTAGGAGGTTGCTGCCCCTCGGGGACAACTTCTGCAGGACTGTTGATGCCAAGCTGTCTGTGGATGATGATGTTGTTTCCCACCTCGACCATGCTGAGTCCGCGGAACCGAAGTTCTTGAAGCAGGGCGGAAATAATGTTTTCAACAGTGGTTGCTTTGTCGGAGATGATCGTGACGTTGAAATTAAGATCGGCCGGATCGAAAACAAAGTTTTTTCCCGTAATGCGGCTCACAAAGCTGACATATTCCGCCATTTGGACGTTATTGAACTTGATCAAGAAAAGAGGGGGTTCTTCGGGCGTTTGCGGCTCTTCTTCAATGACCTCTTCGGATGCTTTCGGTTCGTCGAGTTTGATCTCTTTCTCGCCGGGGGGGAGCTCAGGTTGAGCGGGCGCTTCGTCTTCTGTTTGGGGATCCGATTGGGGCGGGGTTGTCTTAGGCGGCGGCTCTGTTGCTGAGTCTTCGCTATTTTCCGGGGGTGAAAGCGGCGGTTCGTCCGGGTCTTCGGCTTTTGTTGGTTCGGATACCGATTCTGTTGGGCGGTTCTGTTGAGAGGTTTCAGGAGAAGCGGGAAGATCGGCCGGTTCTGCCTGCGCGATCAGCGTCTCGTCGCAGACGCTTGCATTGTGTTCAAAAACATAGACGTTCATTTCGCTGGCGTCTTCATCAAAAGGCTCGTGCCCTTCTTCAACGGCGAGGCGAAACGGCTCTGCGGAAGGTTTTGATACGGGGTCGAAAATGTGAGACTTAACCCATGTCTCCATCGCACCGCCGCTTAGCGGGTGATCGTCTTCATAGGGGAGGCCAAACTCCAGGGTCTCTTGAGACTTGACCTCTGCTTTCGATGCGGCGACTGCAGCCTCTCCTTCGCTTAAAGAGGGTTTTTCCTTAGTAATCCTGACACCGGAAGGATGAGTCTCTTGCAGCTGCTTCCGGCTCCACACATCTCCCAGGACGACCGGCGCTTGTTTTTTCTGAGATGTGCTCACTTTGACCTGTCTGGTCCAGTCCATAAGACCGGTCACATGGTCGTAGATGGATTTGTTCAGGGGCAAAAGCCGCAGGTCTTGGTCGGTGCGGGGGGCGGCGGAATTTGCATCGGAGCCGAACAACACTTCGCTGTCGAGCGAGAGATCGATTCCTTCTTCTTTGAGAAAAAGCTCCCAGTCTTCATCGTTGAGTTCTTCATCGTGGTCAAGGGCAATCTCTTCGAGCAAGTCCGAGAGGAAGCTGTCATCATCGAAAGTTTCGTCGATGAACTCGATTGATTCCGATGCATAATCGGCGGAGTCGCTCGATTCAAAGGGGCCGCTTGCCGAAGCAGGACCCACTCCTAAAAGAATCATAAGCGCTAGAACCGCTACTTTTCGATGAAAGGATTTTTTAGCTGCCATTGTCTCACGTGAATAACGTCAAAATTATGTGTAAACGTTATGTTCGCACAAGGCGCCATTATTTTCCAAAAACTTTATTTCGGGCCGGTTTCCGGCCGCCGGTTATCTTTGGTCAATGATGAACTGCTCAGAATTCATATAGTCTGAAAGATCAGCAATTAAGGCGACGACATCGGGGTAGCGATTGGTTGAAAGGGGCTGCAAACATTTCGACAAAATTTTTTGCACGCCCTTTGGCATGCGCGTGAGTGCGACCTTTCCGTGGTTTGTTCGACCAAGAACGAGTTCATAGATAATAATTCCCAGAGAATAAATATCGGAAGGGTAGGAGACGGAGTCGGGATCTCGTTTCTGCTCGGGACTCATGTAGATGGGGGTGCCCACGATACGTCTGCCGACCATATTCGAACGCACAGGTTCTTTGAGAATCTGTGCGATGCCAAAATCGATCACTTTAATCGTCTCGTCTTTTGTGAAAATAATATTCTCCAGCTTTAAATCCCTATGGATCACGCCGTGGCTGTGGAGGTGGCAAAGGGCATAGGCAATTTCTAAAGAGACGCCTAATGCGTCTTGGTAGGAAAAAGTTTTCGTCTTGAGGGTTTGATAAAGAGAGACGCCTTCGATGTATTCCATCGCAATATAAAACCCTCCCTCCCATTTTCCTTGGTCGAAAAGATTCACAATATTGGGATGGTCGGCAAGGGCGATGATTTCAGATTCTTTAAGAAACCTTCCGATCACATCGTCGTCTTTCAAATACTTAGGAGACAACGTTTTGATTGCCACAAATTCATTTGTCGCGGGATGCGTTCCCAGATAAATGGTGCTCATCCCCCCCTGTTTCAGAACGTTTTTGATCGGATATCCGGAGATGTTTGAGGGCAAGACCTCTGCGGAAGGCTTTTTTTCCGGTTTTTTTCCGGGGTGTGTCGATCTTTTATAGAAGTCTTTGTCTTTCATCGCACAATAAGGCGTGTTGTTGACTATAGGGTCATGGGTCAAAAAAATCGGATGAAGCGCACTCCGATTGTCGAAAGAATGTGAGAGAAAGACACGTTATGCGAGTTCCAAGATTCTCACGCCAATTTTGTCTCCCACTTTGAGAAGCTCTCCTTTGCCGATGCACTTTCCGTAGACCATGAGGTCGACGCCGCTTTCGGGACTCACAGCGAGTTCAAGGGTATTCCCTTCCTGCAGGGCGAAAAGTTTGTCCAAGGCGATGTTGAGGCGGCCAATTTCAATGGTAACAGGCAAAGACACGTCTTCGCGCGAGATTTTTTCCGGAGGGGGGGCAGACTCCATTTGCTGTGAAGAGTCTTGATCGCCGGCCTCTTCTTCTTCGCTTATGTCGTCGTCGTCTTCTTCGCTTTCATTCTCCTCTTCGGTCTCTTGATCGTCAAAGGATGCCTCTTCTTTTGGACGCTTGGAAGTTTTCGTTTTTTCTCCTTTTGCCTCCTCGCCCGCCTGAAGACTTTCTAGCTCGGCTTCCAAATCCGGAAGGTCAAGTCCTTCGTCTTCGCTATCCTCGTAATCGTCAAATGTAAAGTCTTCCTCTTCAGGGTCTTTAGCCATGGGACTCATCTCCTTTTTCTTTGATCATATCTGCGACCTCTTCGTAAAAAAGAGGGGCGTCCTGAATATGAAGGCGATTTTTTTCGAGCTTTCCTCGCAGCTTCGGGCTTCCGTTTAATGTCAATACGGCCTGCCCTGACTGACTGTCGGGATCGTAAAGCGACTGATCGAGAATCAAAAGATCCCCTTCTTTAAGCGATTGATACTCATCACGGCTGAGCGCGGCTTTTCCGATTTCGATTTGGAATGCGGCTTCAAGTGTTTTGAGCAGCTCTTTGCTCACAGGAGCCCCCATCGAACGATTGGCATAGTGTTCTTTCCAAGCTTTTTGAAAAGCCTGAGAGATCACAAGGCGGATTGTGATCGCCTTTTCCATTAAACTCACGGCAATGTCGAGGGTAAGCGCCGGGGAGTCCGGCAAGGTAGGGGCTTCATGTAAATGGGGGTTTAAGGTTTGATCAAAGCCGCATTCCGAAAAAGCCCGGACGGCTTCAAGAGCGATGAACTGTCTCAAACCTTTTTCGATGTCCTCGTCGTAGACCTGAATGTCAGATGGACGGGATTTGTTGAGCATTGTGTAGGTTAAGAAGCGCAAGTCTTCTCGATCAAGGGCAATATGAAGATCTCCCTCGAATGATGACAAGGTGACCTTTTGTAAATAGACCTGATCGCCGAGATCGCCGGTTAACTGATCGGGCTCGCGCCACTGAAGTCGACCCGGTTTGATGGTGAAATCGTCAATGGCGAATGTTTGCGAGAAGTGACTGCTAAAGGAAGCGTACGGAAATGACGGTGGGAATCCCAAGAGGGGAACTGTGTCGAGGCCTGCAATAGAGGGGTCCACAGATTTTAACCATTCATAGGGGACTGTTTCAGCCTGGTCCAAAGTCATCTCCTTATCACCTTATCGTAATTGTGGGGGATCACAAATAAAATGACAATAGAAACCGGATTGAGAAAAGAGCAGGCAAATGGCTACGGGTCAAAAGCAGCGAGCGCAGAGAGCTTGGGCTACTCATCGTCTTTCTTTTTCTCTTCTTCGTCGCTTTCTTTCTCTTGTTTTTCCTCGTGTTCTCTTTGCAAATCATGGGCTTCGGCGGTCAAAAGGCTTTCTTCTTTCTCTGTCGTGGCCACCATAATGTGAACGAGGTAGCCGCTCTCTTCGAGGTGGCGCAGCATGCCTTCTTTAACGCTTTGCGTGTCGAGAAGCTGTTTCGCTTGGGCCGAGAGCTCGCTGAAGGTGATGTTGAACTCGCCTTTGGCTGAATCGAAAGCTGTGACGGTGAGCTTTGCGTTTGCGAAAAGAGGGAGATTTTTGATTTCGATCGTCGTTTCTGTTTTGCCGTCAGTTTGCATTTGTGTGATCGATTTTCCGAGAAGCTTAGTCAGCAGGTCCATTTGAGTTTGCGAGGCTTTGTTCAGCTGCTTTGCCTGCTGGACAGAAAGAGCATCGGCGTTGATTTGTTCTTGTTGCAGTCCAGGCTGTCCGCTGTCGTCTCGCTCTTTAGATTTGACCATTTGTTTCGACTCTTTTTCCCCTTCGACTTCCTTCTCTTGAGCGGCTGCTTCATCGGGATCGTACTCTTCTTTTTTCTCTCCCAATTTCTTTTTTGGGGGGCGGGACGCTAAGCTAAAAGGAGACGGCTGCTCATCCGAGTCTTGATACTTCACTTTTTTTCCGTCTTTTTTCTTATTTTCCTCTTTTTCATCGAGGGTGAATTTTTTGGTTTTTTTGTGGTGCCCCTCATCCGATTCTCTCGCCCTGTCGACAGCACGATCCGTCACTGTCCTAGGCGATTTGCTGTCAGGGGCATTTTGCTGTTCGTATAACTTTGGGTCAAAAGGTTGCATGACCTCCTCCTTACCGGCTCTTCCGCATGTGGTTTTGATAGATGATGTTGCCGAGCTCATCGAGCTCCCGCTCTTCTTCTCTTTTCAGCTCTATTTTCATCATCTTGAGCCAATCTTTTTTGTGGATTTCCAGCTTGTCGACTTCAAGTCTTTTTAATCGAAGCTCTTCTTTTGCTTCGGCAACTCGCTCTTCAGCTGCATCCACTTGTTTTTGTTGTTCTTTTACTTTTTTTTCCTCTTCTTCGAGCTTTGCGGCCACGACTTTGAGGTAATCTTTCATTTGCTGGATTTTATGCGATGTCGTTGTGGCATCTCTTAAATCCATCTCAGCTCGCAACTGCGATAACTTGTCATTGCGATGTTTGAGCACCTTGTCCCGTGCTTTTTCCTTTTGCTTTAAAATCTCAAGTTCTTTTTGCAGGGCCTCTTGTGCTTCTTTCAGCTTTTTTTCAGCATCTTGAACCCGCTTTTTTTTGATGTCCAAAACCCGATCCAGCGGGTAATCCAAACTGATATTAGCCATAGGTGATCGCTACTTAAAAATACCCTTCAGAAGCTGCATGGTTTCTTCCCAGGAGCACGATTCTTCCATTCCTTGCTTCAAGAAGTTGTTCACTTTGTCGATATAGTCGATCGCGAAATCGCCCATTTTGTCTGCGCCACGTTTGTATTCGCCGATTTTGATCAACAGTTCGTTTTTCTTGTAGTTTGCGAGCACCTCGCGCGTCTTCCCTGCCAGTTTTTGGTGTTCTTCTGTGGTGATTGCAGGCATCACACGGCTGACAGATTGCAAAACATCGATTGCGGGGTAGTGGTAAGCGGCGGCGAGCTCTCGAGATAAGATAATATGTCCATCCAATATCGACCGCGTTTCATCTGCAACCGGCTCGTTCATGTCGTCGCCGGCAACCAAAACTGTGTAAAACGCTGTGATCGATCCTTTGTCTGAGTTACCCGCTCTTTCGAGCAGTTTTGGCAACGTCGAAAAGACAGAGGGTGTGTATCCCGCTCTTGCGGGCGGTTCTCCGGCTGCAAGTCCCACCTCCCTTAAGGCTCTTGCAAATCGAGTGACCGAGTCCATCATTAAAATCACGGACTTGCCCTGGTCTCTAAAGTACTCCGCAATCGCGTGGGCGGTGTAGGCAGCGTTCAATCGAACTTGCGACGCTTGGTCTGATGTCGAGACGACAAGGACCGATTTTGCGAGGCCTTCAGGCCCTAAGTCCTTTTCAATAAAGTCTCTGACTTCTCGACCCCGCTCGCCGATTAAGCTGATGACGTTGACATCGGCAACTGCGTTTCTTGCGATCATACCCAAAAGGGTGGATTTACCTCCTCCTGCCGCTGCAAAAATACCGACTCGTTGGCCAAGCCCGGTCGTTAAGATGCCGTCGATGACTCTGATGCCCACTGAGATAGGCTCTTTAATTCGTTTTCTCTTGAGCGGATCGGGCGGCGATGCCCATACAGGATAAACGTAGTCTGTTTCAAGCGGCCCTTTCTCTTCTTGATCAAGCGGTTCGCCGAGTCCATTGAGGACTCGCCCTAAAAGCCTGTCTCCGACACCGATGTTCAAGGGAAGTCTTGTGGGAATCACCTCCGAATTTGGTCCGACGCCCGACATCTCTCCTAAAGGAGAGAGAAACACTTCGTCGCGCGTAAAGCCGACAACTTCTGTTCTTAAAGGCTCTGCTTTCTCCCGCTTGACAAGGCACACCTCCCCGATTTTTACCTTGGGGACAATGGCTTTGATCAGCATGCCGACAGTTTCAGTGATGCGCCCGTTGACTGTGGTGAGCTGGAGGTCGTCTAAGCCGCCCATCAGTTGTTCTAATTGATCTTTCATTGGCACTCTCGTTTAAACGTCAAAAAGGCGGAACAACCGGGTCTCGGGAATAACCGAGTCAAAGTCATTGTTTACCGCCTCGTAAAAAACTTCAGTCTTTAGATCTGAACGTTCATCATAGCTTTTGTCGATTCAAGCGACTTGTTCAACATGTTGGTGAAAAACTCGAGTTCTTGCTGTATCTTGTTCACTTTGATTTGGATTGCCAGCATATTAGCCGGTGATAGATCCTGATCGGTATCGACCATCGCTTGGAGATAAGCTCCTAAGTGATCCAACTGATACTGAGCGTGGGTCAGATGATCCAAAAATTTCGTTGCAGGGTTGGGAGCCACCGATTCACCGGCAAGCTGAGGGGCTTCAACCGGTTCTGCTCCGGCCCTTGACAAGGCGATTTTCAGCTCGTCTGAAATATGCGTCAATTTATTGCGCATCAGACGCTCTACTGGTTTTTTAATTGTGAGGTCGGGCGTTTCCAGCTCAGACTTGACTTGCTCGACTCTTTGCGACGCTTCAGCCGTTTGAGCGACTAAATCGTTTTTTGTGACAGCCTGATTATTATTGGTCTGCACATGAGATTGTTCTCGAGCAATATCTTCTAAGTTTGGCTTGTCGGAAGTTGTCTTCAGCGCCTCATTCCGATCCGTTAAGTTCTTATCCATCATGGTTTCGAACTTACCTTCAACAGGCTGGGTTTTCGCTGCGACTTTGGCTTCCATTTTGTCGGCTTGCATCTCTTTGCTATCGAGAGATGTCACCCGTTCTATTCTTTGTTCTGCCGCCATAGTTACACCTTATTTTCCTATTATTTTACAAATGGTGATTTTAATTTTTTTAAATCTTTTTCTGCCCATTCAAGGGCGATATTTCCCAAATTTTTAATCGTCTCGTCGGACGTTTTTTTGATCACGCTGTGGATGATCGTTTCTCCTTCGCTTCTCTTGGCCTTCGTCAGAAGGTAGCAGATCCCTAAAAAGGTTGTGGCCAATTCATTGCCTGGCTCTTCTTCGGTAATTTCGGTGAAGATTTTCGTGGCCTCTTTAACCTCCAGCTTATTTAAAGCGATGTAGCCCATGCCTATTTTCGGAGCGTTGCTCTCGGGGTTTAGCAGTTGGGCTGCATTGAAGAGGTGGCGGGCGCTTGTTTCATCTAACTGTTTGACAGCGATAAAACCTGCTTCAAGAACCATCGGAAAATCTTCACTAAAGTCTTCCAGTTTTTTCTCTCGCATGAATGTCCTTGTTTAAGACATCTTAAGGCCGCCGTCTGCAATGCGAAAACCCAAGGGACAATCACCAATTTGACCAGGCTTTAAAAAGCCCGGCCAAAAGATAAAGGTCATTATCCTTTTGTGTTACGCGCCATCGACAGTATCGCTGTATTCGATGCGCTGACCACGGATGTCGACATCTCCGAGAGCTGCGACAGATGGTTCATGAGCATCTGCATGTCAAACATGTCACCGATACTAATAGCACTTCCACGTGCCTTGATGTCGTCTAATTTAGTTTTGGCGCTAAGAGTCGCGTCTGTCACGACCTGTACTAGCGTCTCTACATCAAATGCTTCACGGTCCATTGGCATGGTATCCTCCAACGTATTATATTAATTATTGAAGCAACCTCTTATTAATAATTGATTAAGATGTTGGCTTCGTTCTTCACTGAATCTTTTTTCCCACACGAGCTATGACCTTTTGTAATGAGGTATATCCGTGGAGAAGAACTCCAAATTGATCAAACTCTTCTTGGTTTTTGCCGCTCCTCAAAATAGTTTTGACTTCGCTCGTGCGGCTTAAGATGAGTTCATTTAACTTTCGGCCTTGGGAGGGGTCTTTTGCTTCAACTTCGAGGTCAAAGACAAATTCTTCGCCTTTTTTATCACCCTGTAAACCAAACATTTGTTAAGACTCCTCTCTTACCTTATATATATTATTTTACACTAAATTCTAATTAAAATCAATTTTGTACTTGATGCCGCCGCTTTCAAGCATAATCTCGCCATTTTTGATCGATTTTATCGTTCTGCCGTCCAAAGAGTCCCCTTCTGACAGAATTCGACCATTTATGACAACGTTGATCGTGCCGTTCGGTTGGGTCACAGAACCGGTCACGGCATATTGACCGCTCAGATTGACCATGGCGTCGGAGGGGGGGAGTTCTGTAATGAAGGTCCTGACGTCCCTGACCCCTTGTATTTCGCGTATGTTGGCTGCAATTTGCTCTAAATTCGGCTTTTCGCCTGCCGGGACGTCGCCATCTAAGATCACAGATCCGTTTTGAATCGAAATTTTGACCCGATTGTATCCGGCATCGCGCAGCATGACCGTTGATCGGCTCAAGATATCCTCCTCCACAATGATACGCCTTTCGAGAAGGTCGAGGAAAGGGAAATTCTGTCCGAGATAATCGCTTAAGGCGTCGGCTTCGTCGCGCGATTTGATGTATCCGGAAATCACAAATTTACCGGGCTCGGGAGCTGTGATCGTCACACCGCGCCATTCGGGGTTTTTGGCCAAAATTTGATTGTGCTCCTGCCAAATCGATTCATCCGCCACGACATTGCTGTCGACTTCCCTGACGAACGGGAGGACAGTGACAGTATAGATGAGCTGTTCGCGGTCGACGCTGCTCAAAACGTGACCGACCAAAAGCAAGCGCCCTGTCGTTTTGTTAAAATTGTACTCAACGCTTGGGTAGTCGGCGATCACCTCCTGAAGAACTTCATTCGGTTGATAGGTGGGCTCCTCCATCTCTTCTGCCTGAAAGAGGAAAAGGGTGGCGATCCCGATGATGAGAAAGACTCCGGTGACCATGGCGAGGAAGAAAAAAGATCCCAACGTCTGTTGAGGGTCTTCCTTTTTTTCGGGGGCTTTTTTTAAAACGGCAACAGGCTCTTGTTGTTCGCTTTCCCGGGCCTTCTCTTCCCCTTGAGGTTCCTGTTGAAGAATTTTAACAATCTCGGGCATCAGCGGGGAGACAATGGTGGACCGCTCGCCATGCCGGTCGTAAACAATAAGAGAGGTGGTGCCGATTGAAATCAACGTATTGGGAGAAAATGATTCTCTTCCTTCAATTTTCGAGCTCTCAATAAATGTCCCGTTGCTGCTTCCTAAATCTTCAATGGCAAGAGAGTTGTCAGCTCCCACTGTCAGGCGGGCATGCTGCCTCGACACGCTCACGTCGTGGAACACAATATCGCACGCTGCAGGGTCGCTGCCAATCACATAGCTTGTGTCAGGGTGCATCGAAAATTGGGCGCCGTTATTCGGGCCTGAGACGACTTTCATCAGCCAAGGGGCGTCGTCGCTTAGGTTGAGGTCGATTTCAGTTCCGGCGATTTCAGACTCCTCGTCGGTTTCTTCAAAAATAGTGTCGCGCTCTTCTTCTTCTTCGCTTGTGGGGCGCTCCTCCGACTGATCGTCGCCTTTGTCTTCTTCGGTAAGATAGCGGTAATAGCCATCCCCGATTTTTAGCGAGTCGCCGCTTTTCAATGGGGTCGGCTCGGTGATTTCTTCATCGTTGATAAGAATCGGCGATGTTTCCGAGAGGTTTTCAACGACAATGCCGCCCGGGGTTGAGCGTAAAGCAATGTGTTTCCGGGAAACAGAAGGGTCTTCTATGATGATTTGCGCGTCTTCGGGGTCTCGGCCTAAAATCCATTCTTCGGCCCCTTCCAATGCAAGCGTCGCCCCTTTTAGCATCCCTTCTTCTGCGATTAATTTTGCGCCCATAATCTTTATCCTCGTGTCAAGTTGAAAACTTGATCTTTAGTGGTTATTTTATCCTATTATAACGCACCGAATCAATGTTCATCACATAGGAAGCAATTTTTATGCCGAATAAAAAAATTAATTTAATTAATTAATCGTTAATTATTTACGCCCGCGCTCTTATTTCGTCCAGGGTAATTTTTCCGAGATTGACAAAATCTTCTACCACCTCAAAAAATTGGGGGTACCCCATGTCATAGTCGATTAAACGGCTCATTGTAAGGTGCTTAGACTCTTTTGTGAGGCCGAAAACATTGCCGAGCGACCCCTCGCCCATCAAATTCATCTCTGCGAGCATGATGAAGAGGTCTTCACGGTTGTTTTTCGGTATTTCGCAGAGAATGCAAGACATATAGGTCCCTTCGTCTAAGAGCTCGAATTTTACCGTGACGTCTTCATCAACGTTGAGAAAGAAGACCCCTTGCTCGCCCGGAGGTGTGTCTAGTTTGATTTCGAGCTGCCTTTCCAGCTCTCTTAGGTGATCTTGTATCATGATTGCTTCCCGTTTTTTAAATCGACAGTTCTAAATAGGAATCCACTTTATTGTCTTTTCCCTCCAAAACCTCTAAAAATTGACGTCTTTGCGATAGGCTGGGAGGAGCAAACATCAGATTCTTTTCTGGCGCCGTGTCTCCATTGGTGGGTGATCTCGCCTCGTCAGAGGATAGTTGATCAATTGCTGTTTCTAATTTGTGTTGATACGTTTCATCTCGCGCTATTGTTTCAATTAATGACATTCTTTTCAATAAGTGTCCAATGATCTGAAGGGCCTTGTTCGCCTCTTGGGAGGAATTTTTCATAAGCCTGCCCAAAAAAATGTTGAGGCACGCCGCGCTTTTTTCGGACTCTTTCAGTGTTTCGAAAAAATAAAAGAGAAGAACCATGGCGATACGGCTCTGCCCCATGGCGATGCAGGGGACGATCATGTCCGCAAAGGCGATTGATTTGCCGCTGTCGTCCATTTCTTTTAATAAAAAGAGAGCCTTTTCTTTTTTTCGTTGGCTCTTTTTTTCGGGTAAGAGCCGAGCGGCTCGGCTCAACGCATCTTTGACTTGGAGCGCCCTGATCAAAACTCTGACAGTGCTTTGAGCTTCGGCAGGCGGCAAGAAAAGCTGAACCCCTCTGAAAAGGGCGTCTGAGAGGGCTTCTCTCATTTTCGGATGAGGGGGGATGAGGGGATCTGTGATACCGCGCGCGGTGAAAAAGTCCCGGAGGAAAAGAAACGCTGTTTCCCTCATTTTTTTTTCGGCGAACGCCCCGGATAGGCCAAGGTCGGCTGCAGAACGGAGGAGAATAGCGCTCAGGAGCTTCATTTCCGAGAAGCATCGGTCTAAGATCAAAAGATCAAGCGCAATGTGCTCTTCACGGCAGGGATCTTCTTCCGGCAAGGCGTAAAGCTCTATGAGCTCGCCCATTTTTTTTGAAACGATCATAAGGGCTGCCGCCTCGTCCGGAAATTCTGCGCGATAAGTTTTCGTCCAGTTGTCTAAAATCAGCTGCGAGAGCGTTTCGGCACTGAACTCTTGAGGAAAGCGCCTCTCAAAAGACGCGATGCCGGGGATTTCAGGGAAAACAGGATCGGGAATCTTGACCGATGGAGTCAATGGTTCTTTAGGGGGGGGCAGAACCGGAGAAAAAATGGGAGCAGAAGGCGAATTTCCTTCTGCTCGACCAAAGGAATCTTTCAGTCTTTTCAGTTCCGCCCGCTCGGTTTGAGAGATTTTTGCCGCCTCAGGCTCGAAAATGCGCCACTTTTCGTCTTGGCTGTAGCGGCTGTCTCTTCGCTTCTCTTCCATAGCGTTTATCCCATGAGCTCGCTTGTTCGGATCATCTCCTCGTCATCTTCATCAATGAAATCTTCTTCCTGGAGCGCTTTGAGCTGGCTTCTGATCGCATCGGGGGAGGGGAGTACGTTCGGTATGACCTCTGTCATCGCGTCGAGGAAGGGATTGACCTGCTGCTGGGCCTGTACCTGCTCCGGATCGCCGGGATCGACATGGTGACCGATCTCCGTTTGCACAAATTCTTTGAATCCTGCAATGGCCTCTGTGATGGCAGCAGGGTCTCCTCCGCCCATAATGGCGATCATCAGCTTTTCAAGCTGCTGGATCAGTTTTCGCAACAACGCCATCATGGCCTTGAGCTCTTCTTGCTTCTTTTCCATGGCCTCCGGCGATGTTTCGGCAAGCGCCATCCGCTCTAACAGAAAGTGGACAGGTTGAGTGTACCCTTTCATCCCGGACAGCAGGCCTTGGTTTTGCCCAGCTTCAAGAGCGTCGTTTTCCGCTCCGCCTCTTTTTTCGATTTCTGCCTGCTCTTCGGCCGAAAGCTCATCGATACGCTCGGACTGCTGGAAGCCGCCCATGGCGCTGGCCATCCCGAGTGTCATTCTAAAACCCATCTCCAGTTCGAGCGTTTCGTCTTCGCTTAAACCCGCTTGCTGGCCAATCCAACCTGCGATATGGCCTAAGGCGCCGGAGCGGAACACAAGATCGGGCAAGAAGGCGGTTCCCATGGCCAAAGTGAGCGGCAAGGCCATAAGCGACAGAACAACGGCCGAGACTAAAAGCATTGCGACCGCTCCAAATGCCAGGCTTCCGAGAACAAGAAGCGGTGAGACAAGGGGGAGGGCCACTAAAACTATCACCAGCAATAAGGGAAGCAAAACGATCATAAGCGGAGCTAAAAGAACAAGTAAGCCGATCGCAACGACCGGGACGATCACGAGGATGGCAACCGGAAGAATCACACCGGCTGCTAAGACTCCCATCCCTATGTAGGCGATGGTGTCTTCGGCCATATCTTTCATTCCGAAGGCCTCAGCCATTCCCATGGCAAAGCCGAAAAAGCCGTCCATCATTTCTTCTAGTTTCCCCTCCTCTTTTAAAGCAAGCGAGGTGCTGGTTAAAGCAAAGACCGGCAGGAACAAAACGCCGACAGCCATAAAGATAACCGGCGCCAGCAACATGCCGAGCAGAAGGCCGGCAGGGCCGAGAAACACCGTCAAGGCGACGACGACGACGACAGTGATGACCACCATCAGCGCAAGCGCAAGCGCGTTGATGGCAGCAAAACCGGCGATGCTTCCAATTTTGCCAAGTTTGCCCAAAAAGCCCATTTTGCTTCTTTTTCGTTCTAATTTTTTGATTTCATCGAGGAGCTTGCGCACTTTTTTGATCGTGCTTTGCATCTGTCCCATGGCCTTTTCGATTGTGACGGCAGCCTCAAGTCCGGCCCTTTCGGCATCAGACAAATTGATCAGTCCCATCAGCTCTTTGAGTTCAGCGAGCGCTTCGGAAATCTGCTTCATGAACGCCAAAATGGCCATTTTTTCTCCCTCAGGCAGCGGCAGGCTGTTCACTTGGGCTATGGCAGTGTTAATCATTTGCAGCGAGCCGTCGATCTGCAGCATGGGGCCATTCATTAAGTCTTCCACGCTTTCTCCTGAGGAGACAGCGGCCATAGCGTTCATCGCGGCGATGATCCCTCCTTCCGAGGCAAGCAGAGTCTCGATTTGACCGACAAACTGGGCGGAGACGTCAGTTCCTCCCAGCCTTTCAGTCAGCAAGGTCGAGAGCGCCTCTTTCATCTCGGGATGGGTGCCGTAGTAGGGGGTCACGACGCCGTTTTCAGAGAGCTCGACGTCGAGCTTTTGTAAAAGATCGCCGACCGCTTTTGCCTCGGCCTCTTTGGGGCTCATCCCTCGGTCGATGTTATCTTGCTTCATCGAAGAGAGAAGCACCTCGGCCATAGGATTGTTTTCCGTTAAAATCTGCGCCCTTAAGTTGTCCCAAAGCGCTTTTAATTCGGGGTCGTTTGTCACTTGCAAGACGTTGTGCATCAATTCGGCGACAGCAGTCCCTGCCAAAGCTTCCGCCGAATAAATGGAGTTGGGATTTTCGAGGAGCTTATTGACCACAAAATTGTGAATGTCTTGTTCTGTTATGGTCTCCTGGCCCTGGAGGAACTGTGCAATTTGCGGAAAATCCTTTAAAAATTCGTTGATCTGCTGCCCTGTTAAGGAATTGGCGTCGGCGCCCTTTTGGGTCTCTGCTGCCGCCATGTCAAAATTGGGGGGCGTCAGCTTCGGATTGTTCGCCTCCATCGTATAGGTCATTTCCTGAGCTTCCGCTTTATTCACTGAATCTGCGTATTGCTCTTCGCTGACTTTTGTCGAGCTTGTTTGACTCGTTTCTTCTGTTTCCTTTGTGGGGTCGATAAAATTTTGGTAGTCGTTTTGCCCCAGACTTTCAATAGGCATCGCTTGCCTCCTTATATTATTGTATTAACGTTTCATATTAAAGGCCTGCTGCGCTTGAATGATGTTGTTGAGCTGCTGCAGCATCGTCGATAAGCCGTCGGCGGCCTCTCTTCTGGCCTCGTGGGCGCTGTCGATCATTTTTTGGTGCGCCTGCTGAAGCCCTTGCATCACTTGCTGGACGTATTCGACAGAACCGATTTCGGCCCGTATTTCTGCTTTCTCTAAGTCGATCAACCCTCCGGCGACGCCTTGGAGCGCCTGTCCAATTTGTTGCAGTGTCATATTTCTTGCCTGCATCCTTTGCGCCTCTTGCTGTTTTTTGGTATCGGTCGAGGTCCGTTCTGTTTTCGCACTTTCTCCCTCTTTAGCGGTTTCCTTTTCTTCCCGGATGCGTTCCCTTCGATTGGCCGCAATAATATGTCTTTTTTCTGCAAGGTTTTTGGCGTGTTCAGTTCCTTTTTCGTAATTTGCCATGTTTTCGCCTTTTAGTTTTGCGGCGAGGTTCTGTTTGCGGTCGGCCATGTTTTGCTTGAAATCTTTGAGGCGAGTAACTGGTCCGGAATTAACGAGGCTGTTCTTAAATTCTCTGGCCTGGTTGACTCGATTGCGCAGAAACTCACTACCGGGAGGCTTCCAATTTTTATAACCTTTTTGGTAACGTTGCCAGCCATGACTACCGGCCATTTTTGCGCCGCGGTAGGCCATGCCGGCACCTGTTTTCAGTCCACTTTTGACTTTGCTGGCGGCGCTTTTGGCCATGCCGCCGTGGGTCATTCCCATTTGCATGGCAGCCATGCCGATGCTGATGCCGGCTTGGACAAACTGTTTGATCGCATCAAGCTTTAGCTCTTTGGCTTCCAACTCTTTTTTCTTTTTCGCCATTTCAGCGCCCTTGATGGTCGCTTCTTGTAGCAAGAGGATGTGCTGCGCTTCGAGTTCGGCTTCATCGAGCTTGATCTGAAACAAAATGGGCATGATTTCGAACATGATCATGATCAGCTCTGTAAAGACCGACCCTGCCAGCCAAGGGTTTCCCGAACCTGAAGCGTCGCCGGGAACATCTCTTAAATCGCGTATCGGCGCCGGAATGCGCGGCCCGCCGGGAGGGCCCGGATTCCTCAAGACCTCCTTCATCGCCGCTGCGGTGCTTCCCGGCATGCCCACCACTTTTCCGAGCAGGCCGAACACATCCGCGCCGGCGAAGACGCCGCTGCTTCTTGCGACATCTTTTTTTTCTCCTTTTTTCTCTTTGCCTTCGACCTCTTCGCCGAAATTATCGGCGATCATTTCAAGGACTTGGGCGATGTTTTGTTCGAGGTCGGCGGAGGGGTCGGCAGCCTGCTGCTGCTGTCCTCCCGCTCCTTGAACGTTTTGATTGTCGACGTTGGGTGAACTCATGCTTTATGTCTCCTTCAATTTAACTTATACGACGGCGCTGGCGGCGAGTTCGTCGGAAATACTCGACATGCTCTGCATCAGCTGTTCAAACATTTTCGCCAAAGATTTCACTTGACTCATGAACTCGTCATCGGATCCGCCGGAGTGTTTGCCGAGCATCTTGTCCATCATCGCTTGAAGTTGTTTGATAAGGCCGGTCAAAAGCGAGATCAAATACTCGATTTCGCCTTCTTCTTTGGTGATTTCTGACAGTTTTAACGTCAAGCCGCCAAGCGCTGCCGACACGGCCGCTTGCGTCGTTGTATGGGCCGCTCTCGTTCCGCCGTCGAGCAGCGTCACGGCCTGCAGGGCGATGTCGTCGGCCTTTTCTTTCAATTTATCTAAAACTCCTTTGACCTTCTTCATGATCTCCCGGAGCTTTTGCACCCCTTGAACGAATGCGGTGTCTTTGACTTGGTCGACTGCATTTTTGATTTTGTCGCTCACTTCGTCGAGCTGGTCGAGGAACTTGTCGAAGATCTCTTTCATCTTTTTGATCGATGTTTCGAGCCACTTCATGAGCGTTTGAACAGCGTTGGCGAGTTTGACGGAAGCGTCCAAAACCTTTTTGACCACGTTCGCGGCAAGCTCTGCGACACCTTGCAGCTTTTCCATAATCGTTTGTGCGGCCTTGGCAATCCATTGAAGAATCGGAAGAAGCCCTTTCAAAATCGTGACCACAATTTTAAGGGCAGCCAAAATGACGCTCAAAACGGCGCCGACGCCGGCAGTCAATACGGACACAATCGCTTTAATGACGATGACAATTACGGCCAAGACAATCTCAAAGATGATCTTGAGGACGAGCGTTGCAATTTCTCTAATGAAGCCCGACACTTCCGTAATTCCCATGATGACAAAAGAAAAGACCATCGACAAAACACCGGTTAGAACAGCGGTCCAAATGTCGTTTAATCCCGTCAATTTCTGAAACTGCTCCATGATGAGCTCAAGGACGCCCGACTCAGATAGGATTGTCATGAGGATCGGCGTGATGACCGCGGGGATGATGGCACCGATCATAGGAGCTATACTTAAAACTGCGATGGCAGCAACAGCAATGGTGATCAGGCCGATCCAAAAAATGGCGCGCGCCCATCCTTCAGAGGCGTTTTCGCTCACGCCCGCTTCTTCTAAAAGAGCGCCAAGAGACGATTCAATCAAAGCGTTGATCTCCCTGAATAAATCATCCATTTTACCGGTCTGCTGCAGTGTCGTGGTCACAACGAAGTAGGTGATCGCAACGGCGAGCAAGATCGCGCCGATCACAGGGTTAATCGGCAACAAGACCATCGCGACTAAAATCGTTGTGCTTCCCATGATGGGGTTTAAAATGCCCATAAAATGCTCGATGTAGTCCATGGCTTTCATGAGCTCCATTTTTTCCCACATTTTATCGAACTTTTTCCCGAGGGAAGCGCGTTTTGCGTCGTTCATCTGCGTGATCAACTGGGCCACCTTTCCCGAATGCTCGCTGTCTTTGAACGATAAGTTGGCTAACACAACCCTCAGTTCAGCGACTAAGTCGGCGATAAATTTCAAGTAGTCGAGAATCGCCATTTGAGACCCGTCAGTCGGCAGCGTGCCTGCCTTGAGTTCCTTGACGATTTGACCGACAAGAGCTTCCGTGCCGCCTAAGTATCCGTCCAGCCTGGCGATGTTGCCTGGAGAGTTCATCGTCGTTTCGGGCGTGACGCTGACACTTGCCACTTTGTCGGAAAAAGTGACAATGGACCGAAGCGTCATGGTCCCGGCCATCACAAGCTCGGCTTTGTTTTCGGGGTTGCTTATGCCTTCGTCAGCGAGCAGCTTCGTCAGTCCAAATTGCGCAGCCTCGGCCATTTTGCGATGGGTGGCGGGAACGGGCGTCGAGATCCCTTGTTCGTCGAAGTACTCATTGAGCAAAGAGAGCGTTTTTGCGGCATCTTGGCCCGCAAGTTCGTAAAGGGCTTTGACTCCCGCTTCATGTTTTGAAAAGTCGATGAGCTGCTGCGTGTCGTCTGTGATTTCGGTTCCTTCGGCCACTTGAATGCCGCTGCTCGGATCGAGCTGCTTGGCTTCGCCATTTCCTGAAAACGATTGGTTCCCCCCGTCATTGGAGGCTCTCACATTCGGCGGGGGAAGACTTGGGTTGCCGGGATCGATCGCACTTCGGCTGCTGCTCGAAGAACTTTCGCTTTTAGACGATGTGTCTGTTTGGTTCGGGAGGGATCTTTTCTGCTCTGTTTTAACTGTCGATTCTGTCTGATCGGATCCGAGCGACTGCAAAAGTTGTGCAATCTGCGCTTGCATGTCGGTGTTTCCGAGAGCGCCTCCTCCGCTGGCTCCATCTTCACTCATTCGGTCTTCTCCTGTTTCGGCTGTTTAATGTCTTCCGGGGTGCCCAGCTCCTCGGTTTTGATTTTGTCTTCAATATTTTTCACAGTCATCTGCGAGCGCTCTTTGATCGTGGCGTATTTGGGCTCTTTGCCGGCTCTTTCGACCACCATCTTCAAGGCGACCGTCGCCGAGAAGGTGTCTCCGAGTTTCAAATAGCAGTCGGCAGCGTGGTAGTAGGGAACGGGATCGTCGGGGCTGATAATCGCCTGGTGCATGTAGACGTCGGCCGCCGATTGATACTCGCCCAGCATATGGGAACAGGCGGCATGGCCGAACAGAAACCTCGGCTCCAGCTGATCAATGGTCACGAGAGAGGCAAAAGCAGCGCGGGCGTCTTGATACTTGCCCATGTTGTACATCTGGTAGGCTTGGGCATACAAGGCCTCGGTGTCTTGCTCTTTAATGCCGAGCGCGTCTTTGGGGAGCATTCCGTGTTCGAATACATTTTCTAAAAACTTGTCCACCCCTTTTTTTACTCTGGGGGAGTCGTCTTCGGCAATTTTCATCACCGTTTCGATGAGTTCGTCTTCTTTTGCCATAAGGTCTCCTTTCTCTTTTTTTTAAGCCGCCTGCACCACCATTTTAGTGAAATCGGTTTGCCTGTGTGTCTCGTGTATGCCGTTTAAGAGCTGCGAGGCCACTTTCGTCGCCTTGAGGCTCTCGCCGGCGATGTCGTCGTACGCTATGTTGACGGCCGACAGTCCTTTTTTTAACCCTTCAAAATACCCTGAGCTTCCCTCTTTGTGTTTGAGAGCAATATCGGCTTGCCTTAAGGCAATGCCGATCTCTTTGAGCTGTTTGCTTTCTCCTTGGCTTTTGACTCTTTCGATGATTCTCTTGAGCAAGGGGGCAAGCCGCATTTTGAGGCTGCTCAAAAGCGGGGAGGCGTCCGGAATTTCTTTGCCGCCCGATTCGGCGGCGAGTAGGAGCAAATGAAACGCTAAGATTTCAGAGGCCGCCAGCAGTTCGGTTTGCGCCTCTTTGGGGACATCGAGTTCTTCCAGCACCCCTTCTCCGAGGTAAGGCACAACTTTCGAATGGGCAATGAGCGCGCCGGCCAGCCTCATCGCAAGGGACTGGATCGCGTCCTTTTCGAGCCTGGGGTCGTTTTTTTCTGCCAAACTCCTTTTTCCCGACGCATATAAAACGAGCGCGGGGAAGAGGCCTGCTGTCAACGTCAAGAGCTTCGGGAGGAATGTTTGTTGATAATAGCCGGTGTCTTTGCGCCCTTCGCAGATGAGGGCCATGACAGCATGTAAGTGTTTTCCTCCCACAAGCGAAACGCAAGAAGAAAGCCAGCCCATAAGGCTTGAGGCGCTTGTTTTTTTTCGTAAAGTTCCCGTTATGATGACAAGTTCGTCAATCAGCGCCTCCGTCATGCGGAAGAGGCCGCCGATTTTTTTTGTTTTGACTTGAGCCGAAAGGAGCATAAGCTCTTTTTCCATTCGTTTCAGCACCTTGCCTCGTTTGCCGACCTTTGCCGCAAGCGCTTCTTTTGCCAAAGGAATCAATCGTTTGATCAGGGTAAAATTGGTCTTCACGTCGCGGACGCCTGCCGGCGTCATGAATGAAGGGGCCGGGGAGGATTTCATGACGCCTAAGATGCGCTCGGCGGCAACCACCCATCCCCGGAGGGTCGCTTTAGGAAAAGCATCCGTTTTCGATCGGCTGGATACGTGTTGGGAGGCGTCAATGTCTGACACACTCTCCAGCCAAACGCGGGCTTTAGCGACAAATCGGAGGATGATCTCAAAGACGATAAACTTCGGATTGCGCTCTTCCCACGGTTTCTTGTTGTCGTCTTGTAGTTGAAGGGAGAGCTGCAAGGGGAGTTTATCGAGGATTTCTTGATACTCCGCCTCTTCGGCGGGATTTTTTTCCGGACTGTCGGGGCGGGCAACGGAGACTAAAACTTTCGTGTCGAGGTTGGGTCTGGCCGAGTGGGCCTCGTATTGATAGCGCTCTCCCCCCACCAGGTGCAAGGGGATCTCTAAAGCTGAGTCGACCATGCCCATGCCCGCTTTCAAGTTGACAACTTGAGCGGTTTGCTGCTGTTCAGTGTAGTCGAGTTGTTGAGGCCTTCCCATTCCTCGAGAGCCCCCAACATCGGGGCTGGTTCCCATAAATTGATCTCCTCGCCGCGCGGGCTTTTTTTTAAGCGGCCTTTTTCTTTTTGGCTTTCTTCAGCTTCTTTTTTTCTTTTTCGGGGTTGAACGTTTGCTTTAAGACTTCGAGCGACACTTCGGCGCGGTTTTTAATTTGGTCGTAGTCAGCCTTCCCCTTGGCATTTGCGATGCATAAATTCAGCGAATCGTAGGCCATCGAGTAGTTTTCAAGCTGGATAAAGCAGTCCGACACATGGTAATAGGGAATCGGATCGGAGGGGTTTAAAATGCTGCACAGCATATAGCTTGACGAGGCATCCTCGTAATTTTTAAGCATATGAAAGCAGGCCGCAAGACCCAAAAGAAACCGCGGATCCATGGGGTTGAGCATGACCATCAGCCGAAAGAGCTGGAGGGCTTGGTCATATTTGCCCATGGTGTAAAGGCGGTAGGCGAAGCTGTACATCCCCTCGACGTAGTCGTCGCTTAAACCCATAGCCTCTTTCGGAGTCTTTCCTTCTGTAATCGTTGACGCAAATGCGCGAAGCTTTTCTTTGTGCTCTGCTTTGTCTTCTCCAAGACCTTGGTCAATTTTTTCTTGGATCGCATCTTTTCCTGAAGACATCCTCTCCTCCCTAAAGATTCGTAATTATTTAAACATTGTGGTCAGTATCGTG
>CAZVSU010000007.1:0-46882 GCA_964629645.1 uncultured bacterium | reverse complement strand
GGACACGTCGACTTCACCATCGAGGTGGAGCGTTCGCTTCGCGTCCTCGACGGCTCTGTCGCTGTTTTCTGCTCGGTAGCCGGCGTTGAGCCGCAATCAGAGACAGTCTGGCGTCAAGCCGACCGCTACGGCGTCCCTCGAATTGCCTTCTGCAACAAGATGGACCGAACAGGAGCCGACTTTTTCGAGGCCGTGCAATCGATGCGCGATAAGCTTCACGCTAACGCCATCCCCGTACACTGCCCAATCGGCGCTGAAGGGGACTTCCTTGGCATGGTCGACCTCGTCACCATGAAGGCGCTTGTGTTCAAAGACGAGACAATGGGCGCCGAGTGGGAAGAACAAGAGATCCCGGAACACCTCTTGGACAAATGCAAAGAGATGAGAGGCGCTCTTTTAGAAGAGCTGGCCACTGTCGACGAGTCCGACGAGGAATTCATGATGAAGGTCCTTGAAGATCCCGACAGCTTGACAGAAGACGAGATCCATGCTGTGATCAGGAAAGGGGTGATCAACATCAAGTTCACGCCTGTTCTTTGCGGCTCGGCGTTCAAAAACAAAGGGGTGCAACAGCTCCTCAACGCCGTTGTCCGCTGGATGCCTTCTCCTCTTGACCGGACAAACATCAAAGGGATTGATCTCAAGACTGAAAAAGAGTTTGCCGTCGTTCCAGACGATGCCCTCCCTTTCGCAGGCCTCGCCTTCAAAATTATGAGCGACCCTTATATCGGCCGTCTGACTTACGTCAGAATTTACCGCGGCGAGCTCAAAAAAGGAGACACCGTCCTCAACACAACGAAAGACAAAAAGGAGCGCATCTCCCGGATCGTGCGCATGCACGCCAACAAGAGAGAGGAAATGGATGACGTCTATTCCGGAGATATCGTCGCCATCGTGGGCCTTAAAAACACCACAACGGGAGACACGCTTTCAGCGACCGAAGAGCCTGTCCTTCTTGAGAAAATGGAATTTCCCGAACCTGTGATCAGCATGGCGATCGAACCGAAGTCGAAAGCGGACCGGGAAAAACTTTCGCAAGCGCTCTCCTCCCTTTCCGAAGAAGATCCCACCTTCCGCGTCTCCACCAACGAAGAGACCGGACAGACGATCATTGCCGGCATGGGAGAGCTTCACCTCGACATCTTGCGCGATCGTATGGTCCGTGAGTTCAAGGTAGAAGCCGACGTCGGGAGACCGCAGGTCTCTTACAAGGAGACCATCACCGCGCCGGGCAAATCGCAAACGAAGTTTGTGAAGCAGTCGGGCGGCCGCGGACAGTACGCGCACGTCGAGCTTGAGATTCGCCCCAACGAACCTGGAAAGGGGAACGAAGTCACGAGCAAGATTGTCGGCGGTGTGATTCCAAAAGAATACATACCGGCGGTGATCAAAGGAATCGAAGAAGGGTTCACAAGAGGAGCCATTGCAGGGTTTTCCATCGTCGACACCTGTGTCGACATCGTCTTCGGTTCTTACCACGAAGTTGACTCCAACGAGATGGCCTTCAAGATCTGCGGCTCGATGGCGATCGTGGATGCGGTGAAGAAAAGCAAGCCCGTGATCCTGGAACCGATCATGAAAGTGGTGGTCACCACTCCCGAACAGTACATGGGAGATGTGATCGGCGACATCAACAGACGCCGCGGCCGCATTTCGGGTCAGCAAAACCAGAAGGGCTCGATCATCGTCAATTGCGAGGTGCCGCTTAGTGAAATGTTCGGTTACTCGACCACACTTCGCTCCCTCTCGTCGGGACGAGCCGCTTACACGATGGAACCCCACCACTTCGAGAAGGTTCCGGCGAAAATTCAAGAAGAAATCATTAAAGGATAAGCTCCATGGCAAAAACAACCAAAAAAGAAAGGCAAAAGATCCGGATTCGGCTCAAAGGCTATTGTCAGAGACTGCTTGACCAGTCGGCGAAAGACATTGTCGAAACAGCCAAAAGGACCGGAGCGAGTGTTGCGGGTCCCATCCCGCTACCGACGCGCCGCGAAGTGTTCACTGTTCTCCGCTCTCCGCACGTGAATAAAAAGTCACGCGAGCAGTTTGAAATGAGAACGCACAAGCGGGTGATCGACATCATCGAACCCACCGGGAAGACTGTCGACGATCTGAAAGGATTGTCTCTTCCTGCCGGTATCGACATCACGATCAAGGCGTAAGGTCAAGGTCAATTCAAGCGGAGCAGGCTGCTCCGCTTGACCTACTGCTGTCCCTGAATCAGTTCCATAAAAAATCTGTTTTTCATTCTAAACTTCACGAGCCTCTTTTCCCGCTCTTCCAACAGTTTTTTATAATTGTATAAAGCTTGGGCATCATTTGCGCCCTCGGCTTTTAAGGCTTGCTGTTGAAGTGAATCCCGTTCTCTTGTTAACTTACTATACTCTTCTTGTTTTTCGAGTTTTTTGGCTTCGAGTTTTTCTTTGATGCTTTCCCTTTTTTCTTTTATGTAATCACCGAAGGTTTGACCCTTTTTTTCTTCAAAATGTTCGCATAGCTTGTCCCATTGAGACTTGGTTAAACTGTATTGTCGGCTTAAATGGGAAGCGAAGAGAGGCTCAAGGTTGTCGGGCACCACACTTTTCCACGCGAGAAGCTCAAGAGGTGGGTCTTCAATAATTTTAACCGCTTCATCCACAATAGGATCCAAAGCGAAAAGAGCCTCGTATCTTTCTGAAATCTCTATGCGGATATAGTTCGGGAAATTCCCTATGTTTTTTGGGGTAATGCCAATCTCTTCCGGCGGAGCATTTTTTAATAGTTCGCTCATCAACAAGGGGCGTTTTCCTTCTTCTACGACACCTGTCAGCCAATCCTTATCTAAAAACTCGAGAAGATTCACGCCTTGGTCTGCCATCACCTCCAAATAAGCAATAGCCGGGCTCGCCTCTTCCGCCCACTCCTTTATTTTTTTTCCCACTGTTTCCTTCATGTCTTCGGGCACACCGTTTTCGAAAATACGGAAGGCGTTAACCGCTTGAAAGACCGCCTTTAGGTTGTTTGTTTTGTCTGCAGGAAAATTAAGAAGCGCTTCCATATTTTCGGACAAAAATTGCCGGCATAGCTCTTCGCTCTCCCCAATGTTCAATAGATAAATATTAATCTCTTCTTCCGATCCCCTCTGAAGAAAAGCCAGGTCGATATTATTGAAATCAGTTAAGGGCTGAACAAGATCTTCGGGACGGTCGCGCGGAGGCAGGGGTGGAAGAGTGGAGGGACTCTTTACTGTAGACTTGTCCGTGCTCTGTGAAGATGTTTTTTCTTCCTCTACAGGGAAAGATTCATTTTCAATTTCCTCCCGAGAGATCTCTTCAGACTCTGTTTCGGCATCAGATGACTTCGCAGCGCCCTTCGCATTTTCTCGATCCGATTCAATTGTCTCTTTCTGTGGTTGCGAAGCCTCCTCTTCTGCGTATAGCCTCGCAATAAAGTCATCTAATGACTCTTCCTTTGACTCTGACGCTGGTTTTTTCCCCTTCACAAAAGGAGCTGGCTGAGCCTCTACAACCGAGGGCTCGACCTTTGCCTCTGCCGACGCAACAAAACTGGGAGATACTGTCGTCGCTTGTGGAAACTCAGCTTTTGCTGGTCCGGCAGAAAAAAGGGCATAAAAGTCTTCGTCTTTGTCTGCCCGAGGCGGCGGAGTCCTAGGACTGTCACTAACACGAGGCGTCTTTGCCTCTGCGGCCTCTTTCGGCGACCCTTTGCTGAGTAAGAATCGACCGAGTTCAACGTTTCCTTTCTGACCCACAAATTGCAAAAGAGTCGGCGATCGCTCCTCGTCGTAGGCCTTATCAAGGGCGCCGGCTTCAACGAGCTTTTTAAAAATTTCAGTATGCCCTCTTTCGAGCGCGAGAACAGCGGGGTTGATTCCGTAAATAAACCTCTTGGCTCTTTTTGGTTCATCCCTTATTTCCCTATTAACGGCTTCGAGATTGCCGCTTTCGATGGCTTTTTGAAACGGGGATGCCTTACGTTTCTTTTCCAAAGATGAAACGAGTTGTTTTTTAGCGACTGATTCTTCGGCGTTTTTGAGTAGAGACAGTATTGTTTTTTTACCGTCCAACGATGTCACATTGGGGTCGAGTCCCCTTTCTTCGATCAATATGTTTATCGTTTCGAAATCGGGGGCGCCCCCTTCCGGAATCAAATAACTGAAGAGTGAAAAACGGTCTTCAATCCTTTTTGGGTCAGCGCCATTTTCAATTAAAGCGCGGACGAAAGGAGCATTTCCTTTTTCTCGGATCGCTCCTTCTAAAATGGTGATTCCCTCGTTGTTTTTGTGATTCAAAATACCGGGACCATATTGCGATACGAGGGTTTTCATTTGGTTGATGCGAAGCTCCATTTCCTCTTCAGGACTTTCGTCGTCGGCGACCCTCAACAGAAGAAAAAGCTGAGCAGATGCACGGGGATACTTTGCAGCATCGAATCGATCGTTGACCTTCATGGTTTCGGTGATCTTCTGGGCAATGTCAGGATTGTCAGACGCTAAATTTGAAGGGAGATCGCCCCGCACAGAATCCTTCACATTAAGAGCGCCGTTGTCTAATAAAATCGCGGCAATTCCTAATCCAACGTCGCCTCCCTTTTCTGCGGCCGCTCCTAATGGCGTGCCCGAAGGTGTCTGGGCGTTGACGTCTACTTTTCCGCTTCTCACAAGCGCGCGCGCAAGGTCCACATTGCCTTGATCAATTGCGTTCATGAGAAGGGTATCCGGCTGACCAAATTGTCCGGAGTCAAGCATGATAGCGGTCAACGCAGGATCACCTCGCCCATCCGCATAAATTAAAAATTCATGGGGCTCGACCCCTTTTATCTGGCGGAAGTCAGCGCCATGATCAAGAAGACACTTCGTCATTTCCTTAGGATCTCTTAGGGCAAGAGCGCGTTGTAGAGGACGCTCGTTCTTTGCACGAGGATTCGGATCAGGCGTGTTGAGGAGCTGAGTCCCGTACTGCTCGACCATTTGCTTGATTCCTATCGGATTTTCAGAATCGATGAAGCTGTTAAGTTGTTGGACTGGTTCTCGGTCATCGACAGAGTCCTGAGCGCCCCTTTGTTCTGCCTTTTCGATGAATTCCAGCTCTTTCTTTATGACGGCGATCACTTCATTCATTTTTGTAACGTGTTCAAGACTCCCTCTTCTTTCCGATCCGTTCCTACTTTCCAACGCTAACTCGAGTTGCTGTATGAGTATTATTTTCACTTTGTCCCGGGGAATCTTCTCTTGCATGTCTTTCAAGCGCCACACGGTCTTTCTGGCGTCCCTTTGTGATATTGCGGCGTAAAAATCAAATTCAGCCTTAACTCGCGACATCTTTTTCAAGGGGTTAAATAATATCTTACTACTCGCCCTGTTAGTGCGCGCCGCCCCGCGAGCGGCCTGTCCGGATAATGGCCCACTTTGTACCCTTTGCCCATCAAGAGGGGGGGAAGAATCCTCTGAACGTTGAAGAGCGTCGCTTCCAAGGCGATCAATAGTCTGAGAGCGACCGCCTTCTGCCATCTCTGTATCATACTGTTTTTCAGTGAGTTGAGGTTTTCCGATCCCATCTGGACGACCATGAATAAGACCCATAAAAACTATCCTATTTTATTAGTAATTCTTTTATTATAAAGAAAATTATAATATAGAACAAATTTTTGATTCTTTAATTAAATAGTTGTATTTAACAAGAATGCGATTAATTAACGGCGAAAATGCTCTTCCTCTATTTCTTGAGACAGAGCGACGTAAGACTTGTACCGAAGGGGGGAAATCGCCCCTTGCTCGACAGCAGCGATCACCGCGCAGCCAGGCTCATGGATGTGGGAGCAATTAGGGAATTTGCACTCTGGGAGAAAGGGGGCGAACTCGTCGAAGTAAAAGGGGAGCTCTTCTTGATCGAGCTCCCAGATGCCGAAGCTGCGAATGCCAGGAGTGTCAATGACATAGCCTCCGCAATCGAGAGGGATCAGAGTTGCCGATGTCGTGGTGTGCGACCCTTTTTTTGTCCTTTCCACAACATCGCCAACTTTAAGATCCAAGCCTGTCAGGAGATTGATGAGCGACGATTTCCCGACACCCGATTGGCCGGAAAAAACCGAGGCTTTATTTTGCATCACGTGTTTCAGCTCCTCGAGCCCTTCCCCTGTTTCAGCGCTCACGCAGATAACGGGGACCTTTGATCTTTGATGGGCATTTAAGAATTCGCGAAGCAAGGCTTGCTGGTCGGGATCGCCGGCAAGATCGATTTTGTTGACCACGATGACAGGCTCCATATTGCCCTTGTCGGTGGCAATAATATAGCGGTCGACAAGGGGGGGGATCAAAGGGGGGGAGCAAAGAGAAACAGTGATCAGCACCTGGTCGATGTTGGAGGCGATCAGTTGTTTTTTCTTCTGCGAAATGGTCTCGGCACGCGACAAAATCGAGGTCCTGGGTTCGACGTAATAGATCAACCCCTCTTTTTCTCCGAGGGGATCGACGAGAACAAAGTCTCCGACAGTGACGAGGTTTTTGTTTTGCGTTTTCACTTTTTTTAAAAGGCCGCGCAGCTCGCAAAAGAGATCCCGGTCGGGCGTTGCCACAACGATCCCTTCCGAGCGAATCGAAATCACCCGACCTCGGACGAGAGCGTCGCGGTCGAGTTTCGAAAGAATCTCGTTGGAAAGGTCCTCTTGGAATTTGTCAAAATCGCTTTTTTTATATTTCGAGCGGTCTTTCGCTGACGCCGCCTTCCTCTCTTGACGCCGCGATTTTTTTTGCCCGGCATAAAAGGATTCTTCAATTTCGTTGGCGTCTATTTTTTTCTTTTTCATAAGTAATACATCAATATGCCCCCGGCGACGGCGACGTTTAAGGATTCCATTTCCGAAGCGATCGGGAGAGTCACAGCCTCCCCAAGCAAGCGGGCGCTTTCCGTTACGCCGCTCCCCTCGCTTCCCAAGATCAAAATCTGTTTCTTTTTTCTCGTCGTCTGCTCAAGGGGCTTTCCTTTCAAATCAGCGACGTAAGTATGGTGCGTTTTTGCCAGCTCCTTAAGGTGGGAGTCGTCGCCGAAAAAAAGAGCGAGCCGAAGCGTCGCTCCCTTTGCCGCCCGAAGCGCTTTAGGGCTGTAGGGATCGCAACAGTCGTTCAAAAGATAAATGCCGGTCCAACCAAAGGAAAGGGCGGTGCGGAGAAGAGTTCCTAAGTTTCCCGGATCTTGAACCGTGTCTAGGCAAAGGATTTTATCGTGACCGTTAAGGGGCTTTTGAGGGGGGAGCGGGGCGACTGCGATAATCCCTTCGGGAGTTTTGACCGAAGAGATTTTCTTCATCACCTCTTCTGAAACGAGGGTCATGGGAATTCCGTCCGGTGCGAGATCGGCTCTCGTAACGAAAACTTCCTTCAAGGATGGCGCCTCTGCCACCATTTTTTTTCCTTCGACAACAATTTCGCGGTGCCGGGTCCGGCTTGATCGATCGCTTTGCAATTTGACAAGATGCTTCACCTTGGCATTGCTTAGACTCGTAATGGATTCAGTCATGCGCCCGCTCCCAAAGGGGCGTCCCTTTAAGTTTTTTGATCACCTCTTCTTTGGTATGGTGCTCGTGCACGATTGCCGTTCGTTCAGCCTCGGCTAAAAGCTCTCCCATCCACTTCCCCGGCTTAATCCCTTCTGCTTTGAGATCGGCGGAGGTGACAACAGGGGCTTTTTCGACAATTCGTTTGATATGAGGGGCAAGACCCGACCGTCTGTGGGCGTGCTCATCAAGCAGCGCGGTCCGCTCCTTTTCGTTCGGCTCCAAAGCGGCCAAAATTTCGATGGCCAACTCGGAATCGGGATGGGCGTAGATGTGGCTCCAGGCGTGGGCATCGGGGTTTTCGAGCGTCTGAATCTGCCGCAAGAAAAGGGCAAACTTCATATCGCGGTTGCTCATGCGGAGGCTTCGGCAAATGTCGACTAAGTCCTCTTCTGACATCTCGGGAAAAAGGGGAAGCAAAAAAGCGACTGTCGGCGCACTGGTCGGCAATCTCTCAAAACATGCCACTCTTTTTTTGACGCTGTCGAGGGGAGTGCCTTTCAGTCTGGGGAAAATCTCGGCGAGGAGGCCGAGCTGATGCAATTCGACAAGAGAGTGATCGAACGCGGGATACGCCCTCATTTTGCTCAGCTCCTGCCAAATCCTTTCCATGGAGACTGCCGGAAAGAGGGTCGGGGCATTTTGGGCGATCGCATCTTTTGTCTCGGGATCGATATGGAAACGAAAGCGGGCTGCAAAGCGGACTGCGCGGATCATGCGGAGGCGATCTTCAAAAAAACGTTCGAACGGGTCGCCGATTGTCCGGATAACGCCCTTGGTGATGTCGGCTTTTCCCCCGACAAAATCGTGGATGGAGCCATCCGTCGGGTCATAAAACATCCCGTTGATGGTAAAATCGCGCCTCTTGGCATCCTCTTCCGGCGAGGAGGGCTCAAAGCCGGTCGGCCTCCTTCCATCGCGGTAGTCGAGATCGCGTCGAAAGGTCGACACCTCAAATTGGTGCCCCTCGGCAAGAACAACGACAACCCCAAAAGCTCGTCCGACGGCCAATGTTTTCGGGAATAGGGCTGTGATTTCCTCTGGCGAGGCGCTTGTTGCAATGTCGATATCGTCGGAAGGGTGCCCCATGATAAGGTCGCGCACCCACCCCCCTGCGAAATAGGCGGTGTGCCCCTCTGACTGAAGGGTCTTGACGATCGTTGTCGCGATTTCTTTGACTTCCACTCCACTATCATATAGATCCCGGATGGCAGGGTCAAGTGCCCGCTTGACCCCATTTAGAAAGGGAGGTAGACTACTTACAGTACAAATTCAAATGAAGGACACAATCACCATGGCAGAAAAACAAGAGACTCTATTTCGAAGCGCCCTTCGTTCCATGCTCAACGCTTTTTTCAAAGGAATCGGCTTTTTTCTCATCCTCGTTCCCTTTATTCTCATGATTGCCGGAATCGGCGCCTTAAAAGACGAGATTCCCAAAAAGGACTTTCAGCAAAAAGTCATTCCCAACGCCGAAGGGAAGAGGGAAATGATGAGCTCTTCTAAGCCGACCATTCTGCAGATCGATATAGAAGGGATTATCGGGACCGAAAAGCTCAATGCCGAAAATGTGCGCGGCATGCTGGTCCAATCGCGAGAAGGCGATCTCGACGGCGGTCTTGTCAAGGGGATTTTTCTCATGATCAACACGCCGGGCGGCACTGTGATCGATTCCGACGGCATTTACAGGGCGCTGAAAGCGTATCAAGAGCAGTACGATGTCCCTGTCTACGCCTATGTCGATGGCCTTTGCGCCTCAGGAGGCATGTATGTCGCGTCGGCAGCGGATAAGATCTATGCAAGCGACGTCAGCCTTATCGGCAGCGTCGGAGTGATCCTGTCGACGTTTCCCAATGTCTCCGAGGCGCTCAAGTCGATCGGCGTGACCACAGTGACCGTGTCGGCGGGCAAAGGAAAAGATGCCCTCAACCCTTTCCGGACTTGGCAGCCGGGCGAAGCCGAAAACTACGACATGCTGACCGACTACTACTACCAGCAATTTGTCAACTTAGTCACAGAAAACAGGCCTAGCGTCAGCAAAGACGCACTCATCAATACTTACGGAGCCAAGATTTTTCCCGCTCCACTAGGACGTGAGATCGGCCTTGTCGACGAAACCGGCGCCACCCGCAAATCTGCTCTGACAGCCCTTGTCAAAGAGCTGGGCATCGAAAACAACTATCAGGTGGTCTCCTTGCAAAAAGAAAATTGGTTCGAGACGCTTTTTGACAGCCGCTCCCCTCTTTTTACGGGTAAGATCGAACACTCATTTCAATGCGGGACATCAATTCCTCCGGAACTGTACAATAAATTTCTGTACTTAGACCCCGCACTTTTATGAAAAACCTTTACATCATCGACGCATCGGGATTTCTTTTTAGAGCCTATTATGCGATTCAAAATATGACCAATGGCCAAGGGGAGTCGACGAACGCCTTGTTCGGCTTTATCCGTTCGGTGCAAAAACTGCTCGACGATTTCGACCCTCAGCATCTCGTTGCGGTATTTGACGGCCCTAATAATTGGATGTCGAGGCTCGAGATCGACCCAAGCTATAAAGCGAACCGGAGAGCGCCTCCCCCTGACCTGTCCCATCAAATGCAATGGGCGCGGGACTTTTGTCCTTTGATGGGCATTCCGCTGCTCGATGTTCCTAATGTCGAGGCTGACGACACCATGGCAAGCGTCGCCCTCTGGGCAGCAGGCCAAGGAGCGGAGGTTTTCCTCTGCTCTTCGGATAAAGATCTCTGCCAGTTTGTCACCGACCGTATTTCCATGCTCCACACCCATAATGACAACCAAATCTTAGGTCCGGAAGATGTCGAAGATAAATTCGGGGTGAAAACAACGCAGATCCGCGACTACCTCGCGATTGTGGGCGACTCGTCCGATAATGTTCCCGGCCTGCCCGGATTTGGTCCCAAAACAGCGTCATCGCTTCTCCGTGAGTACGGATCGCTCGATGCCATTTTGGCCCGCATCGACGACTTCAAAGGAAAGAAAAAAGAAACGCTCGAAGAATTCGGGGAACGGGCCAAAGTGAGCTACCAGCTTGTGACCATTGATACCGAAATCGAATTCCCACACGACCAAGATTTCTTTTCCAAGAAAAATCCCGACCGCGTCAAGCTCAAAGCTTTCTATCAACACAAAAATTTTCGTAACTTGATCAAAGATCTCGAGGCTGACTACGGACCTGAAGACGATGAAGAAGAGCTGACCTATCTCACTGTCGACGATGAAGAGGCGCTGAAAACATGTATTGAAACATGGGAAAATGCAAAAGAGATTTGTTTCGACACCGAAACGACCAGCGTCCGTCCTTTGGAAGCAGAGCTTGTCGGCATCGGCTTTTGCATCGAAGAAAAAAAAGCGTGGTATGTCCCTTGCAATGGAAAGCTCGGCAAAGATGCTGTGGTCAAAGCCTTAAAGCCCCTTTTTGAAAACGATAAGATCGGTTTTTACGGCCATAATGTCAAATACGACCTTCACGTTCTTAAAAATGTCGGCATCGAGGTGGCGACGGTTTGTTTTGACACGATCTTGGCCTCATACATTCTCAATGCCCACGAAAGGCAGCACTCGCTCGATGCCCTTGCCCTCAACCGATTCGGCAAAGTCAAAACCCCCATTTCCGCTCTAATCGGCAAAGGGAAAAAAGAGATCAGCATGTGGGATGTGCCGATCCCGCAAGCGTCGCACTACTGCTGCGAAGATGTCGATTATACGCTCAGGTTGAAAAAAGAACTTCAAAAGGAGCTCAAAGAGCGCGATCTGGAAACAATTTTTTATGAATTGGAACTCCCCTTGACCTCTGTTCTTGCCAAAATGGAGCGCAAAGGGATGTTTCTCGATCAACCCTATTTAAAAACGCTCTCTAAAGAGGTGGAAAGTAAAATTGCCGCGAGCCAAAAGGAGATCTATGACATGGCAGGGGAAGAGTTCAACCTCAACTCCCCAAAGCAGCTCAGCGAGGTCCTTTTTGAAAAACTGGAGATCCCCCCGGTCAAAAAAACCGCCACAGGCTATTCAACCAATGCAGACGTTCTTGAAAAGCTGAGCGCCGACTATCCGATTGTGACCCATATTTTAGACTACCGGCAAGTCGAAAAGCTGCGCTCCACCTACATTGACAACCTTCCCAAACAGGTGAACCCGAAGACGGGCCGGATCCATTGCACATTCAATCAATTTGTGACGGCAACGGGACGCCTCTCGAGCCAAGATCCCAACCTCCAAAATATTCCGGTGAGGACAGAACTGGGGCGAAAAATACGCAAAGCGTTTCGACCTGAGGAGGAAAGCACCCTTTACCTTGCCGCCGACTATTCCCAGATCGAGCTCCGTCTGATGGCCCACTTAAGCGAAGACCCGGCCTTGATCGAGGCGTTCCAAAAAGGGGAAGACATCCACCGCGACACCGCCTCCCGAATCTACGAAGTGCCTGTTGATCAAGTGACAGATGAGATGCGCTTTAGCGCTAAGGCCGTGAACTTCGGCATCATGTATGGTCAAGGCCCCTACGGCCTTTCCCAGCAGCTTGGCATCACCCAAAAGGAAGCCAAAGAGTTCATTGAAAAATATTTTACCCACTATGCGCGGGTCAAAGAGTTTGTCGAGGCCTGCATCAAAAAGTGCCGGGAAACCGGCAAAGCGGTGACAATGACGGGCCGAGAAAGAGCGATTCCGGAGATCACAAACAAAAATCCGATGCTCCGCTCAGCAGCGGAAAGGCTTGCCGTGAACACTCCGCTGCAAGGATCGCAGGCCGATTTGATCAAACTGGCGATGCTCGAAATCGACCGCCTTTTTTCCAAAAACGGACGAAAGCAGATGATGGTTTTGCAGATTCATGACGAGCTCGTTTTTGAAGTCCCCAAAGATCAAATCGAAGACATCGGCTCTAGCGTCCAAAAAACGATGGAAGACATTTGGGAGTTGAAAGTTCCCTTGATCGCAGACGTCAAAGTTGGCAAAAATTGGGAGCAATGTTAAAATTGAAGAAAGTAGCTGTGACCGGCAATATCGCTTGCGGCAAATCTTCTGTATGTCAAATCTTTAAAGAACTAGGCGCTTATATCATCAGCGCTGACGAGGTTGTTCACCGAAATCTTTCTCAGAACCAAAACCTGATTCAGACGATCGTTGATCTATTAGGACCCGACATACTCGATGGAGACAAATGCGACCGCAAAGCCATAGCCGAAAAAGTCTTCAACGATCAGGCAAAATTAAAGGCCTTGGAAAATCTGATCCATCCCATTGTTGAAGACGAGTTAAATCACCTATTCCAAAAATTAGAGCAAGAGGAATCACCCGAACTTGTCATTGTGGAAATCCCGGTTTTGTTTGAAAACGAGCGCTTTCTTCCCTTTTTCGATGCCATCGTCGTGGTCAGCGCGCCCCTTGAGATTTGCCGCGCCCGGTATTTGGGAACCGATGAAGATTTCGATCGAAAATCAGCCCATCAGCTTCCCATTGAACAAAAGGAAGCGAAAGCCGACTTCATCATCAGGAATGACAAAGATTTCGACTCTCTAAAAAAACAAGTTGCAACACTTTATCAAACGTTAACGTCTTAAACCGACAGATCAAATGTAAGGAGCTAAGTTTTCTATGAACGAAGAAAACAACTCGAAGGGGCAGATTGCCGCCGAGGTGGCAAAGGAAGCCAAGGGGACCGATTCGGATCAAGCCGAAGTCATCAAAGTCTCTGAAATCCAACGGATGAATATCGAACAATTAAACCTATTTGCCAAGAAACTGGGACTCAAACATCTCGGCTCTTTGACGAAATCCCAGATGGTGTTTGAAATTGTCAAATGCCTTTCAATGGACCCGAAGGAAACCTTGTCGGGAGAAGGAGTGCTGGAAATTCTTCCCGACGGATTCGGCTTTCTCCGCTCCCCCAACTATAATTATCTCCCCTCTGCGGAAGACATCTATGTGTCACCCGCGCAGATCCGCCGCTTTGACTTAAAGAAAGGCGACACTGTGACCGGGACGATCCGCCCTCCCAAAGAAAAGGAAAAATACTTTGCCCTCCTCAAAGTGGACACGATCAACAAGGTCCCCCCCGAAAAAGCTAGAGAGCGCATCCTGTTTGAAAACTTAACCCCTCTTTACCCGAACGAAAGACTCGTCCTGGAAACCGAGAAGGGGGTCCTTTCGACGCGTGTCATCGACCTTGTCGCCCCTATTGGAAAAGGGCAGCGATCTCTGATTGTCGCACCCCCCAGAACAGGTAAAACGATCCTCCTTCAACAGATTGCCACCGCCATCGCGAAAAATCATCCCGAGTGCACCTTGATGGTTCTTCTGATCGACGAGCGTCCGGAGGAGGTGACCGACATGCAGCGGATCGTTGACGGGGAGGTGATCTCGTCAACCTTCGACGAGCCGCCCGAGCGGCATGTGCAGGTCGCTGAAATGTGCCTCGAAAAAGCGCGCAGACTTGTCGAGCATGGGAAAGATGTGATTCTTCTCCTCGATTCCATCACACGCCTCGCAAGAGCCTACAATACCGTTCAGCCCCATTCCGGAAAGATCTTAACGGGCGGTGTCGACGCCAACGCGCTCCACAGGCCCAAGCGCTTCTTCGGGTCGGCCCGAAACATCGAAGACGGCGGCTCTCTCACCATTATCTCGACAGCGCTGATCGATACAGGCTCTCGAATGGATGAGGTGATCTTTGAGGAATTCAAAGGAACCGGCAACATGGAACTTTGCCTGGACCGCAGCTTGGCGGATCGCCGTATGTGGCCTGCGATTGACATACGCACAAGCGGCACTCGTAAGGAAGAATTGCTCTACCACAAAGATGAGCTGGAAAAAGTGTTCATCCTTCGCAATCAGATTTCGGGGTTGACTCCTGTCGACACCATGAACCTGATCAAAAAGCGGCTGGAAAGAGTGTCGAATATCGAATTCCTTCTTTCTTTGAAAGAGTAGTCCAGCCCTCATTCGAAAAAGCCGGGAGATGGCCCGGCTTTTTTTCTTCGCTTTCCTTATATGGTTTTCCTTACGTTCAGGCCCTTAAGGCATCACGACCCTTCCGATTTGAAATTTTTATTGAAAATTGTGACTCGATCATTCTATAGCAAAAGTTATGGTCACTTCCTCTACTATCATCAGCGAATGTGCGCAAGTCAAATTCGACGTCCTCAACGATTCCCACAGTTTTGGCTTTGAGGACGCCAGGGAGTTCGCCCTTGATTTAGCTGCCGCAAATGAAAAAACCAGTTTGATTTTCAAAGAGATCGTCGCCAGCCGCTCGGCCATCGTGGAACAAGAAGACGGGTTCATGGAACACGAGCACTATACGTGGTATGAAAGGGGGCCGATCGACTTTGATACCTTTTTGAATCTGCTTAACTATGACTCGCAAGATTCCAACGAACTGTGGTTGGTGCATCTTGAACTTTCTGTGGAACCACCGCCGGTCTAATCCTACCGTTTAGGCCTTTAGCGACTGATCCTCAATGATAGCGCTGACGAGATCATCCAAACCTTCACCGGTCACGGCGGAAATTTTGTGGACATGACCCCTCAGGCGCTCTTGAAAGGTGTCGATGTGCTCTTTGGACATATCGTCGTCGATTTTGTTGAGGACAATGAGCCTTGGCTTGTCGAGAATCTCCGGATTGTACGCTTCGATCTCTTTGAGCAAAACGTCGTAATCAGAAACGGGATCGCGCCCGTCGATCCCTGAGGCGTCGAGCAGGAAGAGCAGAAGCTTCGTTCTTTCAATATGACGGAGAAATTCGATGCCGAGACCGCGATTTTGGCTGGCTCCCTCAATGATTCCCGGAATATCGGCGATGTATATCCGAGTTCTGTCTTGCGCTGTGAGAAAGCCGATATTAGGCCGAAGTGTGGTAAAAGGATAGGCCGCTGCCTTAGTTTTCACGCGTGTCAAGGCATGCATCAAAGTCGATTTCCCTGCATTCGGAAAACCGACTAGTCCCACATCAGCGATCAGCTTTAGCTCTAGCTCAACGCTTAAGGCTTCGCCCGGCTTTCCGGCAGTGGCGTAGTTTGGGGCGCGATTGGTGGGGGTCTTAAAACTGTCATTTCCTCGACCTCCGCGCCCCCCCTCGCAAAGAACAATCTTTTCACCGTCTTCTGTGAGGTCGGCGATGAGAGCTCCCGTTTCAGCATTTTTGACGAGGGTGCCGCAAGGAACTTTTAATACGAGGTCTTTTCCCCGCCGCCCTTGCCTTTTGTTCGGCCCTCCCCCGCGGCCATTTTCGGCGGCGAGACGTTTTCGATTCCGAAACCAATCAAGGTTGAAGATTTGGGTATCAGCTTTCAAAATGATGGAACCGCCCCGTCCGCCATTGCCGCCGGAGGGCCCTCCTTTGGGAATATACTTTTCCCGACGCCAACAGACGGCGCCGTTGCCCCCCTTTCCCGCTTCTAACTGTAAGTGCACGCGATCTGTAAACATTTTTTCTACACAAAATAAAAACCCAGAGCATCCGACTCTGGGTTCAAAAGTTTTGAACAAAGGGAGAGCTTATGCTTCGATCGAGACAAACGTGTTTTTTGTCTTCTTGAAGCGAACAACACCATCTTTCAATGCGAACAATGTGTCGTCATTTCCTCTTGCTACATTTGTTCCGGGGTGCCATTTTGTCCCTCGTTGGCGGACCAGAATACTGCCTGCCTTCACGAGCTCGCCAGCCCCTACCTTGATCCCAAGTCTTTGAGAATGAGAATCTCTTCCGTTTCGGGTTGAACCTTGACCTTTCTTATGTGCCATTAGTTTGCCCCCTTCTTTTGACTGCTCTTGATGCCTTTGATTTTGACCTGAGAATAAAGTTGACGGTGCCCTAAGCGGCGCTGATACCCTTGACGTCTCTTGTAGACAGCGATATCGATCTTCGGGCCGGCAGTGTCGCCGATGATTTCGCCGACGACTTGATAATCACTTACTGTCGGCTCGCCCATTTGAACGCCTTTTTTATCGACAACCATTAATACGTCAAATTGGCACTCAGATCCTGTTTCCGCTCCAAGACGTTCAACATCAATTGTATCCCCTTCTTGGACCTTGTACTGCTTTCCACCTGTTTGAATAATGGCGTACATGTTGATCTCCCAATTTTTTATCGTTTGTCGTTAGTATGTTAACTTGAAATCCCTTTGAAATCAAATGAAAAATGGGTCTAATCTGAGTTTAACAAATACGATCAGAAGTAGGCATTTATGATAGGTAATATTTTAATTCGAGAGCCCATCACCGCCGAGGAGTTCACGGCATTGATTTCGGAGTTCCCGCAATACCGGCTGCTGAATCTCGACCCCGACCAGCCTCTGCTCTCCCTGGGGCTCGAGCGCTGTCAAGCTGTCGAGGTCATGTACGGCTCTAAACTGAAGGCCGAAGAGCTGCGCCTTCTTCCCAGACTGCACTGGATCCATTCCCCAACTCCCTATACCGACGACCTTTGCGTAAAAGAGATCCGAAATCAAAAAAATATTTTGATCTCGACGACAAAAAGCGAAAACCTCAAGCAAATTGGAGAGTTCGCCATCAGTGCGGCGCTCACGTTTGCCAAAAATCTTCTCGGATGGGAAGAGGGGTCTTGCGACCCTCGAAATATTGATATGGAAAGGTTGAGACAATCGATGTGGCGCATAGAAGAGCGCACCTTTTTGCAGCTCGGTTTAGGACTTGTCGGAACAGAGATCACGAGGCGGGCCAGTCAAGAGGGGTTTAACGTCATAGGGGCTCAGGAAATTCCCTCTTTTCACCCTCATTGCGGCACCGTCTACCCTCTCGATCAAGTCGAAGAGATCCTCCCCACAATCGACATCCTTTCGATTGCCTTCCCCCGGGAACAAAATGTCGAGCCTTGGCTTGTGAAAACAAGGCTTGAAAAGATGAGAGACGACTCTGTCATTATGGGCTTCGGAACGGGAACGGTGTTCGACTTGGAGGCTTTGGAGGAGGTCGGAAAAACGGGGAAATTTCGAGGCATTCTCCTCGACTCTCACTTTTCACCCCCGATCACCTGCGAGTATGCTCTTTGGTCCAACCCCCGTGTGATTGTGACCCATGAATCCAGCCGCTTCCCCCTGTCTAAAAAGGACCACGGTTTTTATTCGTTCATTCATAATTTACGGCAGTTCGTCTACGGCAACTACGAGGACATGAAAAACCTTGCCAAAGACCTGACTTAAACCCAATGGGGCCCTCTCGAGGTCTGCACTGAGAGGCCTTGTGACGAGCCGTGTCTTTTGACCTAAATGGTCTTTGTGTCAAACAACTTACACTTTGTTGTCCGATCGATCGCCATGATCAAGTCCTCCCCTGGGGCCTTCACACACAACTGTTTAGCAGGATGAGAGACTACAGCGACTGTTTCCTCCCCACTCTGATTGTGGTCCCGTCAAATTTCGTCAATGTGAACCCGCTAAAGCTTTCGTTGAAAAGAAAGGCTTCGTTATTGAGGACTTGAATGGCAACCTGTTCTCCAAGAAGGATACCCTGCCACCCATCGCTGCGGTAGTGCACGCCGGCATGGTCCCGGCCAAGAGCAATATTTGAGGCCAGCTTGTTCAACTCATTGCCGACAGTCAAATCGGGACCGGCATAAGGAACCAAGCTTGTATTCGTCCCGTCGGGCTCAACAGGACTGGGAAGGACAAAATTTTCGTTGTAAAAAGCCTTTAAAATGGTCGCAACAGCCCCGACAAACGCCGCGTGGCCGGCGGGATAGGAGGGGTGCGTCGGCGATCCTTCGGGATAGGCCTGGGGCAAAAAATAACTGCCAAAGGTCGTGAAAACCTCTGTCAATGCAGCTGAGTTGATCAGCTCGCTGTTGACAGCAAGAGGTTCGCCATTGACGATTTGCCGCTGTACATAGAAGGCAAACTCTTCTGGCCGGCACCGTCTGTTCACCTGCCATTTGTGGTACCAAGCTGCTTTCAGCGCCTCCTCTGTTGCCTTTTGCACTAAGGCGAGAACATCGGCGATTCCGAATGTGACAAATCCCCCTTGCGTCGGATTGTTCACATACGGGCTCGCGGGATCGAGGGCATCGGGTCCAAAAGAGTTGAGGATGAGGGCGGCATCGATGCCGGCCTGGCCGGGAAAATCCGAATGGACATACTCGGCGAGGTCCCGCGGCGTCCGCAAAAAATGATTTGTGCCGCTCAAGGTTGTCGACGCCCCAGTTTCGCCGCCGTTCACGACAGTGAGCCAATCGGAAAAAGAGGTATTGAAATCGTTGACGGTGCTTGGGACGGGTGTGTCGAACTCTTGGACCACTGTCAAGGGGCCATAGGGAATATCGAGGTAGAGAAATTGGGAGATGTAGGGCCCGATCAAGTCTCCTGGCGTGTTCCCTCTTAAAAACGTTTCGCTTGTCACTTGGCCGTTGACCTTAGGGCCTCTGAAATCGCTTAGTTGATTGATGTCGGCAATCGCTGCGGCCACTTGAGCGTCGGTATCAAATTGATTGAAAGGGACGTCCCGAATCAGCGCTGTCCAGTACACTTCGCACATTTCCCCCGCTGTTTCTGCCGAAGCAAAAGCAGGTGCGGGGAGAATGGACGCCTGCCAGCTGTCGATTCCGTTTAAAGAGTAGGCGAGCGAAGCTTGCGGGTTAGCCAGAACGCGGGGGCCGGTTCCCATTGGAATCGCATTGAAATCGGATGGCGAGCCGGCTTGCAGCGCTTTGACTAAACTTTGAAACGACGCTGTCTCGATAAAGCCGCTCGCATTGTGGGCGAGCCCCTTTCCGAAACAGCCTCTTAAATTGGCATAGCGCGCTTCATCGCCGTTGTTTGTTTGGCTTGGCCACGCTTGACGGCCGTCAAAGGACGCGACAGCTCCTTTGACCATTTGACACCCGACTTTTCGCTGGGTCCTCGCCAGCCTGAAGAAATCGTCGTTGGAGATCGCCCACAAAACAAAGGGGAGCGATGTCACAATCAAAAGCGGAAACAGGATTTTCTTTTTCATTTTTATCCTCTAAAAGCAAATGCCGAATAAGAGTCGAATCCCGAGATTCCATCTTGTGAGGCCGGGAATGTCGACAGACGCTTGGCTTGGCGTTGCATCGTCGACAGATCCAAAGCGAGTCCAATCGTAAAATGGGACGATCCGCGCTTCGAAGCAATGGCAGTTCCAGTATCCTGTGAACTCGATGGGGAGCTGGATACGGAAGCCATGGCCAAAATTGGCGTCGAAATGCAATGAGTCAACGTGGAGGCCATCGTAAACTCCGGGGCGGTACTCAAATTGAGATCCGATGCGGAGACATTGCAACGGGCACCAATAGGCAAAAAAGCCGATCGGAACAAAAACTTGCGTATGCTGGTAGGTGATGCTTGTCGGTCCGGGATTCTGTTCATTTTCGAGATAGTCCCAGCCGACGCCGGTGTAGGGTTTAAATAGGATGGGCTGTGAGCCGCATGTGCCTCTATATTGCGTTCCCATTTTCCACTCGACAAAAAACTCTTCCAAAGAGCTTCTGGAAGAGGGGGGGCCTGTGATTCTTCCGGCATTCCAATACCCTTCAAAATCCACGCTGGAAAAAAGGCAGTCAAATTGTTTTTCTACTCCGACTGTGACACCGCCTTCATAACCTTCGATATCAGAGGGGGTGTCGAAATCAAGACGGGTATAATTAAAATGAGGCCCCGCATAAAAACTGCAGGTGGCAGAAAGAGCGGCGGCGTTTGTCGCGAGCAGGAAGAGGCAAAGAACGAGTCGATTCATGAGAATTCCTTTTTGTGCCTACAAACTACAGGGTTAATTTATTTTTGAACAGATTTTTTTATTGCCTTCGACGCGCCGTTCATTTTATGCTTGCCGGCATGTTGGAGATGGCCCCTCTTGGAAAAAAAACAGATTACCGCAGCCTCTACTCCCCCGAGCTTTTATTTCCTGTCGAAAGAGTGGGAAAGCGAAAGTTGCTCGGAATCGAGGGCAGGCTCCCGTTTGTCGGGAGCGATATCTGGAATGGATACGAACTGTCTTGGCTAAACCCCAAAGGGAAGCCTGTCATTTCTTTGGCGCGCCTTATTTTCCCTTGCGACACGCCCTCTCTTATCGAGTCAAAGTCGCTCAAACTTTACCTCAACTCATTCACCCAAACGAAGTTTGAAAACCTTGAACACGTGAGAGCGACTCTTGAGCGGGATCTTTCTCAAGCAGCGGGAGGTTCTGTCACGGCCCTCCTCTCAGACACTATTCCCTTCGGGACATTAAAAGGAATTTGCCTCGACGGCCTCGACATCGAAACAGAATGTTATGAGCGGAACCCCGATTTTTTGGCTGCTTCGCAGGCGGTCGTCAGCGAAACGCTTGTGAGCCATCTTCTCAAATCAAACTGTTTGGCGACCGGCCAGCCCGACTGGGGATCGATCGCAATCGATTACAGCGGCCCTAAAATCAACCGCGAAGGACTCTTGAAGTACATCATTTCCTATAGAAATCACAGCGGTTTTGCCGAGCACTGCATCGAACATATGTTTGTCGACATTATGGAGCGCTGCCAGCCTAAAAGTCTTGCTCTTTGCCTTTACTACACGAGGAGAGGAGGGCTCGACATCAACCCTGTCCGGTCGACCCATTTTTTTGATCCTCCCGTCGAGCGCATTCAGAGGCAATGAGTCACCAACCGGCGCCATCGCTCAGCGCGCCCCCCAAGTAGCAGGTGCACGAAAACACAAGCGCCACTTTGGCAGGCTCTCCATAGATCTCCAAAATAGGTTCGGCGCCGGCGAAATCGACCCGCTGAAAATAGGGAGCAAGATCTGTTTCAAAACGGCGCTTGGCCTCTTCCAAATGAAAAGGGGCTTTTTCTACAGACACAAAAAAAACAGAGGTCCCTTTCTTCATGCCGGGCCAAAAAGAAAATTGATTGCGCCGCCTCCCTTCCAGATTCAAAAAATAGGCTCTCTTTTTCCCTTCTCCGTAAAAACTGAGCAGCGCGCTCATCTGGTAGGTGTGGCCGGCGAGGTCATGCTTCTTTGGATCGTAGCCTAACTGACTCACTAAAGGTCCCAGCCTTTCCCACCCAAGACACTCTTGAAAGCGGTTGACGCGAAGCGGGATCTTGGGTCCCAAGCCGGTGAGCTGCGCTCCCGGTACGATCATGATCAAGGCGACTAAAACAAGTGAGACAGCAAAACCCGGCAACAGCCATTTTTTTCCTTTTTCCATCCCTTCCATCAGCGTCCAGGCCAAAAACACGATCGCTGTCGGGTAAATAAAGACGCACCAATTCCCCTGCATTTTTTGAAAATAAGCTAACGTTTGATACGCGAGCAGAACTCCCCCGGTCGTCAGTCCGCAAAATTTGATGGGGAGGGGAACCCGTTTAAAATGTCTGATGAGAAAGACAAAAGCATAGAGGAGCAAAAGAAAAAAGAGGGGGGAAAGAAGCGCTGCCTGCGCCCCGAAGAAGTCCCAGAAATTTCCTTTGGCAGCCGTTTCGCCCGGTGCAACTGTACTCATGACGTGGCGGAAGGTGGGCCAGCTGCGCTGAAAGTTCCAAATCAAGCTCGGGCTGAGGCCTATGAGAGAAACGGCAAATCCGCCCATCATTTTGAGCGAGCGAAACGACGGGACAAAAACAGCGGTTGCCGCAACGGGAATCCAAATCAGATAAATCGGCCACTTGTAAAGGGCGCCGAGGGCGACCAAGGTCCCAAGCAGCCAAAAGCGGGGCGTTCGCTTGTCCTTGAGGGCAGACGCGATGACAAGGCAGCTTAAGGTCCAAAAAAGGACGAGTCCAATATCCGTTGTGGCATAGTAAGAGGCGAAAAGACCAAGAGGCGTCAGGGCGCTTAAAGCGGCGGCCAAAAAAGCGGTCTGGCATCGCAAGCCGCTCTTTCTCGCTAAACCGTAGACAGAGAGGGAAATAAGGAATGAAAGAAAAAGCGTGCCAATCCGAATTCCGATCACACTATCTCCGAATAAAAAGGTGCTGAGCCAAATCTGCCACGCGATTCCGGGCGGCTTGCTGTAATACCCGATGTCGAGAGCTTGGCTCCAGGTCCAATATTGGGCTTCATCCGGTGCAAGTCCGAGGTGCGACGCCGACATCCACAGGCTGACAACAATCGCTTTGAGCGAAAGCAAGGCGACAAGAAGAGTCAACGGGCGGCGCTTGATCATATCCATGCCGCTTATCCTACCACGTAAAGCGCCATTTGTGAATTATCGGATTTCGTGATATCGATGGGCAGTGAGGGGTATCCAACACGAAGAGTCCCATGTTGACAGAAAAGCGGCAGGGGCAGCTGACAGAAAAACTGCAACTCAGCCTCAAAAAAAAATCGATTGTCTCCTTTTTCCGCCAAGCGGCGGCGGCAGCTTCGGATGAAATTGCCTATCAAGATGGTGACAAAAAACTCACATACAGAGATTTAGATAAGATCTCCGACAACATTGCCGGCTCCCTGACTCAAGAGGGGGTCGAAAAGGGGGACAGGGTCGCCCTTTTTGGAGAGCCCACTCCGAGGATCATCGCGACCATTATAGGGATCATCAAATCCGGCGGCGTTGTCGTCCCGCTCGATCCCCTGACATTAAAGAAACATATCGCCTCAGCTGTGGAGGAGACCACTCCCAAATTCGTGATCGCCGAATCGCCCGGGGCCCCGAGCTACTTGAGTGAAGACAGGATCTCATTCACTGTGCAAGAGCTCTTGCAAGGCCTTGACGCCCCTCAGGACATCTCCTTGGAGCCCGGCGACTCGCCGGCCCTCGTCTTTGTCCAAAAGGGGGCGACGCTCAAAGGGGTGGAACTGACGCATCAAGCGATCGCCAACCTCTCGTGCTGGAACGCTGAAGTTTATCATTTTACACCCGGAAAGAACTTTGCGATCGGCTCTCGATTTCGATGCGACTCCTTTCTGTCGGAGCTGCTCAGCGCGCTTTGTCAGGGTGTGACAGTCAAAAGAATCCCCTGCTCCCATGTGCAAAACAGCGGCGCTCTGAAACAATGGATCTTCGAGGAAGCCATCGACTGGATGTCGCTGCCAATTTCTGCTGCTGAGGAGCTGCTCGATGAGCCCTGGGGAAAAACCGCTCCGCTTCAAACGCTTTTTGTCGGGAGCGGCAGACTCAAAAAACCCCCTGTCGGCAACCTTCCGTTTAAAGTGGTCAACACCTACGGCCACCCCGAATCGGGCGCTGTTTCGACAGAGTATGAGGTCACGGCCGACGAAGAATCACTCGTTATTCCGATCGGGCATCCCATCTCGAATGTGAAAGCGTACGTGCTGAGCCCAACCTTTCAAGATGTCGCCCATGGAGAGTGCGGACAACTCTGCCTCGGGGGCATCGGACTTGCCAAAGGTTATGTCGACGACACCCTCAATCACACTCAGTTTGTGATTCAAACAAGAGTGGGCAAAAGGCCCGAACGCCTTTTTTTAACGGGAGACTTGGTGAGGAAAAGAAACGATGGAAAGCTGGAATTTTTAGGGTCCATCGAAGAGCAGGAAGCGATCGGCGACAGCGAAGTGGGACTCACAGCGCTTGAAAGCATTATCTCCTCTCAACCGGGCGTGCTGCACGCTCACGTTAAACCTGTCGTCATCGGCGAGGAAATAGCGCTTGCGGCCTACTGGGTGAATAAAAAACAAGGGGCGGCAGCCGCCAGTCAATTGAAGCGGGCGCTCAAAAGAAGAGTTCCTCCTCACATGATCCCAAAATATTGGATTCCACTGGCGCAGTTTCCGATTGGAATCGATGGGAGAGTGTGCCGGACGGAGCTGCCGATTCCCAAGACAGAAGAAGAGGAGGTCGAGGAGAGAGACCCGCCGACAAATCCCGTTGAAAAAAAACTGGCCGCTCTTTGGGAAACCGTTTTTAAAATTCCTTTTAAAGGAATCCATAAAAGTTTTTATACGCTTGAAGTCGATGAGGGCGCTCTGACTGTCCTAAGAGATGCGATCAAAAGGCAGTTCGGAAAGGACATCCCATTAGTTTCTCTTTATTCCTGCGATACCATTGCAAAACAGGCGGAAAGGCTCACCCAATCGAAGCAAGACTTTCTTTCCCCTATCACTGCACTTTGTACGGAGGGAAACGGCCCCCCTCTTATCTGCTTTTACGGCTACACCGAGACTCCCTTTTCTTATTTTTTAATGTCCCGCAATTTAAAGGCCCCCATCCCGATGTACGCCCTCAATGTAACTGATGGGGAAGCCACCATTGAAACCCTCGCGGAAAAAGCCGCCGATGCCATCAAAAAAGAATTCCCCTCAGGCCCCTATCGTTTTTTAGGGGAAGGAATTGGAGGTTATGTCGCCTATGAGGCGGCAAAGAAACTGAAAAACGAGGTCGCTTTTTTGGGGATCGTCCAAACAGAAGCGCCCTATGGAGGCAATCGGCCCCCTTTCTTCAACCGTATGAAAGTCAATATGAACGAATTTCTTCATCTCTCTGCCGAAGAAAAAAAGGAAGTCGTGATCAACAAGCTCCAAAAATTCGAGTCTTCTACCGGCGAGCTGTTTGGATTTCGTAAAAAAAACGACTCCAAGGGAGACCTTCGCCTCAACAAGTCCTGGTGGCATCAAAAAAGCGCCATGAGACACTACCGTCCGAAAGCCCAAGACCGAGAAATTGCGGTCTTTTCCTTTATCGGCAACGGGCAAACGCGCGTCGACCACTCGCTTGGTTGGAATCAACTGAGCAACAAACTTAAAATCGAAAAAGTTCCGGGAAAGCGAAAGGAACTTCACACAAAATCTGTTGCCAAAAGCTTCGCCATGAGGCTTCTCAAACAATTCGATGAAACAGCTGACCCCCGATAGCGGCGATCGGATTCGCGCTTTATTTGCGAAGTATCCTCCGGCCATATCGGAGTTCACATTCAGCAATCTTATGATGTGGCGCCACTCCAGGCCCCTCTTTCTTGAAGAGATCGAGGGCACATCCGTCTTCATTGTCGAAGAAAATGATGAGCGTGTGCTTTTTGGCGGTCCTTTAGGTCCTGCGCCGCTGCACGAAATTCTTAACAAATTGCCGGTCACAAAGGCGATCCGCTGCCCATACCCTGCAAGACCTATCCCGAACTGGCGCTTCTCTTCCTCGCCGGCAGATGCCGATTATGTCTACAAAGTGTCCGATCTCCTCCACTATCCGGGACGACGCTACAGGCGAAAAAGACAGCTGATGAGAGGGTGCCTTCGTCGCGCCGCGTGCAAATGGATTCCCATCACGGAAACCCTCATTCCCGAATGCCTCGCGTTTCAGGAAAAGCTAGTCGAGATGACGCAGCCAGATGGCGGCCAGCTCGAAGAGTACGAAGCCTCCGCAACACTCCTCAAAGAGTGGACACATTTCAACGCCTTCGGCGGAGCCATTAAAATCGAGGGAAGGATCGAAGCCATGATGGCCGCAAGTCGTCTGAACTCGACAACTGCAGTCGGGCATATTGAAAAAATTAATCCCCATATTCATGGCCTCTCCAGCCTTCTTTTTCACTGGTTTGCAAAAGAGATGCTCCAGGATTTTTCGGACTATAATGTCGAGCAGGATCTTGGTCTGCCGGGTCTTCGCACCGCCAAAAACCGCTTTAAGCCCGATCACATGGTCGTTAAATGCTCGGGAAAAAAATTAGGCTCTTGACTTTAACCCCGATTTAAAAGAATTAACCTAAAATATTTAACGTGTTGATGTTATGTCTTATATTCCCAAGTTGATAATATAGAATTATTTTGAGATATTGCGATTGAGGTGATTTATGTTAAAAAATTTCCGTAAAAGCCTTCCTTTCTCAATCGATACAAAAGCTGTTGGCACTCGCGTAAGGGCAAACCGATAATGGACTGGATTCACGCGTCCCCCTTTTACGAGTTAACGGTACTGGTGGCGTTGGCGACTGTCGTCGGCTTTTTAGGCCTCATGCTCAAGCAGCCTATGATCGTCAGCTTCATTGCAGTCGGCGTCCTGGCCGGTCCGTCGGCATTGGATATTGTCCAATCCCATGAGCACATCGGATTGCTGGCGGAGCTTGGCATTGCTGTGCTGTTGTTTTTAGTCGGACTGAAACTTGATCTGAAGCTGATCAAGGCCCTCGGCCCCGTTGCTTTAGCCACAGGGCTTGGGCAAGTGGCGTTCACTTCGGTCATTGGGTTTTGGTTGGCTCTTGCCCTCGGGGTTGATGCGATCACGTCGCTTTTTGTCGCTGTGGCCCTCACGTTCTCCAGCACCATCATCATTGTGAAGCTCCTCTCTGACAAAAGAGAAGTGGATTCGCTTCATGGCCGCATTGCGATCGGGTTTTTGATTGTGCAGGATTTAGTGGTTGTTCTAGCGATGATGGCACTTTCTGTTTTCGGCCTCGGGGGGCAGGAAGGAGCAGGAGGATCTGCATGGGCGCAAATTGGCTGGATCGTCTTAAACGGGATCTTAATGCTTTGTTTTGTCCTGCTGTTTATCCGTTTTGCCGCTATGCCGCTTGTCAGCTCGATCGCTCGCTCACAAGAGCTCTTGATCACATTCGCGATCGGCTGGGCTGCTTTATTTGCCGCGATCGGTTCGCAGCTTGGCTTCAGCAAAGAGCTCGGGGGACTGCTCGCCGGCATCTCGCTTGCGTCCACTCCATTCCGAGAAGCGATTGTGGCGCGTCTCTCAACTCTAAGGGACTTTTTGTTGCTTTTCTTTTTCATCGCGCTCGGCTCGCAGCTCGATCTCGGCCAGCTCAGCGTCCAGATCGTCCCGGCGGTGGTTCTGTCCCTTTTTGTTCTTATCGGCAACCCTGTGATCGTTATGGCCATTATGGGTTGGATGGGGTACCGCAAACGGACAGGATTTTTAGCGGGGCTGACCGTCGCCCAAATCAGTGAATTTTCGCTCATTTTTATGGCGCTCGGGTTAACTCTTGGCTATGTTTCGCCTGAGTCGCTCGGCTTGGTGACCCTTGTCGGCTTGATCACCATCTCATTATCCGTTTACATGATCACCTATTCCCATAGTTTATATGACAGACTGGAGCCGCTTCTGTATATTTTTGAGCGACGGAATCCCTTCCGCGAAGAAAAATTAGAACAGACCAATGCCTTAATCGGTGACTACGACGTGATTTTGTTTGGACTAGGGCGCTACGGCAAAGCTATGGCGCATTATCTTCACCAGGAGGGCTTTCGGCTGCTTGCCGTCGATTTTAACCCTGAAGTTGTCCGCGGTTGGCGCCGCCAAGGCCACCCCGCGATGTACGGGGATGCGACCGACCCGGTATTTGTGAGCAGTTTGCCTTTAAACGGAGTGCGGTGGGTCGTTTCAGCGATGCCGCAGCATGAGACCGGCCTCACCCACGAAGACCCGCGTTACACACTCATGGAGGGTCTTAAGCAGCACCGCTACAAAGGGGGCGTCGCGATATCGACCCAGCATTCACACGAAAAAGAAATGCTCAGAGAAAAAGGGGCCAACCTGATCTTGCTCCCGTTTTACGATGCAGCGGAACAGGCCGTTGCAAAGATCAAACAAAAAATGGACGATCGCCATGCATGATATAGGACCGGACAAAGAACCCCTCATCTTGGGTTTGGAAAAAGTGATCCACTGGGCCGTGCGCCTGTTGGCCATTATGATGGTGGCTGTGATCCTTATGGGCGTTATTGATGTGGTGTGGACCCTCTATCAACGCCTCGTCGAGCCTCCCCGTTTCATTCTGACCATCCCTGATATTCTTGCGACATTCGGCGCCTTTATGGCGGTCCTGATCGCAATCGAAATTTTCATCAATATCACCATTTATCTCCGCGAAGATGTGATCCACGTCAAAATTGTGATCGCGACAGCCTTGATGGCGGTCGCCAGAAAAGTGATCATTCTCGATATGGATAAAGCCGAGCACACCGATCTACTCGGTTTGGCCGCACTTGTCATCACAGCGAGCATTGCCTATTGGCTGGTGCATAAAACCCCCGCCTTCAGGCTGCGGCATGACGACATGAAAGAATTTATTGCGCAAGAGGTGTCCCAGACGGAAGCTCCCAGTGATCTAGAGGAGCGCGAATCAGAAAAAAAAGAGGACGATAGAAGTTCCTAATTCAACCACTTTTCGTTCCGCTCCAGTTGCTGACAATGATCTTTCTTTCCGCTATACTCTTGAGAATGGACACCGCAATTTCGGCAGACACGCTCAAACAGTTCGACCGACAAGGTTTTATCGCAGGCCCTGGAGAAAGCGCCTCGGACTTTGAAAAAAGGGTCGTCTACTGTCAAAACCTGCAAAGCGAAATCGAAGCGCCCCCCAGCCCCGAACTGTTGAGGGAGGCAGCGCCCATCACTGAAGAGACGTTTGGTATTGCGCCAAATTGGGTCCCTTGCGTTTTTAGCAACCACAACCTTCCCCCTTGGCACGGCGGCTGCGCCTGGATCTTTCAAAAAGATGTCAAAACGCCGACCGGCGCCTTTTTGCAAATGAGAAAGTCTTTCAAAGAGAAGAGCACTTTCCTAGGGATTTACAAGCGCGAAGAGCTGGTGGCGCATGAGCTTGGCCATGTAGGACGCATGATGTTTGAGGAGCCGAGATTCGAGGAAGTGATCACCTATCAAACCGCCTCGTCAGCGTTTCAACGGTACTTTGGACCGATTGTTCGCGCGTCATGGGAAACGATTCTTTTTGCCGCGATTCTCATGCTGATTGCCACGGCTGATCTCATGTCGATCGCCACGGAATCGTTCGCTATCTACGATCAGATGATGTGGCTTAAGCTGCTCCCGGTTTCTCTGGTCTTTGCTGCTCTTGTTCGCCTCGTCCTCACTCAAAAAACGTTTCGCCGGTGCCGCCAAAATCTAAGCCGCTCCACCCAGAATGTGAATGCGGTCATCTACCGGTTGACCGATCGGGAAATCGAGCAATTTGCGAAAAGCACACCAGAAGCAATAAGAGACTTTGCCAAATCCCAGACCGAAGTGCGCTGGAAACAGATCACATCCTATTTTTAATCGTACTGGCGACGCTGCTGAGCATTGCCGATGTTGAGCTCCTGACGGTATTTGGCGATTGTGCGCCGCGCGCAAGGGATGCCCCTTTCCCCAAGTTTCTCTGAAATTTTTTGATCGGAGAGTGGTTTTTTCTTATTTTCACCCTCGATCACTCTTTCTAAAGCGTCACGTACCGTCATTGACGAAATTTCGCTGCCATCTTCTTTTTTGTAAGAGAACGTAAAGAGGGATCTCAAATTGACGAGGCCTCTAGGCGTGTAGATGTATTTGCCGGCAACAGCGCGAGCAATCGTCGATTCGTGCAGATCCAGCTCCTCCGCTACCTCCAGCATATACATCGGAACAAGCTCGCCGTCGGGATTGAGAAGGTACTCCCGCTGATGTTTGGACAGATACTCCAACACGCGCCGCAGGGTGTCATTTCTTTGGAAGATGTTTTTCATGAGCCATTTTGCCGACATCAGGTGCTGGCAGATATACTCGCGCGTCTCTGCAGGGATATTATGATCATCCAGCATTCGGAGATACTTGCGGTTGATCCTGAGCCTTGGAATCGACTCTTCGTTGATCGTGATCTCAATCTTGCCGTTCTCTTCTTTGATTTCCCCTTCAGGTACGATATACGACTCATTGGGGGATGAAAAGATAGCACCCGGATGAAGATCCAGCTTCGCGATGTCTTCTTTAATGATCGTCTGGATATCGGAGGGAGTCAGACCCATTTTCTTTTGAATAGCCGGCATCTTGTTGTGAAGAAGCTCGTCGTAACAGTCTTTGACAAGCTGCTCGGCAAGCGTGCCTTGTTTTCCCTGTTTTTTGAGTTGAATCAGGAGACACTCCTGCACCGATCTGGCCCCGATGCCATACGGCTCAAAATCCTGGATCACCTCTAAAATGCGCGCCATCTCTTGTTCGGAGCACTGTCCCAAAGCCGCAAGCTCTTCAAGAGAGGTTTGCAAGTACCCTTTTTCATCGAGGCTTCCGATGATGAGCTCGGCCCTCTCTTTTTCACGATCGGTCTCGAAAGAGTTTTTCACCTGATTGAGAAGAAAGTTGTAAAGCGTTTCGGGAGCGACGACTGAACTGTCGAGGAAGGCCTTGAGTTGATCATCTGCTCTTGTCACTCTCGGTCTCATCTCATTTTGGTCGAAAAAGTCGCGGTATTCGTCGTCGAGCTTCTTTAATATATCAAAGTCGTTGTGGTCGATCGAAACCTCTTTCGGCTCGTCTGACTCGTGCTCATTGTCGAGCCCCCTCTCTTCGATCATTTCGATGAGAGGATTTTTCTCAATTTCCATATCAACTAATTGCGAAAGCTCCAATATTGGCGACTGCAGAAGCGAGATCGCCTGCTGCATCTGCGGCAGCATCATGAGCAATTGATTTTGCTTAAGATTTTGTGTCTGCTTTTGTGTTTGCTGAAATGATATCGGATATGACATAGCGTGCCTCCCGCCAATGTTCAGAATCCTTAAGAAATCTAAGGGAAAAAGGCACGTGATCAGTCAGCTTAAGGATTCATCTTTCTCTCTTTATTATACACCAAAGCGCGATAAGGGCCGAAAATGTTCTTATCATACACACTTACAATGTTTTATGATATTTTTGCAGGGAGCGCCATTTTTGAATCATTTGGGCCGCCAGAGGCATGGCGTATTTCCCTCCCCCTGCATGCCGCAAGTAGACAACAACGACAAAATCGGGGTCCTCTTCCTGATCGGAAAAAGCCATCCCCCCAAACCAGGCGTGTGTGATTTTCTGAATCCCGCCCTCACGATCGAAATTCATCTGTTCCATTGATTCGGAAGAGCTTGTCTTACCGATAAAGCTGTCTTGCATGGCGGCATAGGCCTCGGCCTCGTCGGAGTCCTCGCCGTAGAGAAGGGCAATCCGAAACGGCGCGGTCGTGTCCACAACGCGCTTTAAGCCCTCGCATATCAGGGAGCGGACCGCTTCCGGGCAGTCGATTTCCCTCACCACCTCTGTCGGGACCGGGTGAACCGGAGGAGCACTTTTATGATCTGCTTCGGGAGTAAAGAGGGGAAAGTCCACACCGATAAAGGAGAGGCTTTCTTGATAATCAAAGTGCTCGTTTTCTTTGTCTTTTTTCCAAAACCCTGCACGGCCGCCCACTCCGAGCTTGACGATCTTCGGTTTGAGCACATCGCCTCTGTTCGCAAGAGCCGACAGCATCACACTTGTCTGCAGGGGAGTGGCGATCAACGTCCCCTGTCCGATAGAAGAGGCGTAAAGATTGTTGCGATCCTGATCGAGATCGCTTGGGACATGGCCTCCGATTTCTCCCGGCAGGTCGATTCCCGTTTTGCTCCCATAGGAGAACAACTTGGCCGCTTCCGCAAGGTCATGGGGATGGTCGAGATGGTCGCCTGCGCATAGGGCAAAATAGGGATTGGACGATTTTTCAAGAGCTCCGACTAAATCGATCTTTCCGATGTTGCGCGACAAACTTTTCGGCACCCTTCCCCCTTTGTAAATTCTCGGGATCGGCTGCCCATTTTGAAAGGTACCGATCGACCAGGAATTGCCTTTTCGCCGCACCTGATCATTGATGACGAGAGGATTCAGCTGCGCGACCGGAACGCCTTTATAATAGCGCTGCACAAGCGTTTCGTAAGCTGTCACAAGCTTAAAGATTGAGCCCTGCACCGTCGATTGACGAAATGCATGGGACCTCGCAAATCCAAAACCGTAGCGGGGATAAAACGCGGCGGCTAGGTGTTTTTCTAAAAGACGCCCTTTTTCCGACCTCAAGTTGCGATAGCGCCCCACAAGAGGGCGATCGAGATCCTGAAACGAGCGCATGGACTGCAGGTAGGCAAGCGCTCTTTTCGGATCCATTGGATCGATCTGCCCTTTCAACGTGGCATAGTGGCGATACCAAGGAACGCCTCGATGCGCGCCGTTTTTGATCTCCCGATACCACGTCAAAAGCGTCTCGTGATAAGGAGCAAGCTCCGCATCATTTGAGCAATGTCCGGTCATAAAGGTATAGAGAAGCTGGGTGCGGTGCCGCTCCCAAAATAGGGTGAATTGCTGCCGCTCGACTGCGTCTAGGTAGTCGAGGTAGGGTTTGTTGTAGAGTCCTTTCTCTTCTTCCTCTTTTCTTTTCTGCTTCAAAAATTCCGTCTGATTTTGGGCGCGCCACTCTTTGAAAGAAACGTCGCGAAAAATAGCCCGGCTCATCTGCTGCACTTCCCGATACAGCACCGATGAGGCGGCCGAAAGGTCGCGGTAACGACTTAAAAGTTGCCTCCCGACAACCCCGAGCAGTTCGTCGGACAAGTAGTCGTGCTGAACAGACAAGCGGCAAAGATCGAGAAGAAACGCTTTGTTGTAGTTGTGATCCACTCCACGAAAAAATGAAGAGAGCTTTTTCTTGGACGCCGATACTTGCCGGGGAGCGGAGGCGAGCGACTTCCGAATGGCGTCAAGACACTCGGGATCCCACTCATTGCTGTAGCATTTGTGCGGAGATTCAGAATAGAGAACATCAAAAAGCGCCAAGACATTGGGCTGCCCGCTAAGCTGAAGCAACACTTCGAGCTCCCGTTGAAAAGCGACAGCCCCTAAGAGATTTTCGATGTTGGCAAGGCCCTGCCTCACTTCGTGCTCTTCGGGAAGAAGCAAATCGAGGTAACGGTCCCATGTCAGGATCACCCCTTGCTCGACAGGCTGGTCTGTCACCGGATCGATCACCTCTCTTTCAAGAGGTGTGACCTGATCCCAGATCGCCCCGATCGCCCCCTCTCCCTCGAACCAGCGGCCGATTCGCTGCTGTTTTTTCCGATCAGTCTCGGGATCGCCGCTCGCAATAAAATCATTGGGATCAAAGCGTGGAGAGCTCGCCAGTGCAAGAACATCCCCTGTCCTTGGATCCATCGCGACGATCGCGCCGCCACGTATCCAGGGAGCGTTAACAACACCCGGATCTCCATGACTTCGCTGTTCATGTTTGATCAAAAGTTCTTCCGCGAATTTCTGAAGATCGGCCGATATCGTGAGCAAAAGACGATTTCCGGCGATGGGCTCCCTAGCTCCCGGTAGCTCGTGCAAATAATTTCCCTTAGCGTCGGAGTAAAAAACCTTGCGGCCGTAATACCCGCGAAGCTCGTGTTCAAAGCGTCCCTCTATGCCGCTTTTTCCGACGTAATCATTGATGGTATAGGCATGCTCTTCTAAATCGCGGAGGCGCTTTTTCACCTGGTCGATCGTCTCGTCGTGATCGTCGAAGACGAGCTCTCCCTCTTCCTCATAGTGCCGCACCATTTTGCGAAGAGAGTGAAGCTCTTCTAAGATCGCCTCGTACTCTTCCCGATTGATTGACCCCATCGTGCCAATGATCTCGGCGCCCACTTTCCCGTTCGGATAGTCTCGCTTGGGAACTCGCCTCGCTGCAATGCCGGGCCAATCGCGCTCCATCATTTTTAATCGGTAGTACTCTTTTTCTGAGAGGTCTTCTTTGACGACAAAGGGGATGTTTCCGAAGAATACCGCTTTCGAGTGGATCAGGTCTTCAATCCGATCGGGGTCCATGGAGAGTTCACCGCCGAGATGCTCGGAAAGCGACCGGATATACTCCCGCCTTTTGTAACGCTTTACCTTTTTCCCCGATGCCTCTTTTTCCCATTTTATCGAGGGAATCTCTTTAATCTGCGAATAGGTCACCGCCGCTTGGTATTTGACCTTATTGACCGCGAGGGGCTCGTTGAAACGATCCCGTATGGTTGCCCTTTTAGCGGGGACTAACACCACCCGTTTTCGGGGCCTTGCCGCCTCTTCTAACTTCGTGTCGTACTGAATGACAGAGAGATGCCAAACTCTGGCCATAATCAAAACCATCGCAATCAAGATCAGATTCAATATGCGATTGGCTTTATCGGGAATTGAAAGCTCAAAAGGTTTGGGGCGCCGGTTTCGTGACATAAGAACATGTTACCTCAAAAGGCAATATGCCCCAAAACGTGTCGGATGATCACGCCCGATTTGAAAAAGGACGATCCGGTTGATCAACGGACGACATCGTCTAAAGCTTTGCTAATGGACTTATCATAATGCATTGAGGTCTGAATGATCGCCGCCATCGACAAACATCCTAACAACAGCGACAGCCAGGCAAACGTCCGCGTCTTTCCTCCCTGAGAGAAGCAAAAGACAGCGGTAGACAAAAATAGTGTCAGTCCACCACATTTGACGGCGTTCTCATAAAGCCGCCCTATTTTGTGCAGAACGTTATGCGGGTCTGACCTGATCGCGGCTAAAGTAAGATAAGGAATATCTGTTTGAGCTATTATTTGACGCAATTTCTTCATAGTAAGGCCTTCATTTTTATGATGAAAATCATGATGCAAACTATGTCCAACAGCTGAGTAATAAAGGGCGTTAACGACAGGGATCATAAAGATGATCCTTGAAGAAAGACTGTCAGGATTGACGGAAACCAAATAATTGTGGATGCATTCAGGTCGTATTTTCATTGTAAACTCCTTTGCGAAAACTATACTAAATATCTATTAAAAGGTCAATTGATTTTTTTGATTTAAAGATTTTTAAGACACCTGAGTCTATTTTTTGAGTGTTAGTGACCTTTTGATTGGCTTTCAATCTGTCCAACCACCGAATTCCCCTCATTTAATTAATAAATTTTTCTTTTTTTCGTTGAGCAAAAAGTTGAGTCATTATTTTTATTGATTTTTTTACTCAGATTTATTATAAATAATGATTTAATAATGAATATCCGAGACATTATGGAATTGACATTCATCAGTGATTCCAACGACCTCCTCTTTAACGGGGCGGAGAAGGGCATAATTAGCGAGCCACAGAAACTTCCGCCTTCGATCCGAGCGCAAATTTTAAGCGAGAACTTGCGTCTCGACTCTTCCGAGCTCCTTGTCCCCACCTCCTTTTCAGTCGCCACCACTAAGAGAGAGAGCTTCTGGACGACCGCGCTCTGCGCCTGTAGGCAAACCATAAACGAAGAAGGGTGGATCAGAATCGCCTCGGCTGTTTGTCTTGTTGTTGTGGCAACAGGAATTTTTCTCACCATTCAAGTTGGGCTTACTTATTTGCTCGTTGAGGGGATCAGATTTGACCACCAAAAGATTGGCAGAACCTTCGTAAATAGCGGCCAAATCCATTTGTATTCACGCGCTGATTTTTTACTTGATGCTTGTTGGCAATCCCTTGGAATTGCCCTACTCACCTTCTATAATGCAGGGGGGATTTCAAGATATGTATACCTTAGACTGCAATCGGAACCTGTCGTGAAGCATTTTCATCACTTGAGAAACGCGCATCGCACAAAGTACACATGGACCGTCAACGTAAACGTCGAAAAGTCAAGATCTTCGAAGATCAATTTTGCGACACTTGCGAACAATTGCGAAGACGGAGAATGGATCGATCCCATTTCTTTGGAGCCGCTTAACGCGCGTAAGGCCATTGTCATCGGGAACTACGCCTTCTCCTTGAAGAGCGCATTAAATACCATGGTGTCGCGCTATCATCTCGCTCCTCATTCCGCGGACAGCTATTATCAACATCCCGTCGAAAACCGGCGTTTGGAAGAAGCCGATAAAAATCAGTTTTTGACCGACCTCTCCAAGATTTTCTGCACGGATAAACACACCATTGACAAGATAATCGCTAGAAGCAAGCGCGAGGCAAATCCGGAAAACCCGATCATGGACGCTATGACCCACCATCACCCAACCGCACGTTATAACGAAATCAATCCATCAGAGACTTAAAGCGCGCCTAGAAACTTCCTCTTCAAGTGGAATCTTAAGCGATGCGGGACCAGGGGGAGTGGGGGTCGTGAGTGAAAAAGAGGCGCCACTTGTTGTCTGCGGCGTCTTTCAAGAAAGACATTTTCTCGCGGACGGTCTGCTCTGGGTACCGGTCGTAGCCCATAGCGACAGGCAGATGGAGCCAAGGAGTGCCGGGGATTAAGTCGGCAACTATGGCGACATCTTCGATAAGCGACAGCATGAGCCCGACAGTATGTCCTTCCGAATAGCGAAAACGGACGTCTCTTAAGTCTGGGTGATGGCTTCCCTCAACAAGCCTTAATCTATCTGTGCGTTCAAGAAGAGCCATCAGCTCCGGAATAAACGAGGCGCGCTCGCGAACGGGAGGCGTTTTCGCGTGGTCAAAATGTCTTTGGCTTAAGTAAAGGGCTGCGTTAGGGAAAAGAAGCCGAGGCTCTTCCCCGTGAGGGGGCAGCAGCCCGCCGACATGATCGAAATGTAGATGTGAAAGGACAACGGCATCAATGTCTTCTTCGGATAATCCGAGCTCCCTTAGATTGGCAAGAAGGCGGTGGTCGTCTTCTTCCACGCCGAAGCGCTCTTTGAGTTTCGGTTCCAAATAAGCGCCAATGCCGACGTCAAAGAGGATGTTTTTGGTCTCCGTCTGGACGAGAAGCGAGCGGGAGGCTAAAGGAATCCGGTTTTTTTCGTCGGGCGTGAGCCATTTTTTCCAAAGCTCTTTGGGGACATTGCCAAACATGGCGCCGCCGTCAAGCTTGATCCGATTTCCTTCAACGGGCACGGTTTTCACGGATACCAGGCGGGGTTTCGTTTTTCGATAAAGGCCTGGATCCCTTCTTGCGCTTCGGCGTGGGTCCTCGCCATTTTATGGACAGTGAGGGCGTGGTTGAGCTCCTCTTGAAATCCTCTCAACGTGTGGTGATCAAAGAGTCGCTTCATATGGGCCGTCGCCCCGGGACCTGCTCTCAGCGCTTTTTTGGCAATCGTCAAGGTATCGTCTTCGACCATGTCGTCCGGAACCACCATATTGACAAGGCCCATCTGCTGCGCCCTTTTAGCCGCAACTAAGTCACCGAGGAGGAAAAGCTCCCGCATATCCCTTTCTCGAAGCTGCCTTTGCAAAAAGGTGAACACAATAGCAGGGATAAGCCCCCTCCGCACTTCGGGGAACCCGAATTTTGCTGTTTCACTCGCAATCACGTAGTCGCAAAGAGACGAAAGTCCTGCACCGCCTGCGATGGCATGCCCTTGAACCGAGGCGATGGTAATTACAGACGATGAGTAAAGGGCAAGATACATCTTTGCGATTGTTTCCGCAGACTCTTCTGCAACGGCTAAGTCTCCGGCTTCATAAAGATCAAGACCGGTGCAAAACGAACTCCCGTTGCCGCGGATGATCAAGACACGCTGATTTTCGTTTTCGTTGATCTCCTGCACCGCGTCAATCACCGCTTTCATGAGCTCAATGGTGAGGGCGTTGCGGTGATCGGGGCGGTTGAGCGTGAGGACCGCGATCCCGGGCTCGGGAGAATCGAAGATGACCACATCTGTCATGATTGTTTCCTCAGGGCGTCTAGTTCTTCGGGTGAGAGGGGCAGCTCCATCAAAAGCAGAGCCTGGCCCAGCGCTTTTCCTTGAGCATCGATCCTCAGCGACCGGCTTCCCCCTCCCGCCAGAGCCTCTGCCAAAACGAAATTGAAAGCGTGGAGTTTGGGAAGCTCATAACGCTCTGTATTTTTCGGCCGGATCCCTTTGAAATACTCATGCACCCTTCCGGAAGTCAAAAAAGTCTTGAGATAGTCGTAGGCTTCCGGAGTATGAGCAAACACGCCGATATTGGCATTCGATCCTTTATCGCCGCTCCTTGCCGAGGCTATCTCTTTCAGTCTTATCGTCATGGCATCACCTCATAAACATCGGTTTCGACTCGCACCTCTTCTTTTGGAATCAGACAGGGCCAAAAGCCAAAAACGGCACGCACTTCCGGCTTCCCTGTTGTGTATCCTGTCGTTCCCGGAGGTCCCCTCGTCACAAGAGAGGCCAGCTCCTTGGTGAATTTCGCGACCTTCTCTTTATCCGAATCCTTGACGGCGACTCTTAAAACGCACTCAATTCCTTCACACTTTTGATCAATGACGCCCGGGACGGCGTCCCCCATTCCCAGACATTCCACAAGGCTCTCTTCAAATGTGATGCCGTCTTTTTTAAGTGAATCGAGGAGCGCTTTGCCCGCAACCCGCGCTTTTTCTTGAGCCAACCCTCCGAAGATAATAAGGCTCCCTTCCGCCTTAAAGCCGTCCCGGTATGTGGCGCTGACTTTGTAGCAGTCTGTCGGCTCCGTTCCTTTCGGTCCGAGGACTCTCACTCGATCGGCTCCCTCCTGCTTCACCTCGATATGTTCGAAAGAAACGGTGACGTCAGGCGATAGGTAGCGAAAAGGATGACCCACTTCGTAAAGGAGCTGCTCCTTCACTGACATTTCGTCGACACGCCCTCCCGTTTTAGGAGGTTTTGTGATCACAAAATCGCCCGATTCTTCCATCTCAACGAAGGGAAAAGCGATGTCCTCTGGATGGGGGACGCTAAGCCAATCTGTTGCGATACCGCCGGTCACCTGCGCGCCGCACTCGAGAAGATGTCCTGCCACCGTTCCCTTCGCAAGCCGCTCATAATCGTTAAAATTCCATCCAAAATGGGCAACGCAGGGAGCTAAGGTAAGAGACGCATCAGTCACACGACCCGTGATCACGAGGTCGGCTCCGTCGTTCAGCGCTTCCACAATCCCTTTTGCTCCGATGTAGGCATTTGCCGAGACGAGGCGCTCTCTAATTTCATCGAAAGGACGGCCGGTATCGAGGTTTTTTAAATGATGGCTCCCTTTCATTTGTTGAAGAACGTCGTCGCCCATGACAATACCGACCTTGATCGGCCGGGAGACCTTGCGCTCAAAGAAATCGATGCATTCTCTTGCACATGCCTTAGGATTAAGGCCGCCCGCGTTGGTGATCACTTTGAATTTTTTTCCCTGCTCCCAGTGCTTTGCAAACGTATCGAGCTGCTCAATAAAACACCGGGCGTAGCCCATTTCCGCGTTGCGCTCTCTTTGTATCGCCATAATGGAAAGAGAGAGCTCGGCGAGGTATTCGAGTGTCAAATAGTCAAGATCAGGGACCTGACTCAGCATGCGATCAGGGGCCAGGGGCGAATCCCCCCAAAAGCCCTGTCCATTGGCAATTTTAATCGTCAAACCTGTAACACTCCTGTTTGAAACCGTTTTTGCATGTTCGGATCTCTTTTTGCAAGCTGAAGCGCTTCGATCAGATAATTTCGCGTTTGGTGGGGCGCGATGATTGCGTCCACCCACCCTCTTGCAGCGCCATAGCGGATCTCCATTTGCTGTTCGTAGCGCCCCTGCATCAGCTTGCGCCGCTCTTCAGCATCTTCTTGATTTTTGTCTAATTGGTAAAGGACAGCGGCAGCCTGCGCCCCGCCCATCACAGCATATTTTGCATTGGGCCAGGCAAAAATAAAGGCAGGGTCGTACGCCTTGCCGCAAAGGGCATAATTTCCGGCCCCAAACGAATTTCCCACAATCACGGTGATCTTTGGCACGACAGAGTTGCTAAGAGCGTTGACCATTTTGGCTCCGCTGCGAATGATCCCCGACTTTTCTGCCGCCGCGCCAACCATAAACCCGACGACATCCTGCAAAAAAAGAATGGGGAGGCGCATTTGATTGCAGTCCATGATGAAGCGGGCTCCCTTGTCGGCGCTGTCTGCATAGAGGACGCCCCCGATTTCGATTTCTCCTTGGCCTGTCTTGACTTGTTTCCGTTGATTGGCGACGATTCCAACCGGGATACCGCCCACTTTTGCAAAGAGAGTCACAAGGGTTTTTCCATAATCTGCTTTATATTCATCCGCCGTTCCCTGATCGATCAAACAGTCGATCAATGCCCTGGCATCGTACTCTTTTTCATTTTGGGCGCCGACTATCTTGTAGACATGATGAGGATCAGATGCCGGTTCGACATCGACCGAAACGGGCCTTTCTTCCGGAAGTTTGTCGACAAGGGAACGGAGCCGCTTCAAACAAGCGGGGTCATCTTTTTCCCGAAAGTCGACGGTACCGCTGATTTCAGCGTGCATTTTGGCCCCGCCGAGCTCTTCAGTGTCCACATCATGTCCGATTGCCGCTTTGACAAGAGCAGGACCGGCGAGGTAAAGGCCGCTTCCTTCCGTCATGAGCAGCTGGTCGCAAAGGACCGGCAAATAACCGCCCCCTGCGATGCAATTGCCCATAATCGCGGCAAACTGAGGGATTCCGGCAGAAGAAAAAAGGGCGTTGTTGCGGAAGATGCGGCCGAAGTCATCTTCATCCGGAAAAATTTCGTCTTGAAGGGGGAGAAAAACCCCTGAAGAGTCGACAAGATAAAGAGTGGGGAGCCGGCATTTGAACGCGATGTTTTGCGCGCGGAGCACTTTTTTGACCGACTGCGGAAAAAACGCGCCCGCTTTAACTGTCGCATCGTTGGCGATGATCATGCAACGCCGCCCGGCCACTTTGCCGATGCCTGTCACCACGCCTGCTGCAGGAAGTTTGCCCCACTCGTCATACATGCCGAAAGCGGCAAAAAGCCCCAGCTCCAAAAAGTTCTCGGGATCATCGAGAAGAAGGTCAAGCCGCTCCCGCACCTTAAGACGCCCGAGCCTAGCTTGACGGTCGGAGTCGCCCCCTTTGCGCAAGGCCTCCTCCTGCCGTCCAAGCTCTTCGGTGAGATCCAAAAGTGTTGGGGTCTTACTTGTCAAAGCTCTTCTCCGATTCCTGAAAGACACGCAACACGTGCTCATCGCAATTTTCCGATAACGCATCGAGCTGCCGGTCCACCTTTTCAAGGGCGAGCCGGCAGTAGAGTGTCGCTGCGGACAGTCCCCCGCGATCACCCTCTCGTATCTCGGCATCACAGCGGCTGATCACAGCGGCTGTTGTGTAAAGGGCTGTCGCCGCCTTCGCAAGACGTTCGCATATGAGCTGCTCGTCGACAATGCCCTCTCGGTAGCGATAGAGCATCCTCAAAACGTGGAGGCCAAACGACTGCACGTTTTGCCCTAACCTTTTCGCCGGTTTTTTGAGCTCCTTTGCGTAGACAGGGACCTTAGGAGGAGCAAAGCGATGCATCAAACGTTTTGCCATCTCCCAAAAACCAGAGGGGAAAGAGGTCATCTCCTTGAGCTCCAGCCCCACATCGCGAAGACCAACTGCTGCGATAAAAATCTGCAAAACGTCGTTCGATCCCTCTCCGATCATATTGAGTCTGGCATCCCGCATCAATCGCTCAAAAGGATGGTCCGGGAAAAAAGAGCGCCCCCCAAAAATCTGCATGGTGTCATAGAGGACGTCCCACGACGCTTCGCTTGTGAATACTTTCAGCATTGCCGCTTCCAGCATGATGTCGTGATCGCCTTGGTCAAGGAGGCCGGCCGTCAAATAAGTGGTCGCATCCATCGCGTAAGTGAAGGCCGACATCAACGCCAATTTTTTTTGGACAAGGGGAAAAGAGGCGAGCGTCTGGCCAAACTGCATGCGAGTGCCGCCATGCTCATAGGCTTTTTTTTCGCAGTATTTGGCCATCCCTGTGCAAGTGGCGCCGAAGGTAATCCTTCCATAGTCTAAGACCGTCAAAGCGACGCGAAGCCCTTTTCCTTTTTGTCCTAAGACATTTTCTTCAGGTACTTCAAGAGCGTCAAAAGTAAGATTGGCCGTCCATGTGCCCCGCATCCCAACCTTTTCAAGGGCCTTGGTTTTGATGTGAAATCCCGGCATCTCAGGCGTGACCAGGAACGCGGTCACCTTTCCATCCAGCTTCGCCATCACCGTCAGCACCTTGGCGATGCCTCCATTTGTGATCCACTGCTTTTGACCGTTGATACGGAACACTTTTTTCTCAGGGTCATATTCGGCCACGCTTTCAACGCCGCCGGCATCGGATCCCGCATTGGGCTCGGTCAGAGCAAAAGCGGCGGTAAAGTCTCCTCTTGCCAGAGGTTTGAGCCATGTTTGTTTTTGTTCATCGTTCCCGAAAAGCAGAATCGATTTCAACCCGATGCTTTGATGGACGTTGACAAAGAGCGCAGTCGAGCTGCAGAACTGCGACAGCGTCTCCATCACCTTGCAGTAAGCGGTCTGCGACATACCGAGCCCGCCGAACTCTTCGGGGATGGTCATCCCCAAAATCCCAAGCTCTGCCAATCCTTTCACCACAGAATCGGGGATTTTGGCCTCCCGATCGATCCGGTCAGCATCGATCTTTCTCTCGGCGAAAGCTTTAAGATCGCTGATCAGGGCATCAAGTTTCTTTTTTTCATCGGCCGGCAGGCTCGGAAAAGGGAAAATACGGGCCGTGTCCAATTCTCCAAAATAGAGGCATTTGGCAACGCTCGGGCGCTCATATTCGAAGGAAAGGAGCTCTTCTGCCAGCTTTTTTTGCTCTTCGTCCATCATTTTGTTCTATATCACCTTTCCCCTCTTTAAAAAAAATTAATTCCCCGTTTGTCTTTCTTTAACTTTTAAAAAGCATACTGATTACAAATAACTTAAGGATTTTTATGTCACCAGTTATGCCTTTATCTTCGGAAAGACTCGCTGAGTTGCACGCTCTCCAATCGAAACAAACCGGTCGATTGGAAAGGGCGAAAAAAGAAGGCAATCACGAGGCGATCAACGAAGCGCAGCGGTGGCTTGACATGGCCCGGGAAGAGGCGATTCATGCCTCGTTTCAAGCGAAGAAACTAGACCCAAAGTTTGAGCTTTCGAACGAGGCAAAAAAAGTGTATGCATTGGCCAAGCAAATCACAGATCTTCAAGATGATGATATATTGAACTTTGGAGGCGATCTCGCTTTCTTGGTCCACCACAACCATATTTATAAGCGCATTCAAGTGTTGGGCGAGACCTATCGCGCCAAACTCGTCAACGGAGAGCTGACACTATCAGACAAAAAAGTGTCCACATTACGAGAGGACTCTCACGCTCATCCCAACCTTGTTTTCGATCTTGATGGCTATTCACTCAAACGCGTGACAGCCGGCGCCCCCATTAATGAACTGCAAAAGAATTTTCGAAGAGAGGGTGACGGAAAGTATTACCTATCTATTGTGACTTGCTGCCCGAAAGAGAGGCTAGTCTCAAAAGGATCACATACATGGATGAGGCTCGTCAACCATAGAGGCGACGTCATTAGTTTTGGAAAATTTCCCAAACCCGTGAATCCCACCCTTTTTGCAAAAGAGCCGGTCGAATTTAAAAATGCGGACACCAAAGAGTGGCAAGCCGATCAAAAGACCATCGAAGAGACGCGGTTTCCTTTATCGAAAGAGGAATTCAAAACCTTGAAAGAAGACATCAAAAAAGATCTTAAACATTCCAACGAGCACGATTTTAATTTCTTTTGCCAAAATTGTTCCGACTACGCATTAGACAAGCTCGCAAAATTCTATAAGATCGACAAAAGCAAAGCCCGTGTCGACGGCTTTGACATCCTTCTCAATGGATGGGGATGGTCTCTTTACAAGAAATGGACCCCCCATTCGTTGCAAAAAGTGATCGATCCCGTACGGCGCATGGCGTCTTTAATCCTGCTGCAGCCGCTCCGTTTTGCCTTGATGTCGACAATGGGGGGCTTCAAAGTGAATCGAGAGAACCCGCATTCGAAAAGTTATTTTTCAGAACAGGCTTGGTTCAGTCGGGTCACCGACATCACAGCTCCCTACGCTGTCAGAGCCTACCTCAATGAGCACTACGATGAGATCCTCGCCAATAAAATAAAGAGTGCTTAGGGAACGTCTTCAAATTTCGAATGACTTAATTTGAAGACGTCCCCTAAAGCTCGGGGATGACGACGATGTCGGGATGGACGCGGTTTCGTAACGTCTGCTGGATGTATGACAAGGTCGCTCCCACAGAGGACATGCACGATGTGCAGGCGCCTTGATAGGCGATATAGACCTTTGTTCCCTCTTCCATTTTTGTCAGGGTCACGCCGCCGCCGTCTAAGGCGATGTAAGGGCGGATTTCATGATCAAGTACGTCCTCAATGACTTTCTTTCTTTGATCCGCTGAAAAGGTGTCCCATCCGGGAATCCCGCCCTCTAATGCTTCGCCAAGCTCAGGGGCAGGTGGGGCCATATAAGATTCGGCGACAGGAATGTCGGCGCACGCGTCTGCCGCCTCTTCGATCGCGCCGATCACAAGATTGAGGTGAGGTGCAGTCTCCCAAGGGAAAGCAGAGGTGTTTGGAGTGTCGCGCATCTCCCTGTCGATCAGCTCGGCGCTCAGCCTTTTGGCCTGCTCGTAGTTTTTTCCGATCAGCACCTCGCAGGAGGCTTCTGCCGCCCCTATCAACGCCGATTGCCCATACACTTGAAACTTCGCATCGACGATGACGCCGTCTTGCGGGTCGACCAGCCAGTAGAGGCTGACAGCGTTGCCATCGGTAATCGAGCCGTCAAAGCCGACGGCAAGGCGCATCCCCCGCGCCTTCGCCTCGTCGGCGCCGAAAATGCCGGCGTTGCGCGGCCGTAAAATCCGCTCTTTCAGCTTTTGGCTGTAGCGATGCCAGGGGAAGGGTTGGATCAGAGACTTAATACTCATAGTGTGACCATCTGCGCCGATGTTTTCCTCAGTCGCCCCGCCGCCTCTTCGATAACCTTGAGAGCGCTGTCGATCTCGTGATCGGTTGTTTCACGAGAAAGACTGAAGCTGATAGCGCTATGGCAAAGAAGGGGATCGCAGCCGCATGCCTCCAGAATCAAAGAGAGCTGCTGGTGGCTGCCGCCCCCAATGCTCGCGTAAAGCCCCTCCTCTGACAAGGCCAAAAGAAGCGCCTCGGCAGCGATGCCGGGAAACGCGACAGCCGTCACATGGGGAAGCCGCTCTTGATTTGAAAACAGCACCTTGGCGTCGGGATACACTTTGACGATTCCTTCTTCGAGGCGGCTTTTTAGGCGCGCCCCCTCCATGCAGAGGAGATCGCGCGCTTCCAAAAGCTGATCGGCCGCTTGGCCAAGGGCGGCAAGCCCGGCGACGCTCCAAGGGCCGGCGCGCTGCCCCCCTTGTTCATGACTGCCAAAAAGTAAAGGGGTGACTTTTGTCCCTTCCCGAGCCCAAAGCGCCCCCGTCCCTTTCGGCGCATGCAAAAGAGACCCTTCAAAAGTGATGAAGTCGGCGCCCACTTTATCCAGCTCGAAATAAAGTTTTCCAAGGACGTGCGAGGCGTCGAGATGGAAGAGAATCCCTCTTTCCCGGCAAAGAGCGGCGATCTCTTCGACGGGATGGATCACCCCCGTCAAACCATTGGCCCAAGAGAGCGAAAGAAGCGCTGATCGCGGCGTGAGCGCATCGCCGACCGCTTCTGCGGTGATCTGTCCCGATGGGCCTGCTTCAACCATGCGGCAAACGCATCCCAGCGGCTCGAGGTGGCTCATCGCCATAATGGCAGGCGCTTCGTCGATGTTGGAGGTGAGAAAATGGTTTTTTCCCGTCGGCAAAGTGACGTCGCGGTACACAGACTGAACGACATGGTTGACCGCCTCGGTTCCGGAAGAGGTGACGACCATCACATCTTCTTCACCCGCTCCAAGGAGGCGATAGATTTTTTTAAGGGCCCTTTCAATGTCGGGCAGCGCTTCGTGGCCAAGTTTGTGGGGCGCGCCGGACGCTTCCCACCTTTCTTGCAAAAAGGGGAGCATTTCGCTCACAACCTTCGAAGAGGGGCGCGTTATGGTACTATTGTCGAGATAAATGTGGGCGCTCATCAAAAAAATTTAAGAGTTGATCTTATCAAACGTCCCATTTTCATACTGGTAAATAATGGGCTTTCCCGTTGGGATTTCTAACGATATTACCTCGTCAGAGGTTAATTGATCAAGGTCCATGATGATAGAACGCAAAGAGTTGCCGTGTGCCGAGATCAGGACATTTTGCTTTTGCTCTAAATGGGGAATGATTGTTTTTTTAAAAAAGGGAAGAGAGCGGGTCGAGGTGAGCTCAAGACTCTCTCCCTCGTTGGGAGGGCGGGTGGCAAAACTCCTTCGCCACAATTTCACCTGCTCTTCGCCGTACTTTTGCCTCATTTCGTCTTTGTTCAGCCCTTGCAGCCCCCCATACATCCTTTCGTTGAGCTGCCAGGCAATATGAACCGGTATGGTCTCTTTTTTTGTCTCGTCGCTATAAATTTTTCCCCACTCTTCCATCTTTCCTTCGCCGGTGTGGAGAATCACAGGGGTTTTACCGCTGTGATGCTTGCTCATGGCCAGCATCGCTGTCATTGACGCGCGAATCAGCGGCGTTGTGTAGATCACATCGATGGGGATGTCTTGGATTTGATCTCCTGCGTCAAGCGCTTCTTCAATTCCCTTGGGAGACAAGGGAACATCGACCCATCCCGTAAAGAGATTTTTCAGATTCCATTCGGACTGTCCATGCCTGAGCAAAATCAGCTTCGCCATACCCAAACCTTTTCTCACCACTCTATGCGAACGCTCCCTTTTTGACTAGTACTTAGTTAATAAAGTTTTTACTTATAATCGAATGTGTGTTACGTTGGTT
>CAZVSU010000006.1:46043-49629 GCA_964629645.1 uncultured bacterium | reverse complement strand
TGGCCCCTCCTCTTGCACGCCCTCCTAAGGGAAAAGAACTCAAATTAAGCTGATTCCAAATTTGAAGACGCCCCCTAGCACACGTCGTACAGTTGTGGGATCTGGTGGCTGCATGCGATCAGAGCCGAGCTCAGGACCGATAATATGCCAAAGAGGTCGAAAGAAGTTCACAATATGTTCGACAGCAATTAACCGGCACGCAAAGCCAAGCGTGATCATTTTGAGGATGGTCGGAGATTTGTGGCGGACTCCTCGTGCACATCTGGGGTCAGGGATTGAATCAAGGCATTGAAATAAATTTATTGTCATGATTGGCTGCTCCATTTTTGAGTTCGAAGCTAAACATCATACAATATCAAAGATTTTAGTTAACTTTGCAGGTGTCCTGGTTTTCCAAAGCAGGATATTCGTTAAACTTTTCATTATTATTGATCATTTATTCTGGAATCATCTACTCTGTATTGAGAAAAATGGAGAATTTTAGGTGTCATTCAAAAATATAATTATAAAGGTCCTAATGCTTTCATGGATCTTTTCAATTGGACAGAGTTTTGCGGGATGTGATGATGGCGTAAGTGTTTACTACTATAATGGAATACCTGGCTGTGGGTGTTTTTATCACTGTAAATGCTTTAGTCATTATGTAAGTGATAAGATTGGAGGTGGATTTCCCGATGACACAACTTGGCACCCAAAATATCCTGAGGATAGGGTATGGCATGAATTTATGAAGAAATTCTTATCTGCAAAAAAAGCAGGGCCATATTTTCCAGCTGATATTTGCTATATACGACATATGGTACAAGCCTCAAATGCATGTGGGTATCTGTGTTTACTGAGTGAGTATCTAAATGCGGCAAATAGACTTGGAAGAAAAATAGAATTCACAAGAGTTGACTCCATAGAGTGGTACAAAAAGCTGTATAAAAATCCAAAAGATCATGAAAAACTCATAAGCAATATCGATCGAATCAACAATCGAGCAAATAATGCTTTACAAATTTTATCTACAATTCCAGGAACGATTATTCCTATATATAAGGAATTAATAGAAAGTTGTTATCATCATGAATCTTACAATATGGTTCCGATGTACAACAGGGGGCTGATTGCGTTAATGGAAGGAAATATAGATGAGTCATTGTCCGATATTATTTCCTTCATTGAGCTTGCTAAAAAGAACGGAAAAGAAAATCTGCTGACTTCGGAAGTTTTTCAAAAGCAGGGAGAAGCTTTTTTAGAAGTAGGTCTATACAATCAAGCAATTGAGTCTCTAAACAATGCTATAGCTAAGGATCCCAAGAACCTTGAGGCATATTTTCAAAGAGCCTCAGCATACTTTGAGATTGGAGACTTTGAAAAGTCTCTTGATGACTACATAATTTCCAAAAAGCCAGATTATTTTGTCCCTTACAACCTGGCCCCAAATGAGTTTATAGATGCTTTTTCTCTAGCAGCCTTTAGTGGAGCATGTGACGCTGCATGTGATTTTGTACCTTCTCTTTGCAACACCGTCTATGGTTTGGGTGAATGCTTATGGGCTTTTGGAGAGCATCCAATTGATTCTGTTAATAATCTTGCGAGTGCTGGTTACGAAATGGCAGAACATGTAGTGGATTATTTAAAAACCGTTGATAGGGACAAGCTGCATGAGTACGCTGATGAGCTCGTAAGGCTGTATGAAAATTTTAACCAGCTAAGTGATCAAGAAAAAGGTGAATTAGTCGGTTATGCTGTCGGGAAGTATGGTGTTGATATTTTTGCTGGATCTGCAGCAATCAAGGGCGTTTCTGCTTATAAGAAACTGAAAGAGGCTAATCGGATATGCAATCTTGAATCAATGGCTATGTCGGTATCTAGCAAAGAGGGAGTTGTTTCTAAAGGTTTACAGCAATACACAGAACGATCACGGTTTTTCGAAAGGAGTAGTATTCATTGGGATAAGCAAAATAAGCACGTTCCTGGAAAGCACAATTATCAGGAGGGCAAGAGCATTTTTGAGCACAAAGATGCTGATGGACTTTTAAAGAAATATGCTGGAACGGGAACCCCAAAGAGAGGGGAAATGGGAAAAGCAGGATATCAAGAGGTTGTAGATTTTAAAGAGTCTATAGGAATGTGGAGGAATAAGGTAGAGTCGCGGCCTACTTCCAAGGGAACAATTCATTATTCTAAAGATGGAGCTCACATCGTTCCAGAGCATCCTGAAGCAAAATTATGGTAAAGGCATGAATAAGTCACCAAATCTGAATGATATATCGGACCTTGTTTTTTATACGAATAGGGCTCTTCAATGTGAAATTAGACCTAATATGAGAAAAATTTCTGTTGAGTATATCAACGAAGAAAAAAGGTTTATTATTTATTTGTATTATGACAAACCTTTGTCTCAAGAAGAATTAGACTATGATGTAGCAGGGACCATTATAGCCGAAATAAGTAGTAATTTTCCTGACTCTATCGATATACATTGGGATGACAAAATTATTGTATTACCATATCCCGATAGAATTCCAGATAAAGGTATTTGCGTATATCGAAGGTATGAGCCATCTCCAGAAAATGAGAATTGAATGCCACTGAATATCCAATATGGCGGTGCACAGGCGGTGCAGTGATTTGGGAAAATATCCAACTCCAATCAACAAAAACCAATAGCAAAATAAACCCAACTCTTTATACTATTATTGATAGCGGTTGGTTAGTGTTGAATGATGTGGTGTTCCACCGCCCTCATAACCCGCCGGTCCCTGGTTCAAGTCCAGGCTGCCCCACATTTTTAAACTACTGTGGTAGAGTGATTAAGGTTTATGCTAATGACAATAAAACATTAGAAAAACCAGCCGCAAATAGGGTCGTGGCACACATATGGCACACTTCGACCCTACACACCACAGTACTTCTCAGCAGACTACATCAATTCAGTGATGACACTACTCACGCTAACCCACAAAATGGAGCGTGATTAACGTGGCAACTATTCGAAAATATAAAATGAAAAATGGAAAGTACAGTTACAAGGCAATCATTCGGGTAGATGAATGCGGACGTTCTGTGTCTCGACGATGACGCCCGCTTCGGGTATTTTCTCATCTAAGAGTTCAATGAACTCTTTTGGACAGCTTAGCTTTTTAGAACCTAAAACCCGCGTCTTCCAATAAAGTGATTGTGAATAGGTGAAATTATTCTCACGGCTCCATTGGGCAAGCGATTTGCCGCTTTCCTGCCACTGGAGAATTCTTTGATTCCAGGCAAGGGCTGTTTCTCTGCAAGATTTAGGCATTTTCTTCCTCCGTATTGGTGTTTGAAGGAAGGATAAAAGTTCAGGAGGTCAGGAAAAAGATGCGTCACCGTCGACGCTTACCATATACGGATGAATTAGGGAAACAACATTCAAGGCAAGTTGGGGGATGGGAAGCAAGAGTCATTCAACATGAGTACGATCATCTCAACGGGGTTCTTTTCATCGACCGCTTGTCCGAGAGAGAAAGAGGCGCTAAGGTAAAAGAGTTAGAGGGCATTAAACGCTTCATGTCCTCTGATTTGCCTGGGCAGTACTTTAATGAAGAAATGAGCCCTTGATGTA
>CAZVSU010000006.1:0-45943 GCA_964629645.1 uncultured bacterium | reverse complement strand
GTGTCGTTTTCGCATGGCTTTGTCCAACGCTGTAGGCGATCACGTCTATTAATGTCCTCTGATTTGCCTGGGCAGTACTTTAATGAAGAAATGAGCCCTTGATGTACCAGGTATCCCATCCTTGAGCGCTGTTACGGGGTGGATTTTTAACGCTTTTGTGCTCGGGAGGTTGTCTTTTGCGACTCTTGTCGCGGTTGACTCTTTGTCTAAAATCCTTTTTTCATGTGGGTTTTTTTGATCCGGATAGGCTTCCGATAGTTTGCGCTGCATCAGACGAGCTGCGACAAATCCAGTGCGGTCTTTCCCCGATGCGCAGTTGAGGCCAAAAGCCCCCTTTTTTTTCTCGAGTGCTAAATCGTGGAGGAGGAGGCCGAAATCTTCGGCAAGGGAATAGCCGGAGCTTTTTCCGATTGTCAGTCTCTCAATAAGCTCGCTATGAGTTCGGCGCAGATCAGGATTGCTGTCGAGAAGACGCTTTAGCTCGTCACCATTGTGCTCACGTTGCAACCCATCATTTTTGGTGTGGCCCTGCGGGCTCACATTAAATATGAACGTGTCCAAACTGATGGGATCTTTGTTTTTGAGCACCTCTAAAGGAAGATAGATAGTGTCGCGTTCTATGCGCCGTGTTTCGCCATAATGAATCTTTTTTCCACGAAATTCTTTCATCATTTGACGGAAATCTTCGAATGCCACTTTTTCATTGTGGCACCAACCTGAACGGTCAAGTGTCATTGTTTCAAGATTCAAAAGTGACAAATGAAACAGATTGAATCTATTGTCTTTCGGGATCTCTTCTTGGGCATCTAATTGCGATTCGAGGTAGATGAGCATTTGGTTTTCCAGCGCCTCTTTTCGCTTTTTAATGGTTGCCTCAATTTTATCCGATTCCAGACTTTCACAAGCGAAATGGGCAGAGTCGTGCTGATCCCAGTTATAATAGGGCTTTTCTCGTTTGAGCCGCTGGATGATTTTTTCTATAAAGTTCTGGGGCTTAGGGTTATCAATCAATGTTAGTATGCGCGTTATTTCCTTTTCACGAAGATCATTAGATTTTTGGAGTTTTTCTAATGTTTCGAGAGAATACCAGCCGAGTGTCGGGTCAGTAATGGCTCCTAGCCTACCGAGACGACCAACGGTTTTATCACCGGTCTTCATGGTCTGAATGCGTAGATTGACCGGCCGATCTCGAGAGTAAAGCTTCCGAGCGTCTAAAAACCCGTGCATTTCCACAAGATCCCGAAATTCCTGGGATTTGACCCATCCTCTTTTCTCCTTTGTGGCGATTCTTTTGATTGACTCTGATCCCTTTCCACCACCTTCTAGCGTATAGGTCTCCTCAATAAGATCGCCAGAATCACGGGAAAAAGTGCGCGTGGCGTCTGTTAAAGCGATTTTGTTGTCTGCCTCTAGGTTGCCGTAGCGCTCGTAAAGAAAGGCTTTAAAGCAATTTGTGGGAGCTGCATTATTGCGATCGTCACGCGACCAAACGTGCCCTAAACCAACCTGACGAGAAACGGGATGAATGACTTTTTTCCTTGCAATCTCCGCTTTTTTCGCGAGTTTTTCCGGAAGACGCTTAGATAGAATTTTCGATCCTGAGCGGGCTTTGATTGTTTTGGCTTGGCTGTCAATGTCGACTCTTGAGAGATTATTTGTATTAAAAAGACTCGTGAGAGAATTTAAGTCTCGTGATTGAGCCTGAGTCGGTTCGAACTCTAAGCCATCAATGGAAACGGTGATTTGAGGGTGATTCTTTGCCGGTTCTACGCTCATAATAATACCACTATTAGTAATATTATTATAATAAACTTTTATTTATTAATAAATAATAGCTGATTAGAAATTATTTTTAAAGAAACTAGAGGCGTTTTTTCTTAATTCTATATTGTTAATCAATTTTTTTAGTTCATTATTGGTGTTTTTTTGATCCCAAAATACGGACATTAAGTGCTGGTGCCACCAATCAAGCCATTTCTCGTAGTATCCGTTTGTCAAATACTTGCCCTTGAACTGGAGGTTGGAAAAACCCTTTTCAAGACACACGGAAAGAGAAGAAACGAAAGAGGGGCTTTTATGCTTCATTGTGAGGCGGTTCACTGCGCTTTCTAAAATGGCGCTGTAGGCGCTTCTCACATCGAACCCATCGTTTGCGTGATGTTCGTTAAAAACAGGTGAATTCAGATCCAAAAAAATGCCCTCACAGGAAATAAGAGTGATAAGGTGGTCGAAGACTTCGATTGTCGCGGCCTCTTCATCAGGTTGACACGATATCAGGTGGTTGCGAAACACGAACTGCAATGTCATGATCATGATGGGAAGTGTCGTTTTCGCATGGCTTTGTCCAACGCTGTAGGCGATCACGTCTATTAATGTGCGCGTGATTTCGAGGTAGGAAGAAGGATTTAAGACGTTGCCATGCCAATCATGGATCATTTTTCCTTTCAAACAAGGATCTGTGATTTTGCAGGCGTCTGAAATTGGAAAATGCCTCAAAAAATCTTCGACGGAGTGCTTGAGGCTTTCATTGTAAAGGTCAGGAGAGGTTTGCTTGAGAGACATTTTGCATTTTGTCAGCATACCGATCACTATCAGATATTGATTGTATTGTTTCGTTGTCACATCCACTAAAGAGAGGAAGAAACATGGGTAGTGTTCACAGGGGACCAGCGCCTTGTCCTCTTTTGTCATGCATTGCAGCAAGCGAAAGTGATGGTCGTATTGACCGAAGTCTTTTTTCGACTCAAGATGGGAGAGCAGGGTGGTGTAGAAACGGCCATTATGAAACAGCTCACCGCGGTTCCATTGTATTTTTAAATACTTGGCAAATGCTGAGGCAATCTCGTCTGTGAGAGAGTCGATATGACCAAGTATCTTGAGGAATGTCGATTCAGAGGCTGATGGGTCGATATAGATGGCTTCATCCTCAAGAACCGTCGCGTGAAAATAAGTCAAATACTCGAGAAGCTTGAGAGGACCAATATTTTGGAGGGTCGTGTGGTAGAGCCTCATACCGAGAATAAAATAGAAATACTTTCGTGCAGCGGCGTGGTTTTCAGCTGCTTTGACACAATCAAAAAGAGCGTCCATGACTGCTAAGGAGCCGAATTTCTTCTCGAATGATAGGGAAACCGCACTAGCTGTTTTTACGTTGAATTCGAAAAGGTGGTTGATTTTAGTGTGATGGGCGAGCAATTTTTCAATAAGTCGCTCATAGGTCATGATTTCAACGTCAAAAAAGTGATGTCTGAACCTTCCCAAAAAAATGAGGCCTAATTGCAGAGCATTGAAATGAGGAAATTTCCATAACTTCATCACAACAACAGCTTCTATTGGATCAATGGTTGCTTTGGAGACATCTTTTTGGTCAGTGAAAAAAGAGTTTAAAGTTTTGAGCTGCTTCAAAGCGGCGCTTTCTTGTGGTGAATGGATTTTTTTTTGATGGATGTGACAAAGTTTTGGCAAATTGAGCTCTTTGATCAACTGGGGGTTGTCTGAAGCGATGACTAAAATGGCAAAGTCGACAAAAAAAGGAGGCTGAATATCAGACAGTGAAATCTTATCGATTGTACGATAGAGCGCTTTTATCAATGCTCTTAGGGTTTCAGTATGGCTGGAATGCTCGAGATATCGACTGATATGAGGGCTTCGGACCAAGTACGTCACGACTTTGACGATCAATAGCGGGTCTGCCGCTTGACTGCAGAGGATGTCATCGAGCCATAATGAATAAAGATCAGGCCGATTGTTTTCGAAGAGTCTATCGGCGATAACAGGGAGAGCAAGTAAATGCAACGAAAGAATCGAGGAGGCTTTTTTTTCCGATTTGAGCCAATTGATATAGTTTTTAATCCGGCGGAACTGTTCATTTTTTTGCCCTTTTTTCAATGAAAGAGCAAGTTGAGTGGCATTGAGATACGTTTTCAACAGGGTGCTATTTTCGGAAAATAGAGAGTGAATCAGCGTTTTCGCTGCGTCTAAAATTTCCGAATTATCAGATAAAATCATCTCAGATAAAAAAGAGTGCGTGACATGTTGGTAGTGTTTGAGAAAAACTGCAATTTGTTGATGCCTGCAAAGCCTTTCAAGCATCTCTTTGCTGACCAAGTTGCGATTTAGAGCGATCTCTAGAGTATCATGGATGATTTTAAGATGATGTTTGGGTAATCGCATATTGATCCAATCGACGTTTTCGAGAATCAGGGCGAACAAATGGAGCTGACAGAGAATCGAATCTTCGGACTCGACTTGTTGCAATCTCTTTATCCAGGTAGTGATTTTGAAACTTTTCGGCGTTTTTTTTAACGAGCAAAAGATGTCGATCAATGTCTCAATTTTTTTCGATTGAGAAAGGGAGGTGTGGGTGTCAATTTTTTCAACTGTCTCTTTGAGAAGGTAGTCGTAGGCCGGATTCGGGATCACACAAATTTTCAAGCAGTTGCAAAGTGCATTCGTTAAGTGCGGAAGGTCAACTGTCTTTTGTGTTGCATAAAAGATCAGAATTTGAAGCCAAACATCTTTGGCTTCGCTGAGGCGTATGGAATGGCCGTAGATGGTCGATTGGATCTGCTTTAACACATGCTGAGAGACGAAATCGCCCGTTGCGGGATTTTCATTAATAAATTTGAGAAGGAAAATCAATCGTTTCATCGAGTCTCGCTCTGCCGGCCAGTGGGAAACCGTTGCGACGAGTTCCACCTGCGCTTGACCTGAGCAGTGAGTCACGAACGTTGAGAGATAAAGCTTAAGCTGTTCGTCAATTTTCAGTGTCATCAGCAAAGGCTTTCCTAGCGCGTCATTTTTTGAAAAACTGAGTATATTCCGGCCGTTTTCTAGTTTCCTTAAAAACACGCTGCATTGAGAAAGAGCGTGTGCCCTTTTTTGCAGGCCCTCCGAAGTCATCGGGCTCTTCTCTTTCTTTTCCCTTTCATCGATCATAAATTTGAGAAAGGCCCACGCGACAAGGTCGGACTGAGCAGCGCGATTAAGGGCATGGACAAAAAAATTGATGGACAGCTGACAGTGTCCGCTTAAGAAGTCCCAAGCGGCGTCCAGCGCTAGATTTTTGGATCTTTTTTGATCATTTTCGGAAATCATTAGTTTTTCGTAGCTAAGAGCGCGCAAGTTGCTTGGCAAAGATGGAAGGTGAGGGGCGATGTGGTCGATATGCTGAGGAGAAAGAGTCGGGACACGCTTCAGCCATGACAGCGATTTTGAAGATTCCTTAAACGCATAGTGGAGAAAAAGTGTCACTGCAACATCATTGAATTCCGGAGTGCCCCTAAACGGGGATAGTTTTTGCACTGATAACACAACGGACTCGGCAAGAATCGGCGAAGAGGCGATCCGAGATTGGCACATGTTTAAAATGTCGCGTGCGCCCTTTTTTGAGAGTGCTCCGAGAAGGCGATGTCTGCTAAGGTGGTGGTAACATTCAAGGGCGGGAGGTCCTATCTGATTTAAGACACTGGTCACTTGTGTAAGAAAAGGAGCCAGGGCTTGCGATGTTCTCTCATTGGTTGGGTTATCGGGATCGCAAATAAAGCAAATGAGCGATCTGATAAAAGTTTCAGGCAATGCGTTTTGATCGGTGACATCTTGAATTTTTTTTAGAAGCTCTACCAGTGTTTCATTTTTTTTGAGCGGGCGAAGTTGTTGAAATAATTGACAGTAAAGGTTTGTGGGTGTCCGTTTTTTTGTTTGATAGAGCCGGGAAAATGGGGCTGAGAGCGCCTCTTCGATAAACAAGCGCGGAGAACTTGTGATGATCAGTTCCAGGTAGTCAAAGAAGCTGCCAGGTAAATCAGGAAGGGACGCTGCCATTTTGACCGCCTTCAACACAAGGCCTTGCTCAAGGGCCTTTTTGACTTTCACCATTTTTAATTGATTGAGCTGCTTGACTGTTAAACAGAAGCTGTGCAGCGGGTCTTTCGCGAGCTTGGGATTTTCGACCAGATTTTGAAACTGTTGTTTTCTCAACTTTTTTCCAAGTTTCATTTTTTTTATCGGGATTTTGCGCTCTGTTATGTCCTGAAAAAGGTCTTCGAGCTGATCAAGCGGAGCTGACGATGCGTATCCACTTGTTAGTAATAAGGCGACGACGTTGTTATATGTCGTGTTATTTTTGGGGATTGTCCACCACATTCGGTTCAAATAGCCGGTATGCCAAATCGCACGGACGGCATCTAAATGTTTGAGATTATCAGAGCAAAACCGGAGGAGAATTTGAGCCACTTTTTTCGGCGGGTCATTGCGGAGCTGGTGCAGAAGTGTCCGAATGTGCTCAGAGACTAATTGCGTGTTTTTTTGACGGACAAGATACCTCACGTATTGCACGCTCAGTTCATCTGTTGTCATCATAGGCTCGATATCTGGGAGCCAACTTTCGGGAATGGTGCGCTCCCAATCGAAATAACTTTTAGCAACATCTCGTTTGATGTTTTTTAAGAGGCGTTGAAAAATCAGCGTTGCCTCGTTGAAACGGCGCTTTTTCTGGAGCTGGTAAAGGAAGAAAGGGGCGAAGTCGCTGCGGTTGACCGATTCGGCCATCTCTTTTTCGATCACTCCACGATCTGAAAGAAACCGAAGCGTTTCGGCGTCTTTTTTGTCCATTGCGTCGGCCGTTATGAAAGGGAGGAGAAGATAGGGAGGGCCTCCGCTTCCAAGAGAGAGCTGAACAAATAGCTGGCCGGCCTCGTGAATGAGGGGGCTGCCTATTAGCAGGGCATTGAGGCTGAGCAGGCAGAGCGTTTCATTAATGAATACGGCCCTTTTGCCTTCGGCATGCTTTAAGACTGCTGCCAGTTCCGAGTGCTCCCACAAATCTTGAGAGTCTATCAGCCACTTTAATCGCGCGCTTTCTGGTAAAAAGGTCATAATCTGCAAAGTCATGGCGGCGCCTGATGCAGGATCACCGGGAATATGTTTTTTGATGTTTTTTTTCACAAATGAGGAGTCCCGACCTTCCTCCTCTATGTAGACATCGACGAGCTTATGAATGATGTCAGGTTCAGCAATGATCCATCCTTTGACAAGCTCTGCACACATTTTGAGAAAGTCGTATTTTTCAAAGAGGCGGTCCGTTTCGCAGGCTTTGTCCATTTCTGCGTGGTGGAGGCGTCCGGTCAGAAGGTCAAAAATAAATTCCCAAGGGTTGCTTAATGCGGCTAAAGGTTTAAGGGGCGTTGTAAAGTCGCCGTTTATGAGCGGGACAATGTTAATCGTTCCGGCCCCTTTTTTAAAGATCTGATTCCGCGTCAGTGATTCCACGTCAATGAAATCGAGGCAACAGTTTTTCAGAGTATGAAGAGCGTAACGATTGAGATCTCCATCGGAAGGGTGGTGAAGATCGTCAAAAAAATGTTTGATGATAGATAAAGGGGAGTGTCCGGTCAGCTTAGAGATGGTTTCCAAATAGAGATTGTGCGCTTGAAGAGCCGGCCTTTCGATTGTTTTCGGATAATAATGGCGAAAATCATGATCCGTCGGCCTGCAGTACACATCGCAAATGCGGCCCAGGATCCTTTTACACTGACTGGTTGCGATTTCGCTCATCTCTTGGCCAAAAAGAGTGCGGTAAGCGTTTCTAACCGCTTTAACAAAATAGGTGGGAGCAATCTGTTTGAAAGGACCAGAGCCGACATAGAGAACAGCTTCCGGCTTTAATCGATCAATGAGAGGACGATAGAGATCATACGCTGTCATCGGATAACCAAGAGGTCGATGAGTATGGCTGATCACTTCGGCCAGCGCGGCTTTTTCTTCAAGGTCGAGTTCCGGCAGAGGGCTATCTTGAAGTTCTCCGATTCTATCGATTACACCTAAAGCCTTTAAGAATTGCTTCATATCTTCATAAGGATTAGCAGGAACTGAAATCCTACAGGGGGGCTGGCCGGGGGGGCTGTAAAAATGAGAGGGTTCCAACATGAGACGCACAACTTAAATGAATAAAGAGTGCAAGTAGAATGACAGAAAGTTGTTTAGTCTTCAATAGGGATTGTTTTATCCAGAACTTCTTTCGTGCAGTAAATGGGAGCGTTGTTGATCAAAGCAAAAATGATGGAATCGCTCGGTCTGGCATCAATTTCTATGATGTGGCGGATGTCGCCGTCCATTTGCTCCAAGAAGAGACGGGCAAAGTAGATGGTGTCTTGAATATCGTAGATGACCACTTGTATCACGCGTGCATCAAGGGCATGCAGAATCGAATTCATGAGGTCGTGAGTTAAGGGGCGGGGCTTTTCGGCGCCGGTTAAGAATAATTGCAGCGTCCGTCCTGTACTTGGATCTGTGTAGATGGCAAATTTTTTGTCGTCTGTGCCGAGCACAACCACTGTATAAGCACGAGTTTGCATCACCTTGTCAAACGACAAGAGCACAAGCTCCGATAACATGTCTGAGTGTCCCTCTAACATAACAGGATGGTTAACTCCATAGCTTCACATCACCTGATGAGCACCCGACAATCACCCTGCCTGCTAAATCAAAGAAAAAGCCGGTCTCTAAAACCCCGGGAATTTTTTTAAGGGTGCTGTCGTGTTCTTCCGGCTGTCCGGGGAGGTGATCAAATTTCAAATCCAAAATATAGTTGCCGTTATCTGTCACATATAGCTGATTGCCGTTTTTTCTTGCAGTGGCCTTGAACCCTTTTTTTTCGATCAAACGTTTTGTGAAATCGAATCCGAAGGGGTTTATTTCAACGGGAAGGGGAAAAGACCCAAGACGCTCAACGACTTTTGATTCGTCGACAATCACGATCATTTCATGACTGGCATTGGCGACTATTTTTTCTCTGAGGAGAGCGCCTCCCCCCCCCTTGATGAGCCTTTTCTGCTTGTCCACTTCGTCGGCACCGTCGACGGTCATGTCAATTTTATCCAAAGTGTTCAAATCGACCATCTCAATTCCCCCTGAAGAGGCTTGCGTTTTCGATGCTTGGGAGCTTGAGACAGCCTTCACAAAGAGTCCGCTGCGGCATCGCTCAATGAGGGCCTCGATAAAAAAATAGGCCGTCGATCCTGTGCCGAGTCCTACGACCATTCCGTCTTCAATGAGTTTCGCTGCCGCGTAGCCTGCGGCTTTTTTTGCTTGCGATTTATCGTTTGTGGAAGACATGATGTTTATGCTACTCTCGCCCTTAAAACGTATTCTGGGGGTCGCCGTGATTACTTTACAAGAGATTTGTCAGTACACAAATGAGCTGCTTAAGGTGGACGAATTTGAAGATTTTTGTCCAAATGGCATGCAAGTAGAAGGGGGGCAGCAGGTTAAAAAAATTGGCACCGCTGTTTCCGCTTCTTTGGAAACAATAGAACGGGCGGCGCTTGAAAATATCGACTGTTTGATTGTCCACCACGGCCTTTTTTGGAACCGAGATCCCTATCCTGTTGTCGGAACAAAACTGAAAAAAATAAAAGCTTTAATTGCAAATAACATCTCTCTTCTCGCTTATCACCTCCCTTTAGATGCCCACCAAGAGTATGGCAATAATTGGCGGGCGGCAAAAGACTTAGGGTGGCGGGATCTCGAGCCATTCGGAAAAATAGGGGGGCAGTTCATCGGTGTGAAGGGCAGAATCGATAAAACGGACAGAGACTCTTGCATCGCTAGGCTGTCGGATTATTACGATCACCCTTGTCAATTGGCCCCGGGAGGGAGAGACGAGGTCGCAAAACTCGGCTGTATCTCGGGGGGCGCTTACAAGAGCGTTTTAGCAGCGGCGGAAGAAGGCCTCGACTGCTTCATTACAGGCAGCTTCGACGAGCCGGCGTGGCACTGGGCCCGGGAAGAGGGCATTAATTTTTTGGCGTTCGGTCATCATGCAACGGAACGGGTGGGTCCAAGAGCTCTCGGAGTTCACTTAGGAGAGGTCTTCAACTGCCCCCAAGTATTTATCGATGTTGATAACCCTTTTTAATGCGATTTTTGAGCTCTTGTAAAGTTGTGGTTCGCGCTTGATTTTGCCACCCTTCAAAGGTGATGCCCAACTTTTTTTTCGTTTTTTTTATTCTTTCCGGTTTTATTTGGACAGGACTGTTTGCCTTCATTCTATCCTCCAGGGACTCTTTTTTTCTTCTTTATAGCATTGCAGGAATTATTTGCGATGATTTGATAACAGCTTTACTTTAGAGGACGTCTTCAAGTGAAGTCATTCGAAATTGGAAGACGTCCCCTAATCCCTTTCGTGAAAAGCGCTTGCACTTCAGGCAGCTTTAACCTATTCTTCAGGTATCATGCTGACAAGAACAAAAATCATCTGTACGATTGGACCGGCAGTCAGTGATCCTGAATCGATTCGGGCATTGATTAAGGCGGGGATGAATGTAGCACGGCTTAACTTCAGCCACGGTGAACATGCCGACCACGCTAAAGTGATTGACATGGTCAAAGAGGCCCGCGAAGAAATGGATGTGCCGATTGCGATCATGCTCGACACAAAAGGTCCGGAAATTAGGGTAGGCGATGTTGAAAATGGGTTTTGCAGTGTTCCGCCCCGCCACCATTGGCGCTTGGTCAAAGATAGTGTCTTGGGAAATGCAGAGCGCATTTCCGTCCGCCCTCCCCATGTCCTTGATCTTTTAGAGGTGGGAATGACAGTCCTTTTCGATAACGGCTATATTTCATCGACTGTCATCAGTAGAGACGCCGAAGGGGTGGTTGTCGAGATAGAAAACGGCGGCATCATAAAGTCCCGAAAAGGGATCAATGTGCCCAATTCGGATCTTAACCTCCCTGTCGTGAGTGAAAAAGATCTTGCCGATATAAAGTTTGGTTGCGATCACGATATTGATATCATCGCCGCCTCATTCATTCGCTCGGCCGATCATGTCGTCGCAGTCAAAGAGCTATTACGTCTCGAAAATAAGACCGATATCTGGGTGATCGCAAAGATCGAAAATCGACAGGGAGTCGACAATGTTGACAGCATCCTCCAAGCTGCTGACGGTATCATGGTGGCTAGAGGTGATCTTGGGGTTGAAGTTCCTTTAACTCAGGTGCCTAGGCTACAAAAAATGATGATCCGAAAAGCCTGTTTTACAGGTAAACCTGCAGTGACAGCGACTCATATGCTGGAATCCATGATACACAATCCCCGACCCACAAGAGCTGAAACATCGGATGTCGCCAACGCAATATACGACAGCACAAGCGCCGTTATGCTGTCAGGCGAGACCGCGGTAGGGCAGTATCCCGTTCGGGTCGTTGAGGTGATGAAAAGCATTGCCACTGAGGCTGAGGAAGATTTTCCTTATAAAGAATTTTTACAGAAACATTCGGAAATCGTGTACAACGACGTCCCCTCCGCAGTGACACTTGCAGCCGCCAAAACGGCTTACAGTTCGAATGCAAAAGCCATTTTTACATTCACGCAAAGCGGCCTGACGCCTAAATTGATCGCCCGCCTCCGCCCTAAAATCCCGATCATTGCGATGACGAGCAAGAAAAAGTGCTACCACCAGCTTGCTTTCGTGTGGGGTGTGGTCCCTTTTTACAAAGAGGAGCCTCAATCTGTTGAAGAGGCGTTTAACGCGCTCAGCTTATTTGCCCTTGAAAAAGACCTTGTCTCCTACGGCGATCTCGTTGTGGTCACCGCTGGACAGCCTTTTGGTTTTACCGGCACAACAAACACCATGATGGTGGAAAGTATTGGAGATGTCTTGGTGCGTGGATATGCGTCCTACGGTGAAAATGTGCATGGCAATGTCGTCATTGTCTTCTCTCCCGATCAAAAAAAGGTCTACAATACGCGGGGCCGCATCCTTGTGCTGACCTATTACGAAAAAGCCTACCTGCCGCTTGTCAAAAGCGCAGCCGGCATTGTCTTGCAAAACCATATTGACGACACACAGTCTGAAGAGGAGCTTTTGAAGGTGGCCAAGGAGTTCAATAAGCCGGTCATCACCAGAGCTGATGATGCGACACGCATCTTAAATGAAGGGCAGCTGGTGACGCTTGTCCCGGAAAAATCGATCGTCTACAAAGGGCTTGTCGTTTAGCCCTCATCCTGCAAGGGTTTCCCATGTCAAGGGGGTTGAGTCGAATCCTGATAAGATGTCTAAAGAAATGATCTGTGGCGAATCTGTTTCCCAAGTGACAGCTTATAAGAAACTGTCATCACCACAAATCAAGTGTTTAGAGGGTGTCGATATAGTCAGCGATTGCGCTCGCAACATGATCGACCGTCAAATTCTTCTCAATGAATTGTATCAACGATCGGGGAACAGGAACGCGTCTCATGCGATTTGCATCGACGAGTATTTTCACGCCATATTCGCTCGTTTTTCTTAATGACTTTTCAGGAAGCATATGCACAACCAAGCTTGGAATCAGCTTTGTTTGTTTTTGTTCGAGCGCACGGACGGCTTTATCCCAATCCGAAGCGTCGAAAAGATGTTTGATCTCTTCCATCAACACATAAATGACGTGCGAGATGTGCTCGCAAATGCCGTCCGGGTCCACTGTGTAGTTGACTAAACATTTGGCAACCTGCTCTTGGCTATCAACGTCTAAATTAATAAAACTGAGACTGATATTGGCTATTCCTGATAAATTATTTTCCATATTTTCCTCCCAAAATCTAATGGATAAACTCAATCCTATCGATCGGGAATTAATTTGATTTAAAGGAATTGTTTTCTTTGAATAAATTTTGATTCTTGAATTGACAAAGGACGCCCCTCTGAAGTGAGAAAAGATCCCTGGTTCAGCCAATGGTGTCAGGTTGAGACAATTTCTGACTGGCTAAGGACTTCAATCTCGTGATTTTTTCTTCTCGGAGGAAACTCCCTTAACTTGACACCATTGACTGTTCAGCTTTTATTTTGTTCCGCCTGGCGAGCGATCGCTCTAATGATCTGTTCAAGTGTAATGGGCTCGCCTTCGCCAAGGTTTCTGACGTTGAGGCTTGGGATACTGGCCTTTAAAATCGGCCTTTCTGAAATGGGGTTTTCAACGACAAGATCCACATGATTTGCGCTGAGCTCCTTGACGATAAACCTTTGCTCCGCTTCCGGCGGGGGAGGGGGCTCTTTTTTTCTTTCCGACAGAAAAAGCGAGGTCAGGGAATTGAAGTTGAGATTGCTGACATTGTTCACGACGTTGACTTTATTGAGTTCAATTCGGTCGATAACGACAACAGGATTCAAAATTTTGAAGAGATCAGTTTCGATATTGATGGAGTGAAAGGTCAGGGTAGTGCCGATTCTTCTATCTTCGGCTCTTACCTTATTGAGTTGAACGCTGCGTCTGCCAAGCTCAAGAGATTCAAGCGTAATGGAAAGGTCGGGACGGCGGGAGAGAATCGTCGACAGGATCTGCGCTTTAAACATCCAGGTCAGGGCAAGGGCCACAATGATCATTAAGACAAGGGCAGAGAAGAATTTTTTCATAACGATCTCCAAAAAAAACCTGCCGCCGCTCAAGTGAGGCGGTGGCAGGTCGCTCAATATGCTCTACTGATTAGCAGATTGTCGATTAATAATCCATTGCGGGAACCGCAGCTTCCTTCTTTTTCTCTTCAGGTGCATCGGTAATCAATGCCTCTGTTGTCAAGAGCATGCCGGCAATCGATACGGCATTTTCAAGAGCGGAGCGCACCACTTTTTTGGGATCGACAATACCGCTTTTGTACATGTCGACAAACTCGTCGCGCAAGGCATCGTATCCCTCATTGGTTTTCATTCCCTGGACCTTCTGAAGAATCAGAGAGTCTTCCTGGCCGGCATTCCTTGCGATCTGGCGAAGAGGAGCTGAGAGTGCGCGGATCACAATCTGAACCCCGGTCCGGATATCGCTGGACTTATCAGCCGCCAGTTTTTCCAGTGTCGGGATGCATCGGATCAGCCCTATGCCGCCGCCCGGGAGTATCCCTTCTGCAACAGCTGCCTGGGTGGCATGCTGGGCATCTTCAACACGATCTTTTCTCTCTTTCATTTCGACTTCGGTGAAGCCGCCGACGCGGATCACGCCGACTCCGCCGACAAGTTTTGCCAGGCGCTCTTGGAGCTTCTCTTTGTCGTAATCCGAGGTGCTGTCGGCGATCTGCCGCTTAATGAGATCAGCACGTTCTTGAACGCGTTTCTTGTCTCCGTACCCTTCGACAACTGTGGTATCTTCTTTAGAGACCACGATTTTTTTGGCGCGTCCCAATTGATCGATTGCGGTGTTTTCCAGCTTGAGGCCAAGTTCTTCGCTGATCACCTGAGCCCCTGTCAAAATTGCGAGGTCTTCGAGCATCGCTTTTCGGCGGTCGCCAAAACCTGGGGCTTTCACAGCGCAAACTTTAAGGCCCGCGCGGAGGCGGTTCACGACAAGAGTTGCCAGAGCATCGCCCTCAACGTCCTCAGCAATAATCAAAAGACCTTTACCCGTCTCAGCTACAGCTTGTAGGATCGGGATCATGTCTTTGATCGCGCTGATTTTTTTATCGAAGAGTAGGATATAAGCATCCTCTAACACACAATCTTGGCTTTCAGTGTCAGTCATGAAGTAGGCAGACAGATAACCGCGATCGAAATTCATTCCTTTGACAACTTCGAGTGTGGTTTCAAATCCTTTGGCATCTTCCACCGTGATCGTGCCGTCTTTGCCGACCTTTTCCATAGCTTCTGCGATCAGTTGACCGATTTCGGGGTCATTGTTAGCAGAAATAGTGGCCACCTGGGCGATTTCTTCGTGTCCTTCGATCTTTTTGCTGAGGGAATCAAGGTGTTTGACAGCTTCGGCGACAGCGAGGTCCATGCCGCGCTTTAAGTCCATCGGGTTGGCGCCCGCGACGACGTTGCGAAGTCCTTCTTTGTAAATCGCTTCGGCAAGAACAGTCGCCGTTGTGGTGCCGTCTCCTGCTTTATCAGCAGTTTTGCTGGCCACTTCTTTGACCATCTGTGCGCCCATATTCTCGGATTTGTCTTCCAAATCGATCTCTTTTGCGACCGTGACACCATCTTTTGTGATGTGGGGAGCGCCGTATGACTTGTCAATGATGACATTGCGCCCTTTGGGTCCTAGCGTCACTTTCACAGCGTCAGCAAGGGTGGTCACCCCTTTTAAAATTTTCTGACGCGCCTTTTCTTCAAACTGTATTTGTTTTTTTGACATAGTTCACGTCTCCTTTATTCTACAATGGCGATTAGATCGTCAGAACGGACGATGATGTACTCTTCGTCCTCTATCGTTACTTCCGTGCCAGAGTATTTGTCGATCAGAACAACATCTCCAACATTGACCGGCACAGGCGTTACGTTTCCATCTTTGTCTCTTTTTCCTTCGCCAATGGCCAGCACAGTGGCTTTTTCCTGCTTCTTTTTCGCGGTATCAGGAAGGATAATTCCTCCTTTAAGCGCATCTTCCGCTTCTAGTCTTTTGACCAAAACACGGTTTCCTAGGGGCTTCAAATTTGGAGCCGCAGTTTTTGTTTTTTCTTCAGTTGGCATAGTCATACTCCTTAGATTCAAAGAGGTTATGAGGTTTTCACTCAATTTATAGCGAATTAGGTCATTTTCTGTCTACAAAAATTGGCACTCTCGACTCTATTTTGCTAATTTGAAGACGTCCCCTAGTTTATCGACCAGAGTGTCAAACGTTTGGAGGGCCGACTCTACGGGCTCCGGGCGCGTCATATCGACGCCGGCTCGCCGCAAGATATCGATCGGATAGGCGCTGCTGCCCGCTTTTAAATAATCAAGGTAGCGCTCTCTTTCTTCATCGCCACCGCCCGTCACCAGATTGCAAAGAGCGAGCGCGGCGCTGATTCCAGTTGCGTACTGATAGACATAAAAATTGTAGTAGAAATGGGGAATGCGTCCCCACTCTGCCATTCCGACATCGTCCAACCTCACTTCCGGACCGAAATATTTGATTGAAAGATCGCGATAAAGTTCGGTCAGCTGATTGGGAGTGAGGGGCGTTTTCTTTTCGATCAGTTCATGTATTTTCATCTCAAACTCGGCAAACATTGTTTGTCTAAAGAGCGTGCCTCTTATATCTTCGAGCTTTTGATGAATCAGATAGATCTGTTCTTGCGGGTCGGACCGCTCTTTGAGTAAATGGCGCATGAGCAGCTCTTCGTTGAACGTAGAGGCCACCTCTGCAAGAAAGATGGAATAATCGGCATAGTGGTAGGGTTGGGTCTCTTTGCTCAAGGCGCTGTGCATACTGTGGCCGGCTTCATGTGCAAGCGTGAACACATCGCGGAGCTCCCCCTTGTAGTTCATCAGGATGTAGGGTTGGCTGTCGTAACAGCCGCTAGAATAAGCTCCTGACCGCTTGTTTGTATTCTCGTAGCGATCGACCCACCTTTGCTCGACGAGACCTTTCCTAAGGCGGTTTTGATACTCGGAACCCAAAGGTGCAACCGACGCCACGATATGCTCGACGGCCTCATCGAAAGGCATTTTAATCTCGACGTTTTCGGTGATAGGGGCCGATAAATCATAGACGTGGAAGGCGTCGTAATTGAGGATCTGCTTTTTCAGCTTAAAGTAGCGGTGAAGGCTTTTCAGTCTTCCCGATACGGTTTGAATCAGAGTCGTGTAAACCGACTTGGGTATGTTGTACTGGCTCAAAGCCGCTGCGAGCGCCGAGTCGTAATGTCGGCATTCGGCCTTGAAGACATCAGCTGAAACCTGTCCGGAGAGCACTTCAGCCAGTGTGTTCTGATAGCTTTGATAATTTTCGTGGTAGGTTTCAAACGTATTCTTACGAAGCATGCGATCGCGGCTTCTGATAAAAACTGTGTACTGGCCATGTGTCAGAGGGTGGAGTTTTCCCTGCTCATCGGCAACATCGGGAAATTTAAAATCGGTATCATTGATCGCGCAAAACGTTTTGTAAGGCGTCATGAGAGCTTGGCTTGCTTGTGCTAAAATGGCCTCTTCGTTTTTTGACAACGTATGAGGTTTCAAACGAACGAGGGATTCTAAATAATGACGGTAGCCGCTTAGTTCCTCTGAATCGAGATAACTCTGTATGGCACTCTCGGAGAGGGCTAATAACTCAGGCTGAAACCAAGATGTTTCCTGCTCGAACTGATGGTAGGCCATCGAGATTCGATTGAAGGCCGTTTTGTGAGTGTCGTCAGCAAGGTCTTCATCATGCCTAAGGTGCGCATATGTGTAGAGTGTTGCGAGTTTCCGATGCAGCGACAGCATCTTTTCGACTGCTTCTTTAAGTGTCGATACTCCTTCGCCGAGCCGCCCTTGGTAGTAAGTAAGACTGGGCCAGTGGGGGGCGGATTCGCTTTCGAACAGCTGAATAAAATCACTGTTCCATTGGTCCATATGGGTATAGAGATCTTCGACTTTCCACTTATCTGCCGGGTCGATTTCCGCTCGGGTTTTGATCATGAATCCTCCAGAGTTGATCTGCCAGTCTACATGACAGCTACGGAATGTTCAATGAATAATCCATCTCATTCATGTTCAATTGCGATCAAAATATGTTGAAAATAATTGAGCTCCTTTTTAGGGTTCGGATTAGACGACGCACTTAATCAAAACTCGCTTTTCGCGACCCGATACTCCAAAAATAATCGAATGGACAAATGAAGCAGTGTGACTTGACTCTGTGTAACTCGCTTTTGCCGAGGTAGATAGAGTTAAGTCACAGATGAAAATAGCTATTTTAAAGGAGAGTCGCTATGAAGTCTCTAGTAAAAAAAGTATGGGTGTTGCCACTATTTGGTTTGATGTTCTTCTGGGGCGTCAGCATGATGGCCATTCCTTCCAATACCAGTTTAGTTTCTGGTCACAGCTTGGTGGCTGCCACCAAGATAAGCCCGATCAAAAGCTTGATCAATGAGCGCGATGAGGCTTCGGTGACCATCCGCGGTCGAGTCGTCCGTTTTAAAGAGCACGAAGATCTCGTGATCAACGATGGAACCGAGCAGATTACAGTTGAGTACAAAGACAAATACAAGCCGCTGAAGCTGAGTGTCGGTCAGACCATCTTAGTCAAAGGCGAGCTCAGCGTCGACCGCAATGATTATCGTGAAGTTCTCGCACAAGAAATTTATGACCAAAACCGCCGCATCTATCCACAGAAAGACATGACGACAAAGATCCAAACGGATCAAGCTCCGAAGACACGATTTTCATCTGACCAGTCTTCCAAGGCCTCTTTCGGTCAATACGGGCAGACACTGTCTATTCAAGAAATTTTCAGAGATACGCTCACTGGTAAGACAGTGACAGTGGAAGGGACAATCGTCGAACTTCCGGATGAAGACCTCGTTTTGCTTCGCGACAGCGCGGGCGATAAGATTTTGATCGATGTCGATGACGCTCCAAAAACTCTTGGACTACGCAAAGGAGACTTTGTCAATGTTGAAGCGATTGTCATCAACGGCAGAAACGGCCAGAAAGAGCTAGAAGCCATGAAAATCCGAAAATCTAGCTAAAGACGCTCTTTCTATTGATTGATCAGGGCAGTACGTTATGTTCTGCCCTTTTTTTTAATTTTTTGCCTGTACAATCTTGTGAATGCAGGACCAATCCTTGCTTTCAAATCCTTGAATTGCGGCCTCTTCAAAACGAGGTTGAATCAAATTGGCGAGATCGCTTTTTGCGCCGACATTTTGGAAGGCTTGCTGGAATAGTTTCAAGTCTTTGTTTCCACCCTTTACATCAAAATTGACCGTATCAAAATCTTGTTTTTGGATCTTGTCGATGTAATGTTTAAAGCCGGGATGGCCGTAAATCTGATGGAGCCCTTCTGCGACAAGTGATGGATTGAAGCCGCTTTTCTCGGCGAAGACATAAAGCTCGCTGATCAACTCGATTGTGGTTGCGAGGGAGTAGTTCATGCAAATCTTGAGAAAATTGGCGGTTTTGATATCCGGCCCTAAATTCAAGACTTTGTTCGAAAAGCATTGAGCAACAAGGGATCCCTTTTCAGCTGCTTCGTGGTCGCCACAAAGGAAAGTCGTTAAGGTGCCGTCGCGAGCGCGGTCAGGGATGCCGAGGACGGCGCCGCTAACGTAGCGCGTTCCGTTCTTTGTATGAATGTCCAAAAGCTGAGCTGATGTTTCCGGCAGGATTGTTGAAAGGCTTAAGTGGATCGCTCGATGGCCCATATGGGGCGCAATGCCTTCAGTGACGGAAAGAACCGCTTGATCGTCGAGCAAATTGGAAAGGATAAAATCGGCGTTGTTGACTGCTTCGGCAAGTGAAAACGCTTGTCTGGCCCCCCTGTCAACAAGAGGTTTTGCTTTTTCGGCGGTACGGTTGTAGACCGTTAAGTTCTGCCCTTGCTCAAGTAATCTTTCTGCAATGGCAGAGCCCATTTTACCGAGCCCGATAAACGTCAGCTTCATAAGTCGTCTTAAACGGGGGTTGTCCCTAAAATATTGTTAAGTTCGCCGCTTTCGGCTAATTCGCCGACAATATCACAGCCGCCGATGAACTGTCCGTCCACGTAGAGCTGTGGAATCGTGGGCCATTCGGAGTAGTCTTTGATCCCTTGTCTGAGCGCATCCGATTCCAAAACGTTATGAGTTTTGTAGTCGATATTGTAGAGATCCAGGATGCTCACAACGCGAGCCGAAAAGCCGCATTGGGGCGACAGACGCGTCCCTTTCATAAAAAGAACGACTTTGTTGTTGTGGATTTCATTTTCGATTAAATGTTTTATTTCACTGTCCACTTTCCTGCCTTTTTTTCCATTGGTCCGGTGTGTAGGTTTTGAGCGCGAGAGCGTGAAGGCCGCTCTTAAAGTGCTCATTCAGAGGCTGCATGACCATCTTGTGCTGGGTCACAAGCGGGACACCGCTGAAAAGCGGTGAAATCACAATCGCTTCGAGGTGAGTCTGATCATTTCTTGGATCAAGGACATGCACTTCCGAGTTGGGGAGCGCGCTTTGCAGAGTTTCTTTAATTTCGTCGATAATTGATGTCATCATATGTTGTAAGCCGCAAGGTTTAGCCGTTCATACCAGTTATGTACGGCTTCATTTTCTTTAATGTATTGAAAGGCGGGGAGTGCTTCAATGCTTCTTAAAATTCCGAAAATAGCCAGATCAGCCCCGTTTGGCGAGCGGTCTTTTGCGTCCTCCCGTTCTTCAAGAGCCTGTTTCCATTCATCTAAGCAAATTTTAAAATGGTGGACAGGATTATTGATATTGTATTGTTTAGCCTTTTTTTTGGCTACCATATTCATGACGAATGCACCGGAATATTTGATTAAATATCTTTGAAAAAAGCTAAATTGACCTTCATTCGTGATGTAGTGAAACGCTTTTAAAGAATTGGGGTAACTATTGTAGATCAGAGGTGGAAGTGCGCGGACCAGGACATCGTCAGACCACTTGAGCCACTTTATTTCCCACTCGCTTTCGTCAAAAATGCGTTGGCTTTTGTGCCGGGCATCGATGTGTTTCATGATAGGCGTTGAATCGTTGACTTGACGCCCCTCTTCGTCAATGAAAATCGGCACCTTCCGATAGGATTCGGAGAATTTAATTTCTTTTTTATTGAGAGGGTGTACCTCTATGGCTTCGTAAGGGATTTTTTTCAGTTTCAAGATCGCCTCCACTTTCTTGCAAAATGGACAGACAGCATACTGATAAAGTTTTGGTTTCGTTTGGGTCATATTGGCTCCTTATTCCCATTCAATTGTGCTTGGGGGCTTTGATGAGACATCATAGACAACGCGGTTAATTGTGGAAACCTCATTGATGATGCGTGTGCTCACTTTGCTGAGGAGGTCATAAGAAAGATCGCTAAAATCAGCGGTCATCCCGTCGACACTGCTGACAGCACGCAGTGCGATCACATGTCCCTCACTCCTCTGATCTCCCATGACTCCGACTGTCGAGACTGGAATCAAAACGGTAAACGCCTGCCAGATGTCTTGGTAGAGATTGGCTGCTTTGATCTCTTCAATAAATATTGTATCGGCTTTTCGTAAAGTTGCAAGGCGCTCTTCTGTGACCTCTCCACAAATTCTGATCGCGAGGCCCGGCCCCGGGAAGGGGTGGCGCCATACCAAATGGGGGGGGACGCCGAGTTCGACTCCGACTTGTCTGACTTCGTCTTTAAAGATCAGAGCGTTGGGCTCGATGATCAGCCCTTGCCGCCTTTTTTTGTCTACGAAAGGGGAGTTGACATTGTGGTGGCTTTTGATCAGAGCGGCCTGCTCCCCGCATCCTTTGCCGCTTTCAATAAGATCGGTGTAAAGTGTGCCTTGGCAAAGGAATGTTTTGTCGTCGATCATCAGTTTTTCCATTTCATCATCAAGAATCTCGATAAATAAATCACCGATGATCTGTCGTTTTTGTTCGGGATCGGTCACGCCTTTTAGCGCATTCAAAAACGTCTCTTTCGCATCAATAAGGTCAAGTTTTGTCATGCCGTAATCTTTCAAAAGAGACACAACCTCTTCGCTTTCATTTTCTCTCATCAAACCGCTGTCAATATGAATAGGAATGACCTGATCAGGGCCGAGTGCCTCGGTGCAAATTAATGTCGCTACGGTGGAGTCGACGCCTCCGCTCACAAGGCTGATCACGTTTTTGTCGCCCACTCTATTTCTGATCTCGTCTTTGATGAGGGCAAGAGCTTGTGCGGGCGACCATTTTCTCTCGCAGTCACAGAGAGTCAAAAAATTGTGCAGGATTTGCTTCCCGTTTGGAGTGTGGGTCACTTCAGGATGAAACTGCACGCCATAGTGCGGGGCGCTGCAATGAGAAATCGCTGCAATCGTGCCATCGCGGCTTTTACCGGAAATTTGAAACGAGCTTGCGAGTTTCGAGACGCTGTCGCCGTGGCTCATCCAGACGAGCTCTCGGTCGTTCAAGCCATGAAAAAGAGGGTGGTCTGATGTGAAGGTGATCTCCTGCCGCCCATACTCACGCCTATCCGAAGATGAGACCTCCCCGCCGCTTAAGACGTTGAGAAGCTGCATCCCGTAGCAGATGCCGAGTATAGGAATCTTTGACTGGGCAATCGTCTCCGGTAGCTTAGGGGCCCCTCTTGCCGTTGAACCGGGGCCTCCCGACAGGATCAGTCCTTTCACTGTCTCGTGGGGTAATTTGTCGAGGCTTTTAGGGGAGACGATTTCAGAGAAGACATGCATGTCTCGAAGTCTTCTGGCGATGAGCTGGGTATATTGCGATCCGTAATCGACTATGACGATTTTTTCCATGTTATCTTCTCGCGGTTTGCTTTTCGACTTGTTTCAAGTGATGTTCTCTCATTTTTTTAAGCTCTTCAGCCCCCGATATATTTGTCGGGTAGCGTCCATTTACGCATGCGAGGCAAATTCCCTGGACACCGATGATCTGTTGGAATTCATCGACATCTTGGTAGACAAGGCCATCGACGCCGATCTTCCTTGCCACTTCTTCGATACTCCTATTGTGGGCAATGAGCTGATCTTGGGTGGCAAAGTCGATGCCGTAAAGGCACGGGTGGCGGATGGGAGGAAACGTGGAGGCGAAATAGACTTTTTTAGCTCCCGCGCTTTTGGCAAGTGCGGTCACTTTTTTGGATACTGTTCCTCTGACGATACTGTCGTCGACAAGTATGACATTTTTATTGCGGAAGACAGAGTAAACCGGGGCCAGTTTTCGACCTATGGCTTTCTCTCTTAGCTTTTGAGAGGGCATGATGAATGTGCGTCCGATATACTCTTGCTTGACAAATCCGTCTTCGCAAGGAGTCTTCATCTCGCGGGCAAGCGAAAGCGCCGCCGGCCTTGCTGTATTTGGCACCGGGACCACGACGTCAATGTCCATCCCGGCTTCCATGACCTTTTGACCGAGTCTTTTTCCGAGTTCCGAGCGGATTTTGTAGACTTCTCGGTGCTCGATTGTCGTATTCGGTTTAGCGAAATAATTGAATTCAAAACTGCAATAGGAAGGAGGTGTGCTGACGAGCCTTTCTTTGTATTGATTGAAGTCTTTACTGACAAATATCACTTCTCCGGGGCGTATGGTGTCAATGTTATGAAAGTCGCAGAATGTCAAAGCGTAGGATTCCGAGGCGAATGCAACTGCCGGACTGTCTGTTTGTGTTCCAAAGAGAAGAGGGCGAATGCCGGCCGGATCGCGAAACGCAATCATTCCGACGCCGGTGATGATGGCAACGACAGAATAGGCGCCAAAAACGCGGCGGTAGACGTCTTGCACCCCTTCCAGTATCTGCTGAAACGTGCATGAATGGGAGTCGATATAGCGAGACAGTATATTTAAAATGACCTCCGCATCGCAATTGGAGTGAAATTGATGTCCTTCTTTTTCCAGTTGGCGTTTTAGTGGTAAGTAATTGACGATATTGCCGTTGTAACCGAGTGCGATTGTGGGATGGCTGCCAATCACCATGGGCTGCGTATCCTCGATGCTGCCGTCTCCGACAGTTTGATAACGCACATGACCGATGCCCCATGGCGCTTCAGAGAGAGGAAGAGTTGTCGGGGTAAAGACCTGATTGACGAGCCCTTTGTTTTTATGAAGGAAATGCTGTCTTGTTTTTGGATCATACGTGAAAATGCCGGCAGCATCCTGTCCTCGGTGCTGCAACTGGATCATGCTTTGATAGATCCATTCGGCTACAGGTTCTTCATCAATAATGGCGATGATTCCGCACATAGATAGATCTCCTCTTGATTGTCTATCGTGATCTTCCCTTGCGTTGTGAGGCCCACCCGACCTTCGGCGATCAAATTCAACGTTTGGATACTCGCAGGCCAATCGCTCAACTGCTTGTGCTTGAGCCGATGACGTTCGATTTTTTCTTCGGTGACAGGACTTCCCTCGGTATAAGGCACTTTCGGCCCAAGAGAAATGATGGGGCCTGTGTCCATCTCTTTGTCGACGACAAATAGTGTCGACCGAGTGGATGACTCGCCGGACTTGAGCGCATCGCTTATCGCGTGCATGCCGACAAAGCGTCTCTTTCCGTCCCGATCGACACGAGTGAGATCGCCCGGATGGATGTTGATCACACGGTTGGGAAAGTGACTTAAGATGGGAGTCCCGACCAGCCTCATATAACCTGCCAGAAAAACAAAGTCCACTTTGAAAGGGACCAAAGACTTTATGATTTGTCTTTCGTAACTCGACCTGTCGCCTTTCCAACGTTTGAACGAATGATAGATAACGGGGACGCAGTATTTTTTTCCAAGATCAAGCAAGGGACTCTGTCTATCGGTAAAAAGCGCTGTGATTTCGTAGCGCCTTTCACTTTTAAATAACGCGTCGATGATCGTTCCTTGCCCCGATCCGAATATGGCCAGCTTGAGTGGGTGTGAGCTCGGCTTGTGAAGCGGTCGAATCGGAGTCATGGCGCCACTTCCCTTAATGCTCGGCTTGCGATATCTCTGCGGTAATGAAGATCGGTGAAAGAGACTTTCGAAACGCCTCGATAGGCCGACTCTACCGCATCGGCAAGCGATGCTCCCAAACCGGTGACGCCTAAAACGCGCCCCCCACTTGTGATGCAGCGCCCTTTTTCGTCTTTTTCTGTGCCGGCGTGGAAAATGGCAACCGATTCCATTTGGCGGCACTCGGCCAGCCCTTCAATTTCATATCCCGTCTGATACGAGTGGGGGTAACCGCCTGAACACAGGACAACAACGCAAGCGGAACCCGGACTCCATTCCAGTTGAATCTCTTGAAGTTTCGACCGGCAGCAAGCATCCATCACTGCCGCCAGGTCTGTTCTGAGCAAGGGGAGGACGACCTGCGCTTCAGGGTCTCCGAAACGGCAGTTATATTCTAAAACTTTCGGTCCATCGGGAGACATCATGAGTCCAAAATAGATGATGCCGACGTAGTGGATTCCCTCTTTTTTTAAACCGTCTAATGTCGGGTTCACGATGGTTTGCTCAATCGCGCTTTGAAGATGAGGGTCGATTGAGGGGACAGGGGCGTAGGCGCCCACACCGCCTGTATTGGGACCGGTGTCATTTTCGAAGAGGCGTTTGTGATCCTGTGAGGCAATCATCGGCAAAATGGTCGATCCATCGCAAAACGCGAGCAGCGAGTACTCTTCTCCTGTGAGACGCTCTTCGACGACCACCTCGTCTGAGGCCGGCCCATATTTTTTTTCGTCGAAATGGATGCGAAGAGCATCAGCGGCATCTTCTTTAGTTGGGCATACCATCACCCCTTTTCCTGCTGTCAGTCCGCTCGGTTTGATGACAACCCCTCCCCAGGCGTCAAAATTTTGGAGGACGACCCTTTCAGCTTCTTTTTTCGTGCGGCAGAGAGTAAAATCAGCGGTCGGGATCCCATGTTTTTTCATGAAATCTTTTGCAAAGCTTTTACTGCTTTCCAGTTTTGCCGCGTGTTGATTGGGACCGAAAAGAGGGCATTTTTTTTGGGCAAAAAAGTCTGCAATTCCTGCTTCAAGATATTTTTCAGGGCCGACAACCGTCAGATCAATGGCATTATTTTGCACAAAATCGACAAGAGCCTGAAAATTCATGACATCAAGCGCCTCCCCGGGATGAAACGGTTCGGTGCCTGCATTGACGGGGAAAGCCAAGACGTCATGCCCTTGTTTGTTGAACGTGTCGCAAAGGGCGTGCTCTCGTCCTCCATTTCCGATCACAAGTATTTTCATTGCTCCTCCAATGTTTTGAGTAAGTGCAACGCCTCCTTGACAACGTCGTCTCTATCTTGGGAAATCGGCAAAGAGGGCCATTTTGATCTAGGAAAGGCTCCCTCTTGGTGTAAAATAACGACAGGCTCGATTGAATGCTCCAGTTCATCTGGATTTGAGACGATGCAAAATGGAACTCGAGACTGTCGGAGCGCGGCGATCATGGGTTCATCGGGGCTAAGAAGTGCACAGACGTATCCCTTGATCAACTGATGGTTTTTAAGGTTGTTTCGCATCCGCGCCGCCGGATTTTTGCCTGCCGGTGTGAATGTCTTCCCAAGAAGAGTTTTGTACAGATGGGCGTAGCTTTCCCTGATGGCATCAATCATGCTCTGCGGGACATGGGGGCACTCACCGTCCCCTGTAAAACCGATTTTTCTGCCCCACTCACGCACGAACTCCTTATCAGGAAAACGAAAGATGTGATCTGCGGCCTCTTTTTGATACCAAAATCGACTCGAGTCGGGCGTGTGAATCTCATCGATCAGGGTTAAAGTGTTCGCCTCATCGAGACCAAACTCATATTTCGTATCGACGAGCGTCAGCCCCCGTTCACCTGAAATACAGGTGCCCCTTTCAAATAGCGCGCGCGTTACGCGGGTCAATTCTCCCCAAAGAGCTGGAGTAAGCAGACCGGAGCTGATTAATTCCTCAGCAGTGATATCGTGGTCGTGCCCCTCACTTGCTTTCGTTGTTGGTGTTAGGATAGGCTCGGGAAGGGGATCGTTTAGTTTCAGCCCGTCGGGGAGGGCCACGCCGCATTTTTCACGCCGCCCCGAAGCGTAATCACGAGCAAGCGATCCGACAAGATACCCTCTTATGATCATTTCAACAGGCAAAGGACGACATTTTTTCACGACCAGAACACTGGGGTCCGGCTGTGATATGAGGTGATTTTGAATAATATCTTTTGTGTGATCGAACCAAAAGCGGGACATTTCGGTGAGCATTTGTCCTTTTCCCGGAATGGCCTCCGGCAGCACGCGGTCAAAAATAGAGAGCCGATCGCTGGCAATGAAGATGAGTTTGCCGCCGATGTCGTAAATATCGCGCACCTTTCCTTGGCTTTTGAGACCGAGTTCAGGAAGGGTGCTTTCTTTCAGCGCGTGCATAGATTTGGCCTCTAATGTGTGAAATTTCGTATTCCTGTCAGCACCATGCACATCCCGCACTCGTCAGCGGCTTCAATGATGATTTTGTCTCTCTTGCTGCCTCCTGGCTGCACGCAATATTTTAATCCCATTTCAGATGCATATCGAATGCTGTCATCGAAAGGGAAAAAGCCGTCGCTTGCGAGTACGCATTGAGACAAATCAGACTTTGGATCATAGCTTGCATCGTCGGGATGCTCTCTTAGCAAAGTTTCAATCGCTCTTGGCAGCGCCAGCCTCTGGAGGCAGTCGATCCGGTTCGGTTGTCCTGCTCCTATTCCAATGATTTGGTACTCTTGGGTTCCGACTTCCCGAGCGATGGCAATTGTATTTGATTTGGCGAAATTAACAGCAGTTGCGGCAAACCAAAAAAGTCCTTTTTGCTTGGGATCCGGCTTGCTTCTTGTGACGACACCCGACGTTCCTAAATTTTTGGTGAAAACCTCTTCGCTCAAAGGGTAGGTCGTCTCTTTATTTGTTTGGATCAACATTCCTCCGCTGATATTTTTGTACACCAGCTTCCCGGCATATCCGTTCGGTACATTAAGAAGTCTCAAGTTCGGATAGGTGTCTTTGATCCATCCGACAAAAGACTCGTCGAATGACGGGGCGATGATCACTTCAATAAATTTTTTTTCAAGAGAGGCAACAAGATCATGTGTCACAGGGCTGTTGACAGCAATGACCGAGCCAAAAGCCGATTTAGGGTCTCCTTCCCATGCGTACTCAAAGGCGCTGACAAGTGATTGTCCCGTTGCATAGCCGCAGATCCCTCCATGTTTGATCACGGCAACGCCCGGATTTTTTGTGAGAGGAAGCAGTTTTTGAGCCGCGTTGTAGGCAAGGGTTGCATCTTCGTAGTTATTATAAGAGAGTTCTTTTCCCGCGAGAATAGCAGCGGTGGCTACGCCCCCTTGCTCCTGAAATTTGTAGATCCATGCCTCTTGATCCGGATTTTCGCCATATCTGAGCTTTTCACCTCCAACGAGAAGAGGTCTTTTTGTTTTCTCATTCTTAAGGCGCTCTGTGAAATCTTCGGCCAGTAGAGCTTCATAGTCGGCGCTTAAATTGATGGCTTTGACTGCAAGTTCTTCAAGGGACGCGGGTGTCAGCGCTCCATGTCTTTCCAATTCATCCAGTATCATGTGATAATCTAAAGGGTCGACAACGATCGCAACGCCGGCGTAGTTTTTAATGGAAGCGCGGATCAATGTCGAGCCACCGATATCGAGATATTCAATCAGCCTGTCAATTTCAAGCCCTTCCGAAGCCGCTTTTTCAAAATCGTAGAGGTTGCAGACAACCATATCGATCGGCTCAATCCCCATTTGCTTAGCCTCTTCTTCGTGAACTCCCCTTCGGTATAGGATGCCGCCCGCAATTTTGGGATGGAGTGTTTTGACTCTTCCGCCGAAACATTCGGGGAAGTTTGTGTAATCAGAAATCGAGACGACGTTTAATCCCCCTTCTTTGAGACGCCTTTCCGTTCCTCCTGACGCAATAATTTTTAGATTTGGATTGATCTCCATGAGCCCATTGGCAAACTCGATAAGTCCCGTTTTATCTGTGACGCTCATCAGAACTGTGTTGATTTCTGTCATACAATACCCTTTAAGTAGTCCACACCGTTTTTAAATATTTCCATGCCATCGCCAAATAGGGGAAGATGGCCCCCTTCTCTTTTGACTCGCTCTTTCGTCTTGATCCAATCGGGATGGTTAACGTGATAAAGCGCAGCTTCAGGGTGGGCCATCATTCCCAGTATGCGTCCGGTCTCGTCGCAAAGAGCGGCAATATTGTCTTCCGATCCGTTGGGATTATCGGGCGTGTAGCGAAAGACGATTTGGTCGCGCTGTCTCGTCTCCTCAAGAGTCTGCTTAGAATGAAAGACAAGTTTTCCTTCTCCATGTCGAATGGGAAGCACAATCTCGTCTATCCCTTTGGTAAAGACACATTTTGACGAGCAGTTTTGATGTCCGATCCATCTGTTGTCGAAGTGGCTGTGGTCATTATAGGTAAGTGTGACGGAAGGGGCCGCATCATTGCCGGGAAGCAGACCCAGTTTCACAAGAAGCTGGAAGCCGTTGCAGATCCCTAGGAGGCATTTACCTTCAGCGACAAAGCCTTGCAACTCTTTGATCAATGCTTGTTTGGCTTTGGAAAAACGATTGGCGAGGACTTTTGCTGCCCCGAGTTCGTCTCCAAAGGCAAAACCGCCGGGAAAACAGATCAAATGGTAGTTTTTTAAATCGAGCGTTCGATTTAAAAGATGATGCGTGTGGACAATAGAGGACTCAGCGCCCGCCTTTTGGCAGGCAAGAGCCATCTCTTTTTCGCAATTAATCCCGTATCCGGCCATAACAAGGGCTTTTACGCGGCTCATGGACCCACCTTAAGCGTTTCTTGCCAAGAGGCTTTTAATCGTTCGATCTCCTCATCGATTAAGACTGTATGATTTTTGCCTATGACGGTAAATTTTCCATCTTTTCTGACTTTACCGATCTTTTGGGCGCTCGCTCCACGCATGATTGATTCAAATGCTTTTTGTTGTTCGGGGGCGATTGTCACGACAAATCGGCTAGGAGTTTCCGAAAAAAGGATCTCGGCGCAACTGAGCGATCCGGAGGTCGGAACCTCTCGAAGGAAAATATCCATGCCGAGTCCCCCTGAAAACGCGCTTTCAGCGAGCGCAACCCCCAGGCCGCCATCGGAGCAGTCGTGACACGAGGCGATCAGCTCTTTTTGAATGGCTGAATAGAGGAGGCGGTAGAGATGAAGGGCCTTTTCGGGGTCTACTTTTGGCGATGCGCCCTTCGTGTATCCGGTAAGCGCAGCATATTCGGACTTTTTCATTTCGTTTTTCGTGATCCCAAGGACATAAACAAGATCTCCGGGAGCTTTGACCTCCATCGTAACCGCTTTGGTGATATCGGGAACTTTTGCGAGTGCCGATACCAAAAGAGTCGGTTTGATCGAGATCTTCGTATTTCCGATTTTGTAGTCGTTTTTCATGCTGTCTTTGCCGGAAATGAGAGGAGTGCGGTAGGCCATGCAAAGGTCATACAGCGCCTGATTGGCTCTGACGAGAGCGCCGCACTTTTCTTTTCCGTCGGGCGTTTTTTCAGGATCGTAAATCGGATCGGGCCAACAGAAGTTGTCGAGGAGAGCGAGATGCTTGGGGTCCGCGCCGACGGCAACACAGCCGCGAACAGCTTCATCGACAGCGCAAGCGGCCATATGGTAGCCATCGGAATAACGGGGACAGATTCCGTGTGAGAGAGCAAAACCGACCGAGTCATCAACCACTTCAAGGGGACGTATGATCGATGCGTCGCTCGGTCCGTCGTTTTTATCTCCGACTAAAGGTTTTAAAACGCTGCCTCCCTGAACTTCGTGATCGTACTGTCTGACGATCCATTCTTTGCTGCAAATATTCAATCTCCCTAAAAGGGCGTGAAGATCGCTTTGCAGATTTCGCTCGGGAAGAGGATCCAGAGTTTCTTCGGGCGCTATGAAATGCGCTTCCAGTTCCAGAGGGGGAAGTCCGTGATGAAAAAACTCTAGTTCAAGGAAAGCGACGTTCTTTCTCTTGTGGATCACGTGAAAGTAACCCGAATCAGTGAAGCTGCCGATTTCACAAAGCTCAATTTCGTGGATCCTCGAAAGATCGATCAGCGCCTGCATGTTTTCTGGGTCCACAGCAAACGTCATCCGTTCTTGCGATTCACTCAACAAGATTTCCCATGGCTCGCAGTCTGAGTGCTTGAGTAAAGCTCTATCGAGATGAATTTCGCATCCACCCGACAATTCTGCCAATTCGCCGACAGATGAAGAGAAGCCTCCCGCGCCGTTGTCGGTCACCGCTCTAAAGAGGCGCAAATCGCGCGCTTCAATTAGAAAATCGTGCAACTTTTTCTGCGTGAAAGGATCACCGATTTGAACGGCGCTAGAGGGACTGGCCTCATGCAGCTCTTCAGACGAAAATGTCGCACCGTGAATGCCGTCTTTGCCCGTTCGCCCTCCTGCAATGACAATCAAGTCTCCCGGCCGGATCTCTTTGACATGTGTGGGAAACCCATTGATGTGCGTGGGCATAATCCCGACAGTCCCGCAATAGACTAAGGGTTTGCCGAGGTAGCTCTCGTCGAAGACGAGGGAGCCGTTCACTGTGGGAACGCCGCTTTTGTTTCCACCGTGTTCAATACCGAGGCGTACCCCCTCGAATACCCGTTTTGGGTGAAGAAGTTTTTTTGGAATCGCCTGTGTTGTTTTAGGGGGGGCAAAACAGAGAACATTTGTATTGGCAACGAGGCGGGCGCCAAGGCCCGCTCCCATAATGTCTCGATTGACCCCTAAAATTCCTGTCAGAGCGCCTCCGTATGGATCGAGTGCCGAGGGGCTGTTGTGCGTTTCGACTTTAAAAGCGAGATTATATTTGTCTGTAAAGCGGATAATGCCCGCATTGTCGCTAAACACAGACACAAGCCAGGGGCAAGAACCTGATAGGTCTTCGGTCGCTTTTTTGATGAAAGAAGAAAACAGGCTGTCGATGACCTCTGTTTGTCCATCGCACGTATACCGAATTTTCGCTTGAAAAATTTTATGCTTGCAATGCTCGCTCCATGTTTGCGCCAGGGCCTCAAGCTCAACATCGGTCGGTCCTTCAGGAAGGGCAAGCTCCCTTCGCTTTTGCTTCACTTCAGGCGCTTGAAAATAGGCCTGTATCGCTTTCATCTCATTAAGCGAAAGAGCGAGCTGCCGCTTTTTACTCAGTTGAACGAGCTCGGTATCAGGTCGATTTAAATCAAACCAAAGGCACTCATCGGTTTCCTTTTTAAGGGAGAGGATTTCAATGTTCTGGATCAGGGGATTCGCCAGAAGCTCTTCTGCAATGATTCGAACGCTGTCTTGATCGACGGAGCCGCGAAGCAGCGTGCATAGGCCCGATTCGACTCTTTCTCCGGGAAGAAAAGGGGAGTCCAGGTAGTCTTCGATTGTCAGTTGCGCTGTCTTACCAGCATTGTCGGTCACTCCTTGTTTAAAACTGACCCTTATCATCCAATGGTACGATGCGAGCGTTTCGGGCTTGAACCGCTCCTCCACAACAGGATCGATCAAAAGCTCGCTGACCAAGGTTTCGACGGTCTCCTGGCTTAAGTGTTTGACAATTGCGTAAGACCGCAAGATTTTGACCGCATCAATATCAAGATGGAGATATTGACGTATGGCCTTTAAGAGCTTTACTTCTTTCGGGTCGGGCTGGTCGGCCTTTCGGTCGATCAAAACCCTGGTTATTTTTTCATCTTGGGCTAAGAGTGCCAAACGATTCCCTCCCTATCGGTCACCTTTCCGATTCTTGGAAGATCAAACTCCCGGCAAAGAGAATCCGCATCATGTTCGGCCACAACGACGGCCATCCCGATCCCCATATTAAATGTGCGCCGCATTTCGTTTATGTCCACGCCTGCTGTTTGTTGGATCCAGTCAAAGATTGGAGGAATATCCCAACTCCCTCCGTCAAGCGTGACGCCGCATCCTTTCGGCAACATTCTCGGGACATTTTCAACGATGCCGCCCCCTGTGATGTGGGCAAGACCGAGCAGATGATAGTGTTCAGATAGCGATGCAATGATTTTGGGATAGAGGCGAGTCGGTGTCATCAACTGCTCCAAAAGGGGAGGATCGGCTTCAGTTTTATTTAGGAGCGACCGTATGAGCGAGAATCCATTGCTGTGTACTCCGCTTGACGGGAGCCCGATCACCGCGCAGCCGGGTGTTATTTTTGAGCCGTCGATGACTTTGTCTCTGTCGACGATTCCAACAGCGAAGCCCGATAGATCATATTCACCGGGTTTGTAGAACCCGGGCATTTCAGCTGTTTCTCCGCCAAGGAGCGCGCAGCCCGCTTCTTCGCACCCTTTCAGGATGCCGGAAACGACCTGTTCGGCCTGATCGACATCGAGCTTTGACGTCGCAAAGTAATCCAGAAAGAAAAGCGGCTTGGCCCCCGATGTTGCAATATCATTGACACACATCGCAACAAGGTCGATTCCGACGGTGTTATGAACACCGGTTTCAAATGCGAGTTTGAGCTTGGTGCCGACACCGTCGGCACCTGAGACAAGATATTGATCTCCTAGAGGGTAAAAACCGCTGAAGCCACCGATGCCGGGGCAAAGATTTTTAAGCCTGGAAACAAAATCATGACCTAATTCAATATCCACTCCCGATTCTCGGTATGTTGTCATAGGGGTTCCTTTAGTTGTTGACCATCTGAGAGACAGCTTTTTGCTCAGGTTTAGCAGAGGGATACATCGCTTCCAGGTGGACCTCGTAAAGGCCGTGGATGTCCCCTTCCCTTTTTGCCTCTTCAGAGCGTTTTTCGAGGTGGATGTCATTTTTTGTCAGCTTGTCTTGAATATCGTCGACACTTTTATGCCCGAGCTTGTAAAGACCCTGCTTCACACCTTGCATCAAAAAGGGGATCCAATCAGACACCGATCCTCGGGATGGGACCATCCCCATCACCCCTTCCGGCACTCTGCTTGCGAGGTTTTGCATACCATAGCGGACGGAACTTCCCCTCGCCATCGCCTGTATCGACCCCATACCGCGGTACTCTTTTACTCTGACGCCGTCGCGAATATGGGTTTTACCGGGGGCCTCGTCCGTGCTGGCAAGGAGAGAGCCCAGCATCACAGCACTGGCGCCCAAACAAAGAGCTTTGATAATGTCGGCGCTTTTCCGAACCCCTCCATCAGCAATGACGGGAACGCCATAGGGAAGACATGCTTTGGCGCACTGGTAAACAGCTGTCGCTTGCCCTCGGCCGACTCCGCCCACTTCTTGGGTGGTACATATCGAGCCCGATCCCATCCCGACTCTGATGCCGTCGACGCCGGCCTTTATCAAAGCTTCGCAGGCATTGGCTGTGACGACGTTGCCTCCTATGACTTGAAGATCGGGATAGTGCTTTTTGGTCCACCGGATCAAATCAAGTTCATAAGACGTGAACCCTTGCGAAGTGTCGAAGACGATCACATCGACGTCGCGATGGATGGCTGCAAGGCGTTCTTCGGCTTTTTCAAACCAGGTTTCTACGGCAGCGCCCGCGAGCAGCCTCTTAGACCGGTCGCTAGTCGCATGGGGGCAGCTCATGTGCTTTTCGAGATCGGATCTCGTAAGGAAGTAGAGCAGGCACCCGTTTCTATCGGTGATGGGAAGGGCAGTGCTGTGGCTATCGACCAGCCTGGCATTGGCCAGCTTGATGTTGAGGCTGCCGTTTGTGCTGATTTCATCAAATGTCGCCACCGAAAGCCTTTCGGCAGGTGTCATCCGTTCCTTGACTGTTTTTTCCAAATCTTCGTCAGTTAATGTCGAGTAGTCATATTTTGTGATCATTCCGACAAGCGTGCCGTGCGATTCGCCATTTTCAGTGACGGGTATGCTCGTGAAACCATACTCATTTTGAACGGCCACAACATCGCGGATTTTGGCTTCGGGGGAGATGGTCAGGGGATCGGGAACAAGGCCGCTTTTAAAACATTTGATTTTCTCTATTAGCTTTTTTTGTTGCCAAGGATCCATATTGTAATGGACAAATCCGATTCCTCCCTGCAAGGCAACGCCAATAGCCAACGCCTCTTCGGTCACGGTATCCATCGGAGAGCTGCAAATAGGAACGTTGAGTTCGACTTCTCGAGTGATTTTTGTCTTAAGTGTGATGGATTCCAAGCCGAAATCGACGTAGGAGGGGAGAAAAATCAAATCATCATAAGTCAAGCTTTGACCGTTAAACGCGTTAAAAAAACTCTCAATCTCCATTTTTCCCCCGTTTATGAAAAAGGCCGCAGAAGATCTCTTCGGCGGTCTTTATTCGCGTGCTTTTGTTTTGGTGGGCTGTGATGACTCCCAGCTTTCATATCAGATTATATTAGAAAATTGACATTTTTGATTCAACTCCGATTGTTAAATAGAGGCAAATCGACTATATCACAGGTGGTCATAAGTTAAGGGGGAAGAGCTGATGTATTCGACTCACGGATTTCGGATGATCGAAACGAAATGGTTTGGACAGGCCTTGCGAAACGATCCGACGCTTTGCTTAAACGATGAGCTCTTTTTGATGATTTTTTCTTTTCTCAACGCCCAACAGCTCGGAGTCTGCTCGCTTGTCAACAGACGGTGGAAAGCCCTCTCGGAAGACAAAGATCTTCCGGTCAATCAGAATTCGGTGCTCGCCGCTCCGGAGCTCTTTTTTAAAACGATCGCAAAAGCAGAGCCCGATGTGACAGATTGGGTATCCGGCGACAAGCCCATGGCCAAAATTTTGCACGCCTCTCGCGAGCAGACAAAGGTGATGGATCGCGCGAATTTTCTCACCGTAGTCCGAAATGATGCAACGCCCCGCCTCACGAGTGTTGTCTCTTATTCGGATCGATGGATCATCACAAAGGACTATGTCTCGCAGTATCAATTTGATATCGAAGGGAAGACATGCTCTTTTTCGATCAACGTCGCCCCATCTTCTTACGGGATGAAAAAGGCGGACTACTGTTTGCCGGCAATGAAATATTTTCTGTTTTATGGTGAGAATCACCTTCTTGTGATAGGAAATACAGGCGTTTTCCAGATTTGGGATCTGTTGTCTGAAGACATGACCGTCTCCTTGGATTTGCAAACAAAATTCCGCGCAAAGAAAAATGAAATCAAAGAGGTGTATCGTGTCGACCACTGGGCGATTTTGAAAATTGCTGCTTATCGCAAAGAGGGTCTTGACTATGTCGTTGACGAGACGACCTATCGAACGTTTAACCTTCATACATTTAAATTCACCAAAAATCATGTCACAGATCGTTTGGAAGATCAGACTCACTACAGCCGGAATCAAATCGTTTTGAGCAACCCATGTCAAAGTATTGTGGCGTATAAAATTGATAAATTGGGCGTTCTTCAACTGAAATGGTTTAGGGAATGCAAGGCGATCGGGAAGTATGACTCTTTAGACGTTCTTGCCCTCAATACACGTTGGGTGGTTCTGAAAGAGGCGAATCCCAAAAAAAAGAGTGGGGATCTCATCGTTTTGGATGCTCAATCCGGAGGATTGATCGGTTCGCCCCTTTCGGTTGCCCTTTGGGGCCAGGATAAACTTTGGCTTTTCAATAACTTTATGGCCTATCAGAGAATGAATCGCCGTTCGCTCACCATCTTACACTTGCCCTCTTTCAAAACATATAAAATCAAATCCACGAAGCGCGGCCTGCTCGATAAGCAAAGAACCGAAATTCAAGACGTGGCCCTTTTTGATGAGAGGTTGTCCATTCTGCAATCCTGCGATACAGAGTTTCGTCTCGTTTCGTATTCACTTGGAAACGATTAGATTGAGCTTGCTTCAAGGCCTCTCTTTCGCCAAAGGGAAAATTTAATTTTTTATTAATGGTTGAGTCATTATATTGACAGCTTATGCTGATAGCCAGACTTGCCATCATCTTTTCACTGTTAAGTTCGTCTTTGCTTGCGCGATCCGAATTCCGGGACCACCAATTTTGGACCCGAACTGATCTTGGGATCAAAGTGGGAGACGATAAAGTCCTTTACGCATTTCACGGATTAAGGTTTGTCGATAACGCCTCGCGGCTCGGTTTCCAATTTTTTGAGATGGGCATTGTTTTTAGAGTGAGCGACGACCTTCGCGTGATCCCCAGTTTTCGCGAGGGGCTTATCAATCGTGAGAATCAATGGATCCCGGAGGAGAATCCTCGCTTTACGGTGACAAAAGTTTGGAAGGTGAAAAATTTTCTTCTAGGTAATAGAGCGAGACTCGAGTACCGCAGTCGAAGAGATAATTTCTTGTTCCGGAATCAATTTATTGTCAACTTTCCTGCACTAATCGAAGATAAAGTGACCCCTTACATCAAAGATGAGCTCTTTTTTGATAAAATCATGAACCTGAGTCGAAATCGTCTGCGTATGGGGGGAAAGCTCGTGATGACCGACCATATTTTTCTTCTCGCAGATTTTACCTTTCAATGGAACAAAATCAACCGAGATCTCTGGTCGCGCGACGACATCGTGCGGCTTAATCTCGACTTTTTGTATTAACCAATCAACTCAGTCATCAGAGGTTAAAAGATTCCTAAAAATTTCCACCAGATGGTTCCGGCCGTCAGCCAAATGATCACGTTGGCGACGCTGGAGACAAAGCCCACAGTCCACCAGTCTCGCACGGGAACATACCCGGCGCCATAAAGGATTGCCGCAGGACCGCTTCCATAGTGTGTGAGCCCTCCAAACAGGCTGCTAAAAAAGGCCAGGACGTAAAAAGAGAACAGGGGAGGGGCGCCGAGCTGGATCGCGACAGCTAAAAACGTGGGCAAAAGCGCCCCAACGTGCGCCAAGTTGCTTGCAAAAAAGTAGTGGCAGTAAAAATAAATCAAGGAAAGGAAGAAAAAGGCGAGCTTCCAGTCCAAAAACTCAACGCGCGCGACGACAAGGCCGCCGAACCACTCGGTAAAGCCGAGCTTATTAAGGAAAGTTGCCATCGTCAGCAACACTGAAAACCAGATCAGCGTGCTCCATGCTCCGGTCTCTTTCACCAGTTCTTGCCATGTTAACACCTTTGTGATCATAAGAATGCTTAAACCCAAAAGAGCGGTCGTCGCAGCTTTCAACTGAAACTCCGGACCCCACATCCAAAGAACGATCAATAGGAGGAACGTGGTCAGCATGATCCATTCCTGGTGACTCATTTTTCCCATTTTTTTCAAGTTGCTTTGGGCATACTCCTTAGCGTGGGGGGTGGTTTTGATTTCCGGCGGGTAAATCCAATAGATAACAAGGGGTATGGCGAGTAAGCTGATCAGTCCCGGGACGAGTGCAGCCAGAGCCCAAGAGCCCCAGGTGACATTGAGCCCATTATCTTTTGCAATGTCGACAATGAGAGGATTGGCTGCCATAGCAGTGATGAACATCGCATTTGTGACACCGTTAATTTGAAACGCCGTCGCAAGGAGATAGCCCCCAATTTTTCTCGAAGAGGGCTTGTGCGGGTAGCTTTCGTAGTTATTGGCAAGAGATTCCAAAATAGGAAATAAAACCCCTCCTGCTCGTGCAGTTGAGCTTGGGATCGCAGGAGCCAAGATAAGATCTGTTGCCGCCATCCCATAGCCAAGGCCCAGGGTTTTCTTGCCGAAAAGCATCATAAAGAGGTAACTGATGCGTGCGCCGAGACCTGTTTTAATAATGCCGTGGGCCACAAAAAAGGCAAAGACAATCAACCAGATCACATCGCGTGAGAAACCGCTAAAGGCCTCTTCGAAGCTGAGAGTCTTCGTGAGGACAACAGCCGTTAAGCCGATTAATGCCGTTCCCGCCATCGGAAAGGGCCGAAGGATGACACCGATGATGGTGGCGAAAAAGAGAGCAAAAAGATGCCATGCTTGGTCAGTCAGAGCTTCAGGTGTGGGAACAAGCCAAAGAAACCCGCCAATGACAATTGATAGAAGCAGTTTAAGCGAACTCATCGACCCAACGACCTTTTGAAATGAGGGAAATCTCTTCTCCCGATGCTAATTTCCCTTTGACGTCCACCTCTTCAGATGAAATCATCATGTCAGTATGGACAGCGCTTTCGTTGCAGCCTACGTCTTGCAGCTCTTCAATCGACATGTCGGCAGAGCCTTCAATGCAAAAGTGGTAGGCAAATCCGACGGCAATGTGGCAAGCCGCATTCTCGTCGAATAAAATCTCTTCATAAACACGATCGGTCTGATAAATAGGGGAATCGATCCCAACTAGCGCGACCTCTCCCAGACGGTTGGCCCCCGCATCGCTTTTGATATATTCTTGGAAAGTGTCCTTTCCTTCGTCTGCATCAAAAGAAACGATCTCTCCTTTCTTGAATTCCAGCTTTAAGCCGCGGATCATTTTTCCGTTAATTAAAAAGGGGCGGGTCGTTTGGACAAAGCCTTCGGTTTTGCGGCAGTCGGGCGTCGTGAAGACTTCTTCTGTCGGGAGGTTCGGTTCGAATTCGACGCCTCTTGGTCCATTGCTTGCCCCGCCTTTGAATTTTGCTTTTTGCGACAGACCGACGCGAAGATCGGTCCCCGGTCCGGTAAAATGGAGGGACTCGATTTTTAAGTCGGTGAGTTTTTGCGCTCTTTTCTGCAAAGTAGAGTTATGCTTTTTCCAAAGATCAAGACAATCGGGCTTATCAGCGCGGCAAATGGAAAAGATGTCTTTCCAAAGCATCTCATACGCTTCTGCCTCGTTGAGCTCCGGAAACACTTTTTTGGCCCACTTTGGTGTCGATGCTGCAGCAATGGTCCACTGCACTTTGGAATGGCCGATACCCTCTTCGTAGAAACGCTTTAATTTTTTTCGGACGCTCAACTGCTGCCGGTTGATTTTCCGGGGATCCATTTCAGAAAGGAGATCGGGCTCTTCGCTGCCAAGAATCCGAATGGTCGCCGCTTGGTCGGCAATCATCTGCTCGGCTTTGAATGGAACGTATTCGGGAACTCTTGTCAGATAGTCGTCGGAAGCAGAGTCCAAAAGTCTGATCTTTGAGTGGTAGGGGTCAATAAGATCGGTCGTCACAATTCGAGCGCCCGCGCGGTAAGCTTCTTTCACAATCAAAGTGATGAAGTCTCGGTGGATCACCTCGCCTGCGATATAGACATCTTGTCCTTTTTGAACGTTGGCGCCATGTTTGACGATAAGTGTTGCGTATTGCTTGAGTTTGTCTTCATGATTCATTGTGCTTTTAATCCCATTTCTTGAAGTATTGATTTCACTTCATTGGCTTTATGCCCCTGAAGTTCAATATCTTGATTCTTAATTGCCCCTCCGACACCGAGCCTTCGCTTTAATGTTTGGGCTATGTCGGTCATGTTCACATCGTGCGTTCCGATATTGTAGATCACCGTCAAAAGGGCTTTTTTGCGCTTGATATTACGGACCTTAATCGGTTGCTTGTTGTTTTTATCAGGAGTGGAGTCGTTTGATTTCCAGTCTCCGCCAATTGTAAACGGCATAGTCGTTATCATAGTATCGAAAAAGAGGATATCTGTCACAGAGTCTCATGGCTATTTGGCGTCTTATCCAAAAGAAAAGCGCTTTCTGAAACGACCACAAGAAAGAGGCCGACGAAAAGCCATACGATTTCCATCGTTGAAACAGGCTCGACACCAAATGGCCAAACAGCCGGCAGTGCTCCGATCATAAAACCGACCATACACGCAAGAGTAGCGCTCAAAAAACGGGTCAGAAACCACTGGATCAAACGGGTGAAAAAAAGAGCCCCTAGCGCAATGCCACATCCCAAGCTCAGCAGCACGAGAAAGCTCTCGAGGGGAATCGAAAAAGAGAGCATTCCCTTAGAAATATTCGAAAGTGATTCAATGATCAGGGGATAGGCGCCGAGAATCGTCAAAAGGTAACTACCTGATAAACCGGGCAAGAGCATGGCGGCGACCGCAACGACGCCGCAGAAAAAGACCCAGATCAAAGCATTTGCCTGGGTATCAAGAATGAAGTTCAGCTGAAATGAGAAGAGAAGCGGAAATAAGGTGACCCAAAGAGCAAATGCTGCACCCACAAAGAGCGATCCGATTGATCGCCAAGACCAATTCGGCACTCTTCTGAGACAAAAAAATGAGGAGGCGATGATCAAACCGGAAAAAAAACTAAAAAGCTGCCGCTTTGTATCGGAGCTTCCCAGAAGAGTGTGAAAAAGGGGGGCAAGCAAGAGAATGGCAACGGCCATTCCCATGCCGAGAGCACATAAGAACTGCCAAGCGACATGTTTGAGCAATCGCCTCCACTGGAACGTGGAAAAGTAGCTCAGCGCATCCTGATCGAGTGTGCAAAGACTTTTAATAAAAGGGGAATAAATTCTGAGCATGAGAGCGACCGTTCCCCCGGAAACACCCGGAACAAGATCGGCCGCTCCCATACACGCTCCGCAGAAGAAAAGACGGCTCCAGCCCGCAAAACCGCGAGGTCGGGGCTTCATTTCCACTACATCACCTCAAAATATCGGGCGACAAAAAACGCTGTGACAAGGAGAGCTCCGAAGGCAAGGGCCCATACCGCATTCGGAAACCATTTCACTCCCGATCCCGGCGATCCTCTTTTCTCGACAGTTCCGATGCCATAGGAAAATTCCTGCTTTTCTTTGACTTGGAACAGCTCCAAATGATCCCTGACCATTTTATCGCCGTCCAGTCCTAAAAATTTCGCATACTGTTTCAAAAATCCTTGAGCGTAGACAGGTGAAATCAGCCGCTCTATCGCTCCATCTTCAAGAGCGTTTAAGTGGGTCATCTGTATCGATGTCGCATTTTGCGCTTCTTTTAATGAAAGATTCAGTTCGGTTCGTTTTTTTTTAAGCTCTTCACCAACAGCTTTGAGGTCTTTCTTCATTTAATATCCTTTCCTTCTATCGTCACCTTGTTCCTTATACACGAGACTGTTTTTTATGCCCACAGTAGAAAGAGTGAAAAAATGATTTACATGAATTTTTACCTGATTTAACGTTCGGATTCTCGAACCATGAGGAGGTCATAATGGGAAGAATCATCGATGTCTATCTCGACACAGAAAAGGTAAAGTGCGGGTCTGACTGGAAACTCTCTGAGATTGGGGTTGCAAAACCTTCTGGCCGGGTAGGCAACAGGGTATTTGGGGAAAAAATACGTCTGAAAGTGGATGACACTTCAAAGAGAATACTAAAAGATGTTGTCCAATCGATGATCGATTTTATCAATGAGGACGTCGAAGAAGGCGACACAATTGTGATTGCCGGTTGGAATGTTGAGACAGCTGATATTGGCCCGCTTCTTAAGGTCTGCGATCAATACGATATTGAATGGCCGACGACCCATACTGTCGACCTTCTGCCGATAGCAAAAAGAGTGCTCAAGCTCGACAAGCATGATCTTCAATCGGTCCGTCAACACCTGTCCGTTGCTCCATGGGATCAACACACCGCCTTGCCGGACGCAAAAGGAACTTTTGAAGTGGCCAAAGTCCTGATGCAGCATGTCGACAGGTCTGAATTTTTTAAAGTCGCCCTCGACGATGAAGATGGAAAGGCCAATGAACGAGCGGCGAATATGCTTTTGAAAAGCTACTCTTTTATCCCCCTTTACTTGTCTCTTTCGCTTTCAGGAGAGTGTGAACTCAAGGATAAAGAATCGAGATCATTGCCGGTTCCATGTGCGGTAAAAATGACGGCTTTTTGTCCGAGCAACACATCTAAACCTCGATTTACCTCTTTCGTAAAACCGCCTGAGGGGGTCGAAGTCGATCCGCGTTATTCAGACGGTGTGACCCGAAAAGAACTTGAAGACGCCCCGACTTTTAAGAAAGTGTATAAAAACTACCGTCAATGGCAAAAGCTTTGCCTTGGCGGCGACGCCACCGCTCGTTTGGTTCAGGTGACATTTTCCGGGAGAATCCGCGATGCCCTTATTTTCGATCGAGAAATTGAGCGCATAGGCAAACAGGTGCCAAAAAATGTCATTTGGTTTCATCTCAACGCCCTAAAAAATACAGGCCACCGGCTTCTGCCTTGGTACAAAGAGGAAGAATTTGCCGATAGAACCGAACAATCAAAATCTTGGGGCTTCCAATTTGAGCCGAAACCTGTCAATGGACGTGATGCCGTCTTCGACGAACTGATCCACCATTTCGGCATTCCACACGATCTCAACCGCTTAGAGAAAACCAAACGACTTTTTGAACTCATGACTAAGGTTCCGGATCAATCTGGAATTAAGCTGGGCATGCTAAAAAACGAAAAGCGTTTTGTTGCGGTTGCAAGAGCGATCAAGACCGCCTATGTCGCTCATCCTATATTTGTTAAAATTCACACCACCGAAATTGAACGCACTGAAAGAAAACTGCAAAACGGAAAAAAGAAAAAGGAAATCAATGCGAAGTTGATTTCCATCGAGGCTTATGCTCCAAACAAAACTGAAGGTGACAATTACTACCATGCCATTGTAAATCCCGGAGGTTCTGTCCGCCAAACAACGCTTGATGAACTTAATCTAACAAAAAAGGATCTGTCAAAGGCACCTACGTGGGAAGAAGAGGCTCCTTATTTTTGGGATTGGGTCGGCCAGGGCAAAGACGCCTCTCTTGGCAACCGGCTTCCCGTCTGGGAGAAGGTCATTCTGATGACACATGGCGCGACGTTTTTGAGAACAATGCTTTGGAAAAACGGTCCTGTCCGCGCTGACTTGCAGTACTTTTGCACACAAAACTTAGCGCAAGGGCTGTATGGACGGGGTAAAGATGTGTATAGTATGGAGGCGTTGACCGAGAGGTTCGGTCTCGATGATCAAAATGATGTCTATACAATCTACAACGTTTTTCAAAAAATGATTGAACCTATGGAGCCGGATGAGTCTTACCCTCTGATTTTGGAAAGAGTCAACAAAAAAAGTTCTCTTGAGCTGAGAGATCAAATTAAGGCTCTGGAGAATAAGAAGCTTATGATCCTTTGTGCTCCTGCTATAGAAAAAAAAGCGATGACTGAGCAAGTGGTCAAAAAACCAAAGAAGGTGCGCCGGAGCGCCAGGCTCAGCAAAAAAGCCGGTCAACCTTCGTGAAAAGCAGATGTATCTCTTGAGGGGGCTTTCGCCCCCTCGTTTAAAGCGGGATTGACGTGAAAATAAATCACGTCTTTGAATTAAGCTCAGCATGTTGCCTTTGCGCCCGTTTCATACTTTCTTGATTTTTATCCGATGTTTACCTAAAATTAAGGGCATTATTTGACACCTTTATGAAATGAGGCAGATTGACCTATGGCAAGCAAAAAACGTGAAAAAATTACTTTGAAAAGTACTGAAAGCAAGCACACCTATCATTCCGTCAAAAACAAGACGAACACGCCGGACCGTATCGAGATGAAAAAATATGATCCGACAGTACGCAAGCATGTGATTTACAAAGAATCCAAGAAGTAGGCCACTAAACAAAATGTTTGAGTTTTCAGTTGCGTGTAAATATTTGATCCCAAGATGGCGCCAACTGTCAGTCTCAATCATCAGCCTTGTTTCCATTTTCGTGATCTCACTCGTCGTGTGGTTAATCCTGGTCTTTTTTTCGATCACAAATGGTCTCGAAAAAAATTGGGTCGAGAAGCTGATTGCGCTGATGGCTCCGGTCAGAATAGTTCCGACCGAGGCCTACTACAACTCGTACTATTACCAAATAGACAGCATCAGCGAAGCGTCCGGCTACACCTACAAAACGCTTCGCGAAAAATCTGTCGCGATGCAAACCGACCCCTACGACCCCGAATATGACGAAGAGCAGCCATTAAATTGGGCAATGCCCGATACCGACGAGTCGGGGAGGGTGAAAGATCTGGTCAAACTCGCCGAACAAGCTGTCCATAGCGTTCATCTTGTCAAGCCGGAAACGAGTTTTTTCGAAACTGCGATCGGAAATCTCCACCTCAATTTGCAAAGAGCAGATGGGGTGACCCAGCTCAATCAATCGACTTACCTTGGCTCTTTCGATCCAAAAAATAGGGAATTGGCAAAGACTCTTATCGTTGACACCGCATCGAAAAAGTCCCGAAACGCGCAAGCAGTCTCGATCAAGGAGGGGGAAATGGCAATGCCCTCAATACCGGGCGTTGAATCAATCCTTCTTCCCAAAAGTTTCCGCGACGACGGCGTCCTTGTCGGAGACCGCGGAACGATTTCGTACAAAGCCCCCACAACCTCTAGCGTGCAAGAGCAGCAAGTTCCCGTTTACGTTGTGGGCTTTTACGATCAAGGTGTGACCCCGATCGGAGGGCGCTTTGTCTGGGGGCGTCCTGAATTGATTGCCATGGTGAGCACGGGCTACGATATGAGCGCCGGACCGGCAGCGACGGGCATCAATGTCCGGTTCGACCAATATGAGCAAGCCGGAGACGTTAAGCGCGAAATCGTTCAAAATCTCAAGACGCTTGGCATCGCCGACTACTGGAACGTTGAAACTTACCGAGAATACCCCTTCACCAAAGAGCTTCTCGAGCAGCAGAGCAGCCAACGCAATCTGTTCACCATAATTTCCATCGTGATCATCTTAGTTGCCTGCTCCAATATTGTGAGCCTGCTGGTCATCTTGGTGAATGATAAAAAAACAGAGATCGGGGTTTTGCGTTCGATGGGAGCCACATCGACGAGCATCGCCGCTATTTTCGGTTTTTGTGGTCTTATCATGGGGTTATTGGGGAGTTTGATGGGCATCGCATTCGCCGTGGCAACACTTCGCCATATCGATTTCCTTATCAATGCTATCAGCTATCTACAAGGACATGAGCTTTTCAACGCTCATTTCTACGGTGACGTCATCCCTAATGAGCTAAGCTCAGAAGCGCTTACTTTTGTTCTCATCGCGACCGTGCTCACCTCCCTTGTTTCAGGAGTTGTCCCGGCGCTGAAAGCCAGCTTGATGAAACCGGCCGATATTTTGAGGGCTGACGGATGATTTTAGATGCACATAACCTCCAAAAATCTTTTGATAACGAGCGGGGTCCTCATGTCTTGAAAGGGGTCTCCCTAAAAGTCAAAAAAGGGGAATCGATCGCCATTATGGGGCGTTCTGGAGAGGGAAAGAGTACGCTCCTTCAGATTTTAGGCACCCTTGATGAGCCGCTTTCCGGCGTTGTTTTGATTGATGGCATTGCCGTTACGAGCGACACGTATCATCAATTGAGATCTGAGAAAATCGGTTTCGTCTTTCAGTCTTTCCATCTTTTGCAGGACTTTTCCGTGATGGAAAATCTTCTGATGCCCGCCCGTATCGCGCGGAGGTCTTGTCGCTTCGGGAGCAAGGCTTATCAACGTGCGGAGGAGCTGCTTGTGGCAGTAGGGATGGCAGACCGCGCGCATCAGCTCGCCAAACAGCTTTCCGGTGGAGAAAAACAACGAGTGGCCATCGCCAGAGCTTTGCTGAACAATCCCGATTTGATTTTGGCTGACGAGCCCTCAGGAAATCTCGATTTCGATACTGCAGCTGTCATCCACGACCTTCTTCTTGGGCTTGTCAAAAAAGAGGGAAAAACCCTCATCCTAGTGACCCACAATGACGATCTCGCTCAGATGTGTGACCATCGCTATACTCTGCAAAATGGGCAGCTCATTGAACAGATGACGTGATAGCCGAGTGGTTCAAGGCTGTTAGGAC